>NZ_JAVRQA010000001.1:0-4842 GCF_032161845.1 Mycobacterium sp.
CGACACCAGCCCACCACCCTTCTAACGGCGATGAACTCCGAACACCCGCCGCAGCGCGACGAAGCGCACCACCGTCGCGACCAGATTCGCGATCACCAGCACGGAGAGTTCGGCGACCTTGCCGATCGTCGGGTCGAAACGGTGCAGCACGAACAACGACCCGCTGGTGATCGCCAGCCCGAACATGAAGACCATCAGGCCGTGAAGCTGGTGGCGGCCTGCCCCGTTGCGGCCGCGCACTCCGAAGGTGAAGGCGCGGTTGGCAGCGGTGTTGGCGATCGCGGTGAGCAACAGCGCGACGAGGTTGGCCGCTTGGGCGCCCATCGCTGGATGCAACACCAGATACAGCAGGGCGTATGCGAGAGTGCTTGCCAGGCCGACGATCCCGAATCGGACCAGCTGCCCGACCATGCCCTTGGGGACGCCCGGCACCAGAGGCTCACGACCCAGCGCCGCCTGCAGTTCGCGCAGCGGGAGCGCGCCGGTGGCCAGCGCCCGACCCACCCGCCAGCAACCCTTGAGGTCCTCGACCGCGGTGGCGACGACGTCGACGCGGGAATCGGGGTCGTCGATCCAGTCGACGGGCACCTCGTGAATGCGCAGGCCGGCACGTTCGGCGATCACCAGCAGTTCGGTGTCGAAGAACCAGCCGGTGTCGACCACCAGAGGCAGGAGTTGCTTGGCCACGTCGGCGCGCATCGCCTTGAACCCGCACTGAGCATCAGAGAAGCGAGCGCCGAGAACTCCACGGAGGATCAAGTTGTAACTGCGCGAGACGAATTCGCGCTTCGGTCCGCGTACCACCCTGGACGACGCCGAGAGACGCGACCCGATCGCGATGTCCGAGTGCCCGGACACCAACGGCGCGACCAGCGGCATGAGCGCCCTGAGATCAGTCGAGAGGTCGACGTCCATGTAGGCGACCACCGCGGCCGTCGACGAGGTCCATGCGGCGCGCAGCGCGCCCCCGCGCCCCTTGGCGTCCAGGTGGAGGGTCTCCACGTGCGGTAGCTCCTCGGCGAGGCGCTGCGCCACCTCCAGAGTGCCGTCGGTACTGGCGTTGTCGACCACCGTGATTCGCGCCGCGTAGGGCACCTCGGTAGCAATGAAGTGGTGGAGCCGGCGAACGCTGGCTGCCAGTTCACGTTCCTCGTTGTACACCGGTATGACGATGTCGAGAACGTAGGAGCACGGTGCGGAGGATCGCAATGGGTGGACTTGACCGCCGGCCAGGGAGGGATTCGCCAGGTCGGTCACGATGACCACCGTCGCGGAGCAAGCTGCCATGGGTCTGCCCCGGCGCTGGGAACTGGCTGTCAGGGAATTCCCCCGTCGCTTCGTTCGCCCCAGGACGCCGTTCTGGCATGCTCGAACGATGGCTTCCGTGTTCACGATGATCATCAACGGCGAGATTCCAGGTCGGTTCGTCTACGAGGACGATGAGGTCGTCGCATTCCTGACCATCGAACCGATGACGCCGGGGCACACGCTCGTCGTTCCGCGCGCCGAGATCGACAACTGGCAGGACATCGAGCCCGCTACCTTCGCCCGCGTGATGGCCGTGTCGCAGCGAATCGGCAAGGCCGTGTCCAAGGCATTCGGCGTCGAGCGGGCGGGCGTGATCATCGCCGGGCTCGAGGTCCCGCATCTGCACGTCCACGTGTTCCCGGCCCGCGACCTCGCCGACTTCGGCTTCGCCAACGTGGACCGCAACCCGTCGCCCGAGTCACTCGACGACGCGCAGGCCAAAATCAAAGCCGCGCTGGCAGAACTGGATTCGGTCAGCTGACCGGTGCGGGCACGTCGGCGTCTGCGTCGGGCGCAGGCACGTCCGCGATCCGCGGCAGCTGGACGATGAATCGGCAACCCTGGCCAGGGGCCGTGGTGACGCTGACGGTGCCGCCGTGCGCGTACACAAGTGAGTCGACGATGGAGAGTCCCAAACCGGTGCCACCGCTGGCGCGGGCCCGCGAGGAGTCGGTGCGGTAGAACCGCTCGAACACCCGGTGGGCGTCCTCGCGAGTCATGCCAGGACCTTCGTCGGACACCTCGAGGATCGCGTTGTCCTGCTCGGTGCCGACCCGGATCGCGATGCTCGCGGAATCCGGGGTGTGCTGCAATGCGTTCGCCACCAGATTGCCAAGCACCTGCCGCAACCGGGCCTCGTCGCCAAGTACCTCGGGTGTCCCCGGCCCGTCGAACACCTCCATGGAGATGGTGCGCTTCGGGGCGACCGACCTGGCGTCGTGGACGGAGTCGCTGGCCAACGACAGCAGGTCCACGCGGCGTTGTTCCATCGGACGCTGGGCATCGAGCCGGGCCAGCAGCAGAAGATCCTCGACGAGCAGACCCATCCGCTGGGACTCGCTCTCGATGCGGCTCATCAGCAATTCGACGTCGCGCGCGGCGCCCTGGCGATACAGCTCGGCGAACCCACGAATGGTGGTCAGCGGCGTGCGCAGTTCATGGCTGGCGTCGGTGATGAATCGACGCATCCGATCCTCGGAGGTGCGCGCCTGTTCGGCGGATGCCTCCGATGCTGCGACCGCTCGCTGGATCTGCGCGAGCATTCCGTTGAGCGCCAACGACAATCGCCCCACTTCGGTGCGTGAATCACGCTGTGGGATACGACGATCGAGCTCACCGGCGGCGATCGCGGCTGCGGTCTGCTCCACCTCGACGAGCGGTCGCAGGCTCCTGTGCACCACGGCGAAGCCGGCGATGCCAAGGACTAGGAGCACTGCGACGCCGATGCCGACCTGCGACCACGTCAAGGCGCGGACGGTCGACGACACGTCGGAGAGGTCGATGGCGACCGTGGTGAGCTCACCGTGCATGCCGCGCACCGTCATCGCCCGCCACTGCACAGCGGAGTGGTCGATCGATCCCACGGTGACGGGCACCGGCCCGACGTCGTTGCTGTCGGGCAGGGCAGGCTCGGCCTCGCGGTCGTTGACTGCCATCCAGATGCGCCCGTCGGAGTCGATACCGCGAACGTAGAAGTTCGACGGCGGCCTGGCCGGGTTTGGATCCTCCATGGGGGTGGCCGGCATCCGCCGGGGCGCCTGAGCCCAGCCCCGCGAGGCGTCGAGCAGAGTCTCGTCGACCCGGTTGATCAGGCTGTGCCGCATGATCGACGTGACGGCGACGCCAGACGCGAGCAAACCACATGCCACCAGCACCAGGGTCGCGGCAACGAGCCCCACGCGAAGCGGGATACCGCGCCCCCGAACACCAGCCATGACACCATTGTGCAAAAAGCGCGGCCCTTGGCTGACGAACTCACGCATCCCGCGTGCTAGCGGGGTTCGCGCAGCACGTATCCCACACCGCGCAGGGTGTGCAGGAGCCGCTTCTCACCGGTGTCGATCTTGCGCCGCAGGTAAGACACATAGGACTCGACGACGTTGACGTCACCGCCGAAGTCGTAGCGCCAGACGTGGTCGAGGATCTTCGGCTTGGACAGCACCGTGCCTGCGTTGATGATGAAGTAGCGGAGCAGGGTGAATTCGGTGGGCGACAGCGAAACGGGTTCGCCGGCCTTCCACACCTCGTGGGTGTCCTCGTCGAGTTCGATGTCGGCGAACGTCAGCCGTGCGCTGCGGGGCTCTTCGACGCCTCGGCCGGACCGGCGGAGGATGACGCGAAGGCGCGCCACCACCTCTTCCAGACTGAAGGGCTTCGTGACGTAGTCGTCCCCGCCGAGCGTGAGTCCAGCGATCTTGTCCTGCAGCGAGTCGCGAGCGGTCAGGAACAGCGCGGGCGAGTCGATGCCGTCGGCGCGCAGGCGGCGCAGCACGCCGAAGCCGTCCATCCCCGGCATCATCACGTCGAGGATGACCGCGTCGGGGCGCACCTCGCGTGCCTTGTCGAGTGCGGCGGGTCCACTCGACGCGGTATGCACCTCGAAGCCTTGGAACTTCAGGCTCACCGAGAGCAACTCGACGATGTTGGTTTCGTCGTCGACGACGAGAATTCGCGCTTCGGGGACGAAATCCGGAACTGCAGCCATGGCCATGTGATCAATGTCCTCCCCTTCACATGCTTTGACGCTGCGCAGGCGCTGTGAGATTCCTGTGAGTTGATCCCAGGTTCTCCACTGTGACCCCGGCCATACACTTGGCGGCATGAATCTCGGCAAAGCCCTCATCGACGTGGCCACCGCGCCGGTTCGCATCGGTCTCGCCGTCGCCGAGGTGGGTCTCGGCATTGCTGGGGAAACGCTCCACATCGTTCAGCGCGGGGTGAGCGACGGTAAGGCGCCCACCAGCGGGTCGTCGTTCGCGCACATGTTGGGGCTCGAGGAAGCGGTTGAACGGGCCAATCGACTGGCCGGTCTCATGGACGACGACGCCCCGCTCGGGCGGGCTCTCGCACCGGACGGTCCGGTCAATCGATTGCTGCGGCCCGGCGGCATCGTGGACCAGCTAACCGCTGAGGGGGGACTGCTGGACCGGTTGACCGCCGAGAGCGGCCCCGTTGCGCGCGCCGTCGCACCCGGCGGCCTGATCGACCAGGTGACAGCCGAGGGCGGCCTGGCCGACAGGCTGACCACCGATGACGGCGCCATCTCGCGGCTCATTGCGCCAGGCGGTCTGGCCGACCAGCTGCTGGCGAACGACGGACTCATCGAACGGGTGCTTCGCGAGGACGGCGTTGCCGACAAACTGCTTGCCGAAGGCGGCCTCCTCGACACCCTGACCGCCGAGAACGGACCGCTGATCAGGCTTGCAGACGTCGCCGACACGCTCAATCGGTTGGCTCCCGGACTCGAGGCGCTCGCGCCGACCATCGACGCGCTGTACGACGCCGTCAACACGCTGAGTCAGGTGGTCAATCCGC
>NZ_JAVRQA010000002.1:0-11639 GCF_032161845.1 Mycobacterium sp.
AGGTCACCGGAGACGGCCCCCTTGATCTTCATCTCGACTTCGGAGAGCAGTTCCGGCCGGCTCGCCAACACGAAGCCGCCCGCCGCGAAACCGACCATCAGCAGCGGGAAGAGCGCGAAGATCGTGAAGTAGGTGATACCCGCGGCGTAGAAGTCGCCCTTGCTGTCGTTGTAGCGCCCCTGCGCGGTCATGACGCGGTCGAACAACGGAAACTTGGCTCGCAGCCGGTCCATGACGCCGGGCTTCGCCGGTTCGGTCACGCCGGCCCCCGTCCTACGTTCTCTTCGCGCGAGCGCTTCTTGGAAGCAAACCTAGTTTGCCGTATACCCGCTGCAGCGTCTTCGCAGACACCTCGTTGGCTCGATCGGCGCCATCGGCCAGCACGGACTCCAATTCCGCGGGGTCGGCCAACATTTCGTCGACCCGCGCCTTGATCGGCGTCACGAACTCGACGACGGCGTCCGCGGTGTCGGCCTTGAGATCGCCGTAGCCGCGGCCGGCGTAACCCTGCACCAGCGTGTCGACGTCGGTGCCGGTGACTGCCGACTGGATGGTCAGCAGATTGGATACCCCCGGCTTCGCGTCCCGGTCGAAGCGGATCTCACGCTCACTGTCGGTGACGGCGGAGCGAATCTTCTTGGCCGTCTTCTTCGGATCGTCGAGCAAGCTGATCAAACCCGCGTCGGTGGCGGCCGACTTGCTCATCTTCGCGGTCGGATCCTGCAGGTCGTAGATCTTCGCCGTCGCCTTTTGAATCATCGGTTCGGGGACGACGAGGGTGTCGGGGAACCGCGCGTTGAACCGCTGCGCGACGTCGCGAGCGAGTTCGAGGTGCTGACGCTGGTCCTCCCCGACGGGCACCAGGCCGGTGTCGTAGAGCAACACGTCGGCGGCCATCAGCACCGGATAGGTGAACAGGCCGACGGTCGTCGCGTCCGCGCCTTCCTTCTGCGACTTGTCCTTGAACTGCGTCATCCGCGACGCTTGGCCGAATCCGGTGAAACAACCAAGCACCCAAGTCAATTCGGTGTGTGCGGGCACGTGGCTCTGCACGAAGACCGTCGACCGGGCGGGGTCGATGCCGAGCGCCAGGTACTGCGCCGCGGTCACCAGGGTGCGTTTGCGCAGCAGGGCGGGGTTCTGCGCGACGGTGATCGCGTGCAGGTCGACGACGCAGAAGTAGGCGTCGTAGCCGTCCTGCAGTCCGATCCACTGACTGACCGCCCCAAGCGCGTTGCCGAGGTGGAGAGAGTCGGACGTGGGCTGCACGCCGGAGAAGACGACTCTTTCGGACGCGCCATCGTGCTGAGTGCTCATGATGGCGTCAATCCTTTCATTGCCGTCATCCGGTTGCGTCACGGGTCAGGCGCCGCAGCACCTTCAGGAATACCCGCCGCTCGTCGGCGTCCAGCTCACGCAGCCACCGTTCTTCGCCCCGTTGAATGTCCGCCTGGACGGCGTCCTTGACGGCCCGACCCGATTCCGTGATGGCCAGCAGTCGCACGCGACGGTCGTCGGGATCCGGCCGACGCTCGATGTGCCCAGCCTCCTGCAGTTCGTCGAGCGTGCGGATGATGCGGGTCTTGTCGGCGCCGATCGCCTCCGCGAGCGCGGCTTGGGTACGCATCGAGGCCCGGTCCAAGGCCAGGAGGACGACGTAACCCCACATCGTGAGCCCATGCGCGTCGAGGATCGGTTGCTCGGCGGCCATCATGTCCCGCACCAGCGGAGCCAGCATCGCGGCGAGGTCGGGACGACGCGGCTGCGTTGGCATCGCACCATGCTAAGCGTTGCCATATCATAAGCTAGCGCTTATCATATGCGTATGCATACTTATACTTCGAGCTTCTCCTCCCACCACCGCACCGCAGTCCTCGCATCGATAGACGTCGTCGACACCGTCGGGCGCGACGACCTGAACCGACCGACCCCCTGCGCAGGCTGGAACCTCATCGACCTACTGGCCCACATGACCGTCCAGCACCGCGGATTCGCCGCGGCGGCAAGGGGTTCCGGCGACGACCCGGACCTCTGGCGACCGGAGACAGTGCTGGCCCCGGTCACAGCCGATCCCGCAGGCGCCTACGCCGCGGCCGCCCACGACGTCATGGCTGCCTTCGCCGCCGCTGGAGCTGCCGACGTCGAATTCGCACTCCCGGACTTCGGCCCTGGCGCAAAGGTCCCCGGCGTGATGGCGATGGGGTTTCACTTCGTCGACTACGTCGTGCACGGCTGGGACGTCGCCGCCACCCTCGGCGTGCCCTACGGGTTGCCGACCGACGTCGTCGCGGCCGTGCTTCCGCTGGTCCTTGGCGTTCCCGACGGCGACTTCCGCGAGCAGGACGGCTCACCGTTCGCACGTGCCGTCGAGCCCGTCGGCGCCGATGACTTCGCGCGCATCCTGGCCCACCTCGGTCGACGGGCGGACTGGAATCAGGCGTATTCGACGGTCACCGGGGCGTGATCGGACCAGCGCAACGCATACGCGTCGGCGCGCTCGACCCGGGCGGCGACGACGCGGTCGGCCAACCCTGCGCTGGCCAATTGGTAGTCGATGCGCCAGCCCGCGTCGTTGTCGAACGCCTTGCCCCGCCACGACCACCAGCTGTAGGGGCCCGCGACGTCGGGATGCATCACCCGCACCACGTCAACCCAGCCGGTGCCCAGAAGATCCGTCAGCCACTGCCGCTCAGCCGGTAGGAACCCGGCCTTCTTCCGGTTCGCCTTCCAGGCCTTGATGTCGTTCTCAGTGTGTCCGATGTTCCAGTCGCCACACACCACCGCGTCGCTGCCCTGACGGCGGAGAACCGCCATCCGCGCGGCGACCGCAGCCATGAAGCGCTCCTTCTCGAGCTGACGGTCGGTCTCCGCCTCTCCAGTCGGGAAGTACACGCTGGCGACGGTGAGACCCGCGGTGTCGACCTCGAGGTAACGGCCGTGCGCGGCGAACTCGTCGGCGTCGGGCCCGATCAGCGTCCGGGTGATCGGCTGCCGGCTCAGCACCGCAACCCCGTTGCGGCCCTTGAGGTGTGGGTCTGCCGACGCGAGGTGCCAACCGTCGGCCACCGCGGGAGCCAGCGCCTCGGCCAGCTGCTCGTCGTCGGCGCGGGTCTCCTGCAGACAGATCACGTCCGCGAGTGTTTCCTTGATCCACGGGAGAAGGCCGAGGTTATCCGTCGACCGCTCCTTGACTGCGGCGCGGATGCCGTTGACGTTGATGGTGCTGACAATCACGTCCGAGACCTTAGCGACCATTCTTGCGGTACCGGCGGTATCACCTTAGGGTCGGCGGCATGGAGACGCGCGATCCGATCCACCTCGGCACCGGCGAACCGATTCTGATGCTGCACCCGTTCCTGTGCTCGCAGGCGGTGTGGCGGACGGTCGCGGACCAGCTGGCGGACACCGGGCAATACGAGGTGTTCGCGCCAACGATGGTCGGCCACAACGGTGGTCCAAGGGCGACGGGGTGGTTCATGAACACCGCCGACCTCGTCGACGACGTCGAACGGCGGATGGACCAGCTGGGCTGGGACACGGCGCACGTCGTCGGCAACTCGCTGGGCGGTTGGGTGGCGTTCGAACTGGAACGCCGCGGCCGCGCTCGATCGCTGACGGCGATCGCGCCCGCAGGCGGCTGGTCGCAACACTCCGTCACGAAGTACGAGACGGTGCTCAAATTCCTGGCGGGCGCCCCCGCGTTGGCGGCAGCGCGACTGCTCGGTCCGCGGATCCTCGATCTGCCGTTCGTCCGCCGCATCGCGACACTGCCCGTCAGCGGCCCAGCCGACGGGCCAAGCCATCCCGACTTGGTCGCGCTCATCGACGATGCGACGCACTGCACGGCCTACTTTCAGCTGCTGGTCAAGACGCTGCGGCTGCCCGGCCTGCTGGAGCTGGCCAATGTCGCGGTGCCCACGCAGCTGGTGCTGTGCGAGAAGGACAGGGTCTTCCCCACCCCACGGGGCAACAAGTACCTCATCGACAACCTGCCCGCCGACACGCAGGTGATCCGGCTCGCCGGGCTGGGGCACATCCCGATGCTCGAGGCGCCCGGTCGCGTCACCGAACTCGTCGCCGACTTCGTCGACCAGAACACCGAACCCAAGCGGCAGGCCCCGCCCGCCGGCTGATCGCTAGTGCAGCGCCTTCTTGAGGTGATCGGCGATGGTGCCGAGATACTCCTCGCTGTTCTCCCACCCCTGCTCCGGGCCGATCAGGATGGCGAGATCCTTCGTCATGTGACCGCCCTCGACGGTGCCGATGACGACCTCCTCGAGCGTCTCGGCGAATTCGATCAACGCCGGGGTGTTGTCGAGCTTGCCGCGATGCTCCAGCCCACGGGTCCACGCGAAGATCGAGGCGATCGGGTTGGTCGACGTAGGCTTGCCCGCCTGGTGCTGCCGATAGTGCCTGGTGACGGTGCCGTGCGCCGCCTCGGCCTCGATGGTCTGACCGTCCGGCGTCATCAGCACTGAGGTCATCAGCCCGAGCGAGCCGTAACCCTGTGCGACGGTGTCGGATTGCACGTCGCCGTCGTAGTTCTTGCACGCCCAGACGTAGCCGCCCTCCCACTTCAGGCAGGACGCCACCATGTCGTCGATGAGACGGTGTTCGTAGGTCAGGCCCTTGGCGTCGAACTCCGCCTTGAACTCCTCGTCGAAGATGCGCTGGAACTCGTCCTTGAACATCCCGTCGTAGCCCTTCAGGATGGTGTTCTTCGTCGATAGATAGACCGGATAGCTCTGTTGCAGACCGTATTTGAACGACGCGCGGGCGAAGTCCTGGATCGACTTCTTGAAGTTGTACATCCCCATGATGACGCCACCCCCGTCGGGGATCTGTACGACGTCGTGCACCATCGGCTCACTGCCGTCGTCCGGGGTGAAGGTCACCGTGAACGTGCCTGGCCTGTCGACCTTGGTATTGAAGGCACGGTACTGGTCACCGAAGGCGTGCCGTCCGATGATGATCGGCTTCGTCCAACCAGGCACCAGCCGGGGCACGTTCTCCACGACGATCGGCGCCCGGAAGATGGTGCCGCCCAAAATGTTGCGGATGGTGCCGTTGGGCGACAGCCACATCTCCTTGAGGCCGAATTCCTTCACCCGTGCCTCGTCGGGGGTGATCGTCGCGCACTTCACCCCGACGTGATGCTTCTTGATCGCGTTGGCCGCTTCGACGGTGACCTGGTCGTCGGTCTCGTCACGGTGCTCGATGCCGAGGTCGTAGTAGTCCAGGTTCACGTCGAGGTACGGATGAATCAGCGTGTCCTTGATCAGCTTCCAGATGATCCGCGTCATCTCGTCGCCGTCGAGTTCTACTACCGTGCCTTCGACCTTGATCTTGGCCATGCGAGAGTTCGTGCCTCAGCCCTTGACGCTCTCGAGCGCCGCGTTGAACGTCTTGCTCGGCCGCATCACCGCGATAATCTTGTCCGGATCCGGGTAGTAGTAGCCACCGATGTCGACGGATTCACCCTGCACCTCACTGAATTCGGCGACGATGGCTTGCTCGTTCTCGGCCAACGTCTTGGCAAGCGGCGCGAAGTGCTCGGCGAGCTCCTTGTCCTCGGACTGCGCGGTGAGCTCCTCGGCCCAGTACCTGGCCAGGTAGAACTGGCTGCCGCGGTTGTCGAGCTCACCGGTCTTGCGCGACGGATTCTTGTTCTCGTCCAACAGCTTTCCAGTGGCCGAGTCGAGCGTTGTGGCCAGCAGCGTGGCCCGCTTGTCACCGGTCTTGTTGCCAAGATCCTCCAAGCTGGCCCCCAGCGCCAGATACTCGCCGAGCGAATCCCACCTCAGGTGATTCTCCTCAACCAGCTGGCTGACGTGCTTGGGTGCCGAGCCGCCCGCACCGGTCTCGTACAACCCTCCACCTGCCATCAACGGGACGATCGACAGCATCTTGGCGCTGGTGCCCAATTCCAGGATCGGGAACAGGTCGGTCAGGTAGTCGCGCAGGATGTTGCCCGTCGCGGCGATGGTGTCCTGCCCGCGCATGGCGCGCTCGATCGTGTGCCGCATGGCACGCTCCTGGCTCCTGATCGAGATGTCGAGACCCTCGGTGTCGTGGTCCTTGAGGTACTTGGTGACCAACCCGCGCAGCTCGTTCTCGTGCGGGCGCCATACGTCCAACCAGAACACCACCGGCATACCCGAATTGCGCGCGCGGGTGACGGCCAACTTCACCCAGTCGCGGATGGGCGCATCCTTGACGATCGGCATGCGCCAGATGTCGCCCTCTTCGACGTTCTGCGTCAGCAGCACTTCGTCGGTGGCGTTGTCCACGATGTTGGCGACGCCGTCCTCGGAGATCTCAAACGTCTTGTCGTGGCTGCCGTACTCCTCGGCCTTCTGCGCCATCAGACCGACGTTGGGAACGGTGCCCATCGTCGTCGGATCGAACTGGCCGTGCGTCTTACAGAAGTTGATGATCTCCTGGTAGATCCGCGAGAACGTGGACTCGGGGTTCACGGCCTTGGTGTCCTTGAGCTTCCCGTCGGCGCCGTACATCTTGCCGCCCGCCCGGATCATCGCGGGCATCGACGCGTCCACGATGACGTCGCTGGGCGAGTGGAAGTTGCTGATGCCCTTGGCCGAGTCGACCATCGCCAGCTCGGGCCGATGTTCGTGGCAGGCGTGCAGGTCTCGGATGATCTCTTCGTGCTGCGTCGCAGGCAGCGATTCGATCTTTCCGTAGAGATCGGACAGGCCGTTGTTGACGTTGACGCCCAGCTCGTCGAACAGCTTCTGGTGCTTGGCGAACGCGTCCTTGTAGAAGATCTTCACCGCGTGCCCGAACACGATGGGGTGGCTCACCTTCATCATGGTCGCCTTGACGTGCAGCGAGAACATCACGCCGGTCTCGTAGGCGTCCTGCATCTGCTCTTCGTAGAACTCGCAGAGGGCCTTCTTGCTCATGAACATGCTGTCGATGACGTCACCCGCGTCGAGCTTGACCTCGGGTTTGAGCACGATGGTCTGGCCGCTCTTGGTGATCAGCTCCATCCGCACGGTGCGGGCGCTGTCCACCGTCATCGTCTTCTCGCCGTGATAGAAGTCGCCGTGTGTCATGGTCGCGACATGGGTGCGCGACGCCTGTGACCACTTCCCCATGCTGTGCGGGTGCTTCTTCGCGTAGTCCTTGACGGCCTTTGGCGCGCGGCGATCTGAGTTACCTTCGCGCAGTACGGGGTTCACCGCGCTGCCGAGACACTTGCCGTAGCGCTCCTTGATCTGCTTCTCCTCGTCGGACTTCGGCTCGCCGGGATAGTCCGGAAGGTCGTAGCCCTTGGCCTTCAGTTCCTTGATGGCGGCCAGCAGCTGCGGCACCGAGGCGCTGATGTTCGGCAGCTTGATGATGTTGGTCTCCGGCAGCTGCGTCAGCTCGCCAAGGGCAGCCAAGTTGTCCGGGACCTTCTGCTCGTCGGTCAGGTAGTCGGAGAACTCGGCCAGGATGCGGGCCGCGACGGAGATGTCGCTGGTCTCGATCTCGATGCCGGCGGCGTCGGCGAAGGCACGCACCACCGGCAGGAAGGCGTACGTCGCGAGCAGCGGCGCCTCGTCGGTCAGCGTGTAGATGATCGTTGGCTGTTCGGTCACTTATCAATCTCCCGGCGTCGCGGTCAGTCTCGGTTCAAGGGCAATTATCGCGTCGGATATGAACCTACGCGCTGCACCCGTTCTGGACGTGGCTCGGGTTCCATCAGGCCCTGCCGTCCGCGGCGAGGAACGGACTGGCACCGATAACGGGTCGTGAGATACGCTTCGTTTCGGTCATGAGTGCCAGCGCTAAGCCCCGGCTTGCTGGCCGGCAACCCTCCAACCGCGGTGGGGTGCCCTGGGTGATGACCAGGTTGAGTAGCCGTCAACGGCTACACGGCAAGCGCGGGTCCGCAATGACGGGCCCCCAGAGTAGACAGGGAAACCTGATGCGGAGGCCCACGTTGTGCAGTTGTCGCTGAACCATCCCCAAACCTGATTCGTGCCCTCTTGGGCACCCCTTTCTCATTTCCAGGAGACACCCTTCATGACCAGCGAAATCGATCCCACCGCCGCTTGGGCGTTCGAGACCAAGCAGGTGCACGCCGGCCAGACCCCCGACATCGCGACCAACGCGCGGGCGCTGCCGATCTACCAGACCACGTCGTACACGTTCCGGGACACCGACCACGCTGCCGCCCTGTTCGGCCTCGCCGAGCCCGGCAACATCTACACCCGCATCATGAATCCCACCCAGGACGTCGTCGAGCAACGGATCGCGGCGCTGGAGGGTGGCGTGGCCGCTCTGTTCCTGTCGTCCGGCCAGGCCGCAGAGACCTTCGCCATCCTCAACCTGGCCAGCGCCGGGGACCACATCGTGTCCAGCCCACGCCTGTACGGCGGCACGTACAACCTGTTCCACTACACCCTGCCCAAGCTCGGTATCGAGACCACGTTCGTCGAGAACCCCGACGACCTCGAGTCCTGGCAGGCGGCGGTGCGGCCGAACACCAAGGCATTCTTCGGTGAGACCATCTCCAACCCGCAGATCGACATCCTCGACATCCCCGGTGTCTCCTCGGTTGCCCACGCCAGCGGCGTTCCACTGATCGTCGACAACACGATCGCGACGCCGTATCTGATCCAGCCGATCGCGCACGGAGCCGACATCGTCGTGCACTCGGCCACCAAGTACCTCGGCGGGCACGGCACGGCGATCGCGGGCGTGATCGTCGACGGCGGCAACTTCGACTGGACACAGGGCCGCCACCCCGGCTTCACCACCCCCGACCCGAGCTACCACGGCGTGGTGTTCGCCGAACTCGGCCCGCCTGCCTACGCGCTCAAGGCGCGGGTCCAACTTCTCCGCGATCTGGGCTCGGCAGGCGCGCCCTTCAACGCCTTCCTCGTCGCCCAGGGCATCGAGACGTTGAGCCTGCGGGTCGAGCGGCACGTCGCGAACGCCCAGCAGGTCGCCGAGTTCCTCAGCACCCACGACGGCGTCGTTTCGGTCAACTACGCGGGCCTGCCCACCTCGCCGTGGTACGAACTAGGAAAGAAGCTGGCGCCCAAGGGAACCGGCGCCGTGCTTGCCTTCGAACTGGCGGGCGGCATCGAGGCGGGCAAGGCCTTCGTCAACGCGCTCTCACTGCACAGCCACGTCGCCAACATCGGCGACGTGCGGTCGCTGGTCATTCATCCCGCGTCGACCACGCACGCGCAGTTGTCCCCGGAAGAACAGCTCGCCACCGGCGTGACCCCCGGGCTGGTGCGGCTTGCCGTCGGCATCGAGGGAATCGACGACATCCTCGCCGACCTCGAGCAGGGCTTCGTTGCGGCCAAGGCCTTCTCCGGAGTGCCGCAGACCGCGGTGTCGGTGTGACGACCTTGGAGAGCCCCGCCACGACGTCGCTGCCCGCCGAGGGTGACGTCGGCGTCATCGACATCGGCTCGTTGACGCTGGAGTCGGGAGTCGTCATCGACGACGTCTGCATCGCCGTGCAGCGGTGGGGCGAACTCTCGACCGACCGCGACAACGTCGTCGTCGTGCTGCACGCGTTGACGGGCGACTCCCACATCACCGGCGCCGCCGACGCCAACCATCCGACCCCTGGCTGGTGGGATGGAGTGGCAGGACCTGGTGCCCCCATCGACACCGAGCGTTGGTGTGCGGTCGCCACCAACGTCTTGGGCGGCTGTCGCGGCTCGACGGGACCCAGTTCGCTTGCGCCGGACGGCAAGCCGTGGGGCTCACGATTCCCGGCGATCACCGTGCGGGATCAGGTGAACGCCGACCTCGCCGCACTCTCGGCGCTGGGCATCACCCAGGTCGCCGCGGTCGTCGGCGGCTCGATGGGCGGCGCCCGCGCGCTGGAGTGGATCGTCGGCCACCCCGACACCATCCGCGCCGCACTGGTGCTGGCGGTGGGAGCACGGGCCACCGCTGACCAGATCGGCACGCAGAGCACACAGGTGTGCGCCATCAAAGCAGATCCCAACTGGCAGAACGGTGATTACCACGGCACGGGGCGCTCACCAGAGGCGGGCATCGAGATCGCGCGGCGCTTCGCGCACCTGACCTACCGCGGCGAGGCTGAATTGGACGACCGTTTCGGCAACGACGCTCAAGGCATCGAAGATCCGACGACCGGCGGCCGCTACGCGGTGCAGAGCTACCTGGAACACCAGGGCGGCAAGCTGGCACGGCGGTTCGACGCAGGCACCTACGTATCGCTGACCGATGCCCTGAGCAGTCACGACGTGGGCCGCGGTCGTGGCGGCGTGGCTGCGGCGCTGCGCCGGGTCACGGTGCCCGTGGTCGTCGGCGGCATCACGTCCGATCGGCTCTATCCGTTGCGGCTGCAGCAGGAACTGGCCGACCTTCTTCCGACGTGTACCGGATTGAACGTCATCGAATCGGACTTCGGCCACGACGGGTTCCTCGTCGAGACGGACGCCGTCTACGAATTGATCCGCCAGACACTGGAGTTCGCGGCCAAGTGACGACAGAAGACGCCCGTCAGCGCTCGCTGTCATTCGGCGAGGAGGCCGCGGCCTATGAGCGAGGGCGACCGTCCTATCCGCCGGAGGCCATCGACTGGCTGCTGCCGCGCGACGCACGCACCGTCCTCGATCTCGGCGCCGGCACGGGCAAGCTGACGGTCCGGCTCGTCGAGCGCGGCCTCGACGTGATTGCGGTGGACCCGATTCCCGAGATGCTCGAGGTCCTCAGCCGTTCGCTGCCCGACACCCCGGCACTGCTCGGCTCCGCGGAGGAGATTCCGCTGCCGGACGACAGCGTCGATTCGGTGCTGGTCGCGCAGGCCTGGCATTGGTTCGATCCCGAGCGGGCCATCAAGGAGGTCGCGAGGGTGCTCCGCCCCGGCGGCCGACTCGGCCTCGTATGGAACACCCGCGACGAACGTCTTGGCTGGGTGAAGGATCTCGGCCGCATCGTAGGCCACGAGGAAGACCCGTTCAGCCGTCAGGTGACGCTGCCCGCGCCGTTCGTCGAGCTGGAACGCGAACAGTTCGAGTGGACGAGTTACCTGACGCCTCAGGCACTCATCGATCTCGTGGCGTCGCGCAGCTACTGCATTACCTCGCCGGCCGCCGTCCGCTCCAAGACGCTCGATGAGGTGCGGGAGCTACTGGCCACCCACCCGGCGCTCGCCAACGTCTCCGGCCTGGCGCTGCCGTACATCACCGTCGGCGTGCGGGCCACGCTGAGCTGACCGTCCCGCCGACTGCATCAGACGGGTGGGCCGAACCAACGCTCTAGCGCCGCAGGCAATCCCGGCGCTTCGGGAGAGTCCGCAGCCCAGGCCACGTAGCCATCGGGACGGATGAGCAGCCCCGCCAGTGGCGAGTCCGCGATGCTGCCGGCCACCACATCGACGCGATCCATCCACGCCTTGGCGTTCGCGGCCAACCCGCCGCCGGACAGGTCAAGCAGGACGGGCCGGGCGTCATGCAGCAGCTCGGCGATGCGACGGCCGTCGTCGAGTTGCAACTCGGGTGCCAGGTATCCGGACAGTGGATGCTCGTCACCGATGGCGTATCGGACGTCGGAGCCCGCGAGGAGGTGTGCCATGTGTTGCCTGACGCCCGGCTCGTTCAATAGCTCGTCGAAAAGCGTTCGTAACGCGCCGACTT
>NZ_JAVRQA010000003.1:0-10951 GCF_032161845.1 Mycobacterium sp.
GCGCTGTCCACGTCTCGCCCTTCCGCCTTGGCCATTCGGGTGGCGTACAACACCTTTTCGTAGTCGGTCGGCATGATCTTGGTGAACTGCGCACTGCGCCTTGGCCAATCGGAGAGCAGCGAACGCGCCACCGTACTGCCGGTATACCGCCCGTGCTGCGCGACGACGCCGTGTAGCCACGTCAGGTCTTCGGCTTCGAGGCGTTGCAGCTGCACCATGTCGGGGTTGACCTTCGCCTGATCGAGCCCGAGCACGAACGCGATGCCGCCCGACATCCCCGCCGCCATGTTGCGGCCCGTCGGTCCCAGCACCACCACCCGCCCACCGGTCATGTACTCGCAGGCGTGGTCGCCGACCCCTTCGACGACGGCGAGCGCACCGGAGTTGCGTGCGCAGAACCGTTCGCCAACCCGGCCGCGGAGGAACACCTCGCCGGACGTCGCCCCGAAGAGCAGGGTGTTGCCCGCGATGACGTTGTCCTCGGGGAGGAACAGGACGTCCTCGTCGGGTTTGACGATCACGCGTCCACCCGAAAGACCCTTGCCGACATAGTCATTGGCGTCACCGATGAGCTCGAGCGTGACGCCCGGCGGCAGGAACGCCCCGATCGACTGCCCGGCCGAACCGGTCAGGGTGACGTGGATCGTGTTGTCGGGGAGGCCCTGTGCTCCGTAGCGGCGGGTCACCTCGGCCCCGAGCAGGGTGCCGACCGTACGGTTGACGTTTCGCACGGGCAGTTCCAGCCGCACGGGGTGGGCGTCCTCGAGGGCACCTTCGGCAAGCGCGATGATCGTCTGGTCGAGGGCGTGCTCCAATGCGTGATCCTGGTCGCGGAGCCTACGGCGCTGGGTCAGCTTGGCTCCGTGCGCGTCCTTCGCGACCGCAAAGATCGGGGTTAGGTCCAGGCCCTTGCTCTTCCAGTGCGCGACGCCCGGAGCGGTATCCAGTATCTCGGCTCGCCCGACGGCCTCGTCGATGCTCCGGAAACCCAACTCCGCCAAATACTTTCGAATGTCCTCGGCAATGAACCTGAAGAAGTTCTCCACGAACTCGGGCTTGCCGTTGAACCGGGCCCGTAGCTCCGGATTCTGCGTGGCCACCCCGACGGGGCAGGTGTCGAGGTGACAGACGCGCATCATGATGCAGCCCGCGACCACCAGCGGCGCCGTCGCGAAGCCGTATTCTTCGGCGCCGAGCAACATGGCCACGACGACGTCGCGCGCCGTACGCATTCCACCGTCACACTGCACGGTGATCCGATCCCGCAGACCGTTGAGCACCAGCGTCTGCTGGGTGTCGGCCAGCCCGATCTCCCACGGTGCCCCGGCGTGCTTGAGCGAGGTCAGCGGCGCGGCGCCGGTACCGCCGTCGTAGCCTGAGATCAGCACGACGTCCGCATGCGCCTTGGACACCCCCGCTGCCACGGTGCCCACGCCGACCGAACTGACCAGCTTCACGTGGATGCGGGCCGCGGAGTTGGCGTTCTTCAGGTCATGGATGAGTTGCGCCAGATCCTCGATCGAGTAGATGTCGTGGTGCGGCGGGGGCGAGATCAGCCCGACACCCGGCGTCGAGTGCCGTGTCTTGGCGATGTTCGGATACACCTTGTAGCCGGGAAGCTGGCCGCCCTCACCGGGTTTGGCGCCTTGGGCCATCTTGATCTGAATGTCCGTCGCGTTGACCAGATAGTCGCTAGTGACACCGAATCGTCCCGACGCCACCTGCTTGACCGCACTGCGCCTACGCGGGTCGTAGAGTCGGTCGACGTCTTCGCCGCCCTCCCCCGAGTTCGACCGGCCACCGAGGGCGTTCATCGCGATGGCCATCGTTTCGTGGGCTTCGGCGGAGATGGAGCCGTAGCTCATCGCGCCGGTGTTGAAGCGGGTCAAGATCGACTCGACGGATTCGACTTCGTCCAGCGGCACGGGCTCCCGCACTCCCGACTTGAATTCGAAGAGGCCACGCAGCGTGCCGCCGTCCCGGGCCAGTCGATTCACCTCGTCGGAGTACTGCTGGAAGATCTCGCGTCTGCCGGTACGGGTCGAATGCTGCAGCAGGAAGACCACTTCCGGCGTGAACAGGTGAAGCTCGCCTTCCCTGCGGAAGGCGTACTCGCCACCCACCTCGAGGCGTCGGTGGACGCGCTCGGTCGGGTTCTCGGGATAGGCCCGCCGGTGGCGCAGCTTCACTTCCTCCGCGAGGACGTCGAGGCCGACACCGCCGAGCTGGCTCGGCGTACCCGTGAGGTATTCGTCGACGACGTCGCGGTTGAGCCCGATCGCCTCGAACGCCTGCGCCCCCGTGTAGGACGCGACGGTCGAGATGCCCATCTTGCTCATCACCTTCATGACGCCCTTGCCAAGCGCCTTGAGGTAGTTCCGCACCGCGGTCGACGGCTCGATGCCGGTCAGTTCACCTTCGCGAATCAGGTCCTCGATGGACTCGAAGGCGAGGTAGGGGTTGACCGCGGCGGCACCGAAGCCGATCAGCATGGCGATGTGATGAACTTCGCGAGCGTCGCCGCTCTCGACCACCAGCGCGACCGTCGTCCGCTCCTTGGTGCGGACGAGGTGATGGTGTACCGCGGACACCGCGAGCAACGACGGAATCGGTGCCTTGGTGTGATCGGAATCCCGGTCGGAGATGACCAGCGTCCGATATCCCTTCGCGATGGCCTCGCAGGCCCGCATGCGGAGGTCCTCCAACGCATCCGCGAGGCCCTCGCCGCCGCGTTCGACGTCGTAGAGCGCGCGCAGGACCTTGGTCTTGAGCCCTGGCTGCTCGCCGTCGGCGTTGATGTGGACGATCTTGTTGAGCTCGTCGTTGTCGAGGACGGGCCACTTCAGCACGATTTGGCGACAGGATGCCGCGGTCGGCTCGAGGAGATTGTGTTCGGGGCCCATCACCCGTGACATGGAAGTGACGACCTCCTCGCGGATGGCGTCTAGCGGCGGGTTCGTGACTTGCGCGAAGAGCTCGACGAAGTAGTCGTAGAGCAGGCGAGACCGCTGTGACAGCACCGCGGCGGGGGTGTCGGTTCCCATGGAGCCCAACGGTTCTGCACCCGATGCCGCCATCGGCGTGAGCATGATCCGCAGCTCTTCCTCGGTGTAGCCGAAGGAGATCTGCCGTCGCACGACAGAGTCGTGGTTCGGCTGCACTCGCACCCGCTCCGGCAGGGTGGCCAAATCCAAGAGCCCCGAATGCAGCCATTCGCCGTACGGTTCGGCGGCAGAGAGCCCCTGTTTGATCTCGTCGTCGGAGACGATCCGGCCTGCGGCGGTGTCGATCAGGAACATCTTGCCTGGCTCGAGCCGGCCCCTGGCAACGATCTCGGCCGACGGCACGTCAAGCACGCCGCTCTCGCTGGCGAGGATGATGCGGTCGTCGATGGTCCGCCACCAGCGGCCAGGTCGTAATCCGTTGCGGTCCAACACGGCACCGACCACCGTGCCGTCGGTGAAGGTCACGCACGCCGGGCCATCCCACGGCTCCATCAGCGAGGCGTGGAACTGCCAGAACGCCCGTCGCGCTGGGTCCATGTCGACGTTGTTCTCCCACGCCTCGGGGATCATCATCAGCACAGCCTGCGGGAGGCTTCTCCCTCCGAGGTGGAGCAACTCCAGGACCTGGTCGAACGACGCCGAGTCGGAGGATTCGGCCGTGCAGATCGGCGACAGTCGGGCCAGGTCACCTGGGATCTGGGCGCTGGCAAGCATGGCCTCGCGGGCATGCATGCGGTTGCGGTTGCCGCGAACGGTGTTGATCTCGCCGTTGTGGGCGACGAAGCGGAAGGGGTGCGCCAGCGGCCAGGACGGGAAGGTGTTGGTCGAGAAGCGGCTGTGCACGATCGCGATCGCACTCATACATCGCTCGTCACGAAGGTCCGGAAAGAACTGCGGCAGTTGCATTGTCGTGAGCATGCCCTTGTAGGCCATGGTCCGGCTGGACAGCGACGCGAAGTACACCTCACCCTGTTCCGCGAGTTTGCGCACCGGGTAGACACGACGGTCGAGGTCGATACCGCCCGGCCTGCTGCCGTTGCGCTCCGGTGCGGCGAGGAACAGCTGCGCCATGTAGGGCATGCACCCGACGGCCGTCGCCCCGACGCCGGCGCCGTCGGGATCGATCGGAAGCTTGCGCCAGCCGAGCACCTCTAGGCCCTCTGCGGTGGCGATCGACTCGATGCGCTCCCGAGCCGCCGCGCGGGCAACGGGATCCTGCGGAAGGAAGCAGATTCCCGCCGCAAATGTGTTGGCACCGTGCACGGTTGGCGACGGGAGATCGAAGTCGACGACCGCGCCGAGGAGTTCGACGGGCAACTGCAGAAGGATCCCCGCGCCGTCACCGCTATTCGGTTCGGCACCGGCGGCGCCGCGGTGCTCGAGATGCTCCAGCGCGGTTAGTCCGTCGCTGACGATCGAATGTGATCGGCGGCCCTTGATGTCGGTGACCATGGCCACGCCACAGGAATCCGCCTCGTTCTCCGGGTCGTACAAACCCTGAGCTTCTGGCAACGCCGAGAACAGCACTCGCAATACCCCCGCAGTCAGGAACAATGTGTCTGGGACTGCAGCGGCCCGCAGGGCGAGTGTATCAGCGGAGCGGCGGGGCTACCCGTTGATAAACGTCGGGACCAGCGGGAACCCGGGCAAATTTCGGACCACGGTCCACGTCACCGCAGCGATGATCACGATCGCCCCCGCAGACTTGGGCATCAATTTGTGGCCGCCCCGCCAGCGCAGAATCAGCCACAGCGCGAGCATCGGGAGACCAACGAGCAGGAACACATTGTCGACGACCGCTGCGCCGAAATCGCCGTTCAGCAGGTCGTGGGTCATCCGCAGACCGCCGCAGCCCGGGCAGTTCAAGCCGGTCAGAAGTCGGAACGGGCACGCGGGGAAACCGAACCCCGCTGCATGCGGATCACGCAAACCGATGTACGCGAGCGCACCGGCGACGACCCCCGCCGTCCCGAGGGTGGCGTACCGGGGTCCCTTGTGGCTGGTGACGTCGTTGAATTCCATCGCGAGGCCCAGCATGCCAGAACCCGGTGCCCGTCAGAAGGGAGGCGGATCGCAATCGCCGGTCTCACGTAGTCCGCGTCGATGCTCTTCGGCCGCGATGCGCGCCTCGTTGCGACGCCGCTCGGCGGCGTGCCGTTGGGCGACGTCCTCTGCCCGGGTGCGCTGGCGCCTCGGCATCATGCGGTCACGTTGAGGGTCGGATTCGGCCGGGGCGAGCGGCAGCACGAGCACGCCGGTCGGCTGACCCAACGCGGGGAAGTAAAGCGGGCCGCCCGGCTTGGTGGTGTAGGTCTGCCCCGTGGGAGCCGTCCACACAACAGTGCCGTCGGGTAGTTGACGATCCCGCCACCCGCCGGGTCCGACGTAGAAAGTCTTGAGCAAGTGGTTCTTTCGGCACAAACACTTGGTGTTCGATGGATGCGTAGGACCGGCCGGCCACGGGATCGTGTGATCGATGTCGCAGCGCGCCGCCGGTACGTCGCAGCCAGGGAACCGGCAATGGAGGTCACGGAAGCGGACGAACTCCGCAAGCGCCACCGATGGGCGGTAGCCGGGCTCCGCAACCGCGTCTCTGGGAATGGTGAATGCTTTGCGACGGGCCCGCTTTGCGAAGGCGCGCAGTGTGTCGGCCGCGATCGGCCCAAACCCGCTGACGTAGCCAGGCGCAGCATCATCGCCATCGACCGTCGACGATTCGGCCAGCACGTGGATCACGATGTCGCGGTCCGGGCCGGGTTGCTCGCCCGTGCAGTTCGCATCGCCGCACGTGCACACCATCCGGTCCGCGCGCTCAGACAACGCTCGGACGGCGTCAGCTCGGAGCTGAGCCTTGGTGCGCGGATCGTTGGGGCAGACCGTCGCAACAAGCTCATCAATGCGACCGTCGAATACGATCGCGTCGTTGACGTGCAGATTGCCCCAGATGCCTGC
This sequence comes from Mycobacterium sp., assembly GCF_032161845.1. GTDB lineage: Bacteria > Actinomycetota > Actinomycetes > Mycobacteriales > Mycobacteriaceae > Mycobacterium. The sequence continues at coordinate 5,958 of NZ_JAVRQA010000003.1, forward strand.
CATCCCCTCACCCGAGCCCCTGACGTCGAGGTAGCGGTTGTCGGTTGGCTTCCGCTTCTCCCGCACCCCCGCCTGGTCGAACCTGCCGATCCACGAGTCGATGTACTCGGCGATGCTGCGCCGCGAATACTTCGTCCACCCCGGTGCGCGCTCGGCCAGGGCTGCATCGACCGCCGTCAGCGATTCCGGGTCTTCGATCAGCTCGGTGCGGTTGACGATCGCATGGACCATGGCCAGGTCGATCTCGCCCTTCGCGAAGATCGCGGAGACCTTCGGCAGACGATCCCGCAGCGCTTCGGCGACTCGGATCAGACCTGCGGCCCGAGAACCTGTGATGCCGAGCGCTGCCGCCACCTCAGCCGCCACGGCCTCTCGGAGGTCGATGTAGAAGTATTCGCGCTCGTCTTCCTGAGCTCGCCGCTTACGCCGGTCCCAAAGCTCGCCCACTGCAGCGAGATGCCTGGCCTGCACCGCGGAGTCGAGCTTCGATGACGCGATGATCGCATCGACCAGCTCCGCATCGACCAGTGGCGTCACGACCGCGGTGTCGGGCAGATCGATCTCGAACATGTGTTCGATTCTGCCGTGGCTGACCCACTAGGGGAAAGTGCCCCAAGGCAATCTGTGGATGAAAACGCTTCTGTGGATAACCCGTGGATGGGTCTACCCGCGACGCCACCAACGCCGGCGTGGCGTCTCCACTGGTGCCCGCCGGGGCGCCACTGAATCCACGGCCTCGGTGGCGTCCTCGATCTCGGCTTCGGCAGCGACCTCATCGGCGACTGCTTCGGCCTCTTCGGCACCTTCGACTGCGGCCTCGTGAACCTCGGGCGCAGCCTCTTCAGCCGCCGCAACCTCGTCACCCTCGACCGAACCCAAGCCCTCGGCAGACTCGGCAGGCTCGGCAGCGACCTCATCGGCCACGGACTCGGCTTCCTCGGCACCTTCGACGGCCGCCTCATGAACCTCGGGCGCAGCCTCCTCGGCCGCCGCAACCTCATCACCCTCGACCGAACCCAAGCCCTCGGCGGACTCCTCGGTCTCGGCAGCGACCTCATCGGCGACTGCTTCGGCCTCTTCGGCACCTTCGACGGCAGCCTCGTGAACCTCGGGCGCAGCCTCCTCGGCGGCCTCCACCTCGTCACCCTCCACCGAACCCAAACCCTCAGTGGACTCCTCTGACTCGGGTTCGGCAGGCTCCTCTGGCTCGGCAGCGACCTCATCGGCGACTGCTTCGGCCTCTTCGGCACCTTCGACGGCCGCCTCGTGAACCTCGGGCGCAGCCTGCTCGGCGGCCTCCACTTCGTCACCCTCCACGGAACCCAAGCCCTCGGTGGATTCCTCGGTCACGGACTCTTCGGTCTCTGGCTCGGCAGCGACCTCCTCGGCGACCGCCTCGGCCTCGTCAGCGGCTTCGACAGCAGCCTCGTGAACCTCGGACGCAGCCTCTTCAGCCGCCGCAACCTCGTCACCCTCGACGGCGCCAAGGCCGGCCTCGGGTTGGTCGGCGCCTTCACCGGCGGCGGCGAATGCCTTGGCTTCGGCGATGTCCTCCGAGGGGGCCGTCTCCACCTGCTCGGTCAGGTCCTCCGTTTCTGCGGCGGCCTCCGATTTGGTCTCGTCCGCGGTCTCGGTCTTGTCCTCGTCACCTGCGACCTTGGCGGCAGCGACGACACCCGACGTGGCGGCAACGGCCACGAGTGCTTCGCCTACGTCGTCGAGCAGCGACTCGTCGGCATCCTTGCCGCGCAACGTCGTCGGATCCTCGCGGCCCTTGGGCGCGACCATGATGTAGATCACCGCACCGATGAAGACGAACGTCGAGGTGAAGGTGTTGACCCGGATGCCCGCGATGAGCGTGGCCGTGTCGCTGCGCATCAGCTCGACCCAGAACCGGCCGACGCAGTAGCCGGCGACGTACAGCGCGAACAGCCGTCCGTGACCCAGTTTGAACCTGCGGTCGACCCAGATCAGCATCGCGAAGATCAGTAGGTTCCAGAGCAATTCGTACAGGAACGTCGGATGGACGACGGCATACACCTGCCCCGTCGACACGCCGTCGAGCGAGTGCGGGCTGATCACACCGGAAGGATCCAACCGGTCGTAGATCGTCAAGCCCCAGGGCAGATCGGTCTCGCGGCCGTACAGCTCCTGGTTGAAGTAGTTGCCGAACCGACCGATGGCCTGCGCCAGGACGATCCCCGGCGCAATCGCATCGCCGAAGGCCGGCAACGGGATATCCCTGCGCCGGCATGCGATCCACGCTCCGACGCCGCCGAGAGCCACCGCTCCCCAGATGCCCAGACCGCCGTCCCAGATACGCAGCGCTGCAAGAAAACCCGCACCGTCGGCACCGAAGTACTTCTGCCAGTCGGTCATCACGTGGTACAACCGGCCGCCGATCAGGCCGAACGGCACCGCCCACAGCGCGACGTCGTAGATCACCCCACGCTCGCCGCCGCGGGCCTCCCACCGGCGATCGCCGATGACCAAGGCCGCGACGATGCCCGCGATGATGCACAGTGCATAGGCCCGGATGGGGAGGACGCCGAAGAGGTGCCACACCCCCTGCGACGGACTCGGAATGAAGGCCAGAACCGTTGTCGTCACGCTGAAATCCTCTGTCGCACGCCCTCGGCAAGTTCCTCGGTCAACGCCCGCACCGCGGGGATCCCTTCGCTCAGCGCCGTCACCAGTGCGGAACCGACGATCACACCATCGGCGTAGGAAGCGATCTCCGCTGCCTGCTCACGCGACCGTACCCCCAGTCCGACGCCGACAGGGATGTCCGACACCTCGCGGACACGCCGCACCAACTCCGGTGCCGCATCGGACACTGCGTCGCGGGCGCCCGTGACACCCATCGTCGATGCGGCGTAGACGAATCCGCGCGAGGCCGCCACGGTGGCGGCCAGACGCTCGTGTGTCGACGACGGCGCGACCAGAAAGATCCGGTCCAGGCCGTGTTCGTCGGACACCTGAATCCACTCATCGGCCTCGTCGGGGATGAGGTCCGGGGTGATCAGGCCGAGACCGCCGGCGGACGCGAGGTCGCGGGCAAACGCCTCAACTCCCCACCGCAGCACGGGATTCCAGTAGGTCATCACGACGGCGCTGCCGCCCGCCTTGCTGATCGCCTCGACCGCGGACAGGGCGTCCCGCACGCGCACGCCGCCGCGCAAGGCTACCTCGGTGGCGGCCGCGATGGTGGGGCCATCCATCCCTGGGTCGGAGTAAGCGACCCCGACTTCGATGATGTCGCAACCCGATTCGACCATGGCCGTCATCGCCGAGATGGACGTTGCGACGTCGGGGAAGCCCGTCGGCAGGTAGCCGATGAGCGCCGAGCGGTCTTCGGCGCGGCAGGCCGCGAAGACACTCGACAACCCACTCGCCGTCACGGCGCCTTCTCCTCGTCGAACAGGCCGAACCACTTCGCCGCAGTCTCGACGTCCTTGTCGCCGCGGCCAGACAGGTTCACCACGATGATCGAGCCGGGGCCGAGCTCCACGCCGAGTTTGAGGGCGCCGGCAACGGCATGCGCGGACTCGATCGCCGGGATGATGCCCTCCATCCGCGACAACAGTGAGAACGCGTCCATCGCTTCGGTGTCGGTGATCGGTCGGTACTCGGCGCGCCCGAGATCCTTGAGGTAGGCGTGCTCGGGTCCGACGCCCGGATAGTCGAGACCTGCTGAGATCGAATGGGATTCGATGGTCTGACCGTCCTCGTCCTGCAGCAGGTAGGAGAACGAGCCCTGAAAGGCGCCGGGCGTGCCGCCCGTAAAGGTAGCCGCGTGTCGACCCGTTTCCACGCCGTCGCCGGCCGCTTCGTAACCCACCAGTCGGACGCCGGGATCGTCGATGAAGGCATGGAATATGCCGATCGCGTTCGAGCCACCACCGATGCACGCGGTCACCGCGTCGGGCAGTCGTCCGGCCTGGTCCTGAATCTGAACGCGCGCCTCCATGCCGATCACGCGCTGAAAGTCGCGCACCATGGTCGGGAACGGATGCGGTCCCGCCGCAGTGCCAAAGCAGTAGTACGTGTCGTCGGCGTGCGCGACCCAGTCCCGGAAGGTCTCGTTGATCGCGTCCTTCAGCGTCTTGGAGCCCGACTCGACGGACACCACCTCGGCACCCAGCAGCCGCATCCTCGCAACGTTCAATGCCTGCCGCGCGGTGTCGACGGCGCCCATGTAGATCACGCACGTCAGACCGAGCAGCGCGCACGCCGTCGCCGTCGCCACGCCGTGCTGGCCGGCGCCCGTCTCGGCGATGATGCGGGTCTTGCCCATCTGCTTGGCGAGCAGCGCCTGGCCGAGCACGTTGTTGATCTTGTGAGAACCGGTGTGGTTCAGGTCTTCTCGCTTGAGGAACAGTCGGGCGCCGCCGGCGTGTTCGCTGAGCCGCTCCGCTTCATACAACGGGGATGGACGGCCGGTGTAGTGCCGCTGAAGGCGGTCGAGCTCGTCGAGGAAGGTCTGATCGGACCTGGCCTTCTCATAGGCAGCGGTGACCTCTTCGATCACCGCCATCAGCGCCTCGGGCACCAATCGCCCGCCGTAGGCACCGAAGTGCCCCTTTTCGTCCGGGTCGTGCGTCGTTGGTTCGGCAACGGCTGCGCTGGAACGCGGCAGCTCGGGGCCTGCGAGATCGCCCACTATCTCAGCGCGAGGGTTTCGGGCAGGACGGATGCGTGCCTGCGGTGACCAGATCGGCGACGGCGCTGCGCGGGTCACCACTGGTGACCAGCCCCTCACCGACAAGAACGGCGTCGGCCCCCGCCCCCGCGTAGGCGAGCAGGTCGGCCGTTCCACGGACACCGGACTCGGCGATGCGGATCACGTTGGACGGCAAGCCCGGGGCGATGCGCGCGAAGCAGTCCCGGTCGACCTCGAGGGTCTTGAGATCGCGTGCGTTGACCCCGATTACGCGAGTACCGGCCTGCAGTGCGCGGTCGGCCTCCTCCTCGGTATGGACCTCGACGAGTGC
>NZ_JAVRQA010000004.1:0-4358 GCF_032161845.1 Mycobacterium sp.
CGCGGCGGCCCGCCTACGGCTGGGGATACGGCGCGAACCTGTTGTCGAAGCCCGCCTTGCGGGTCGCCAACTGTGCCGCGCGTTGCGCCTCGGTGTAGTACACGGTGCCCGGGGGCACGACGGTGGACAGGTCGCCGAGCGACACCAGCTGCGAGCTCACCGTGGGAAGATCCGTCGAATTGGGGTCGAGGTCCTGGAACCGCATCGAGATGGTCCCCTGGTTCAGGCCGCCCGTCGACACCCAGTTCGCCACGCCGGGATCGGTTTTCGAGATCACCAGCGTGTAGGTGCCGTCGGAGTTCGGGATCGCCTGCGAATCGTTCAGGCTGGTCTGCTGATTCCAGTAGTCGTTGGAGATGGTCCAATCGTTGGTCACCGGTAGTACGAAGTAGCCTGCGCTGCCCGGATCGACCGTCACGACCAGCGCTTGGTCGTCGGCCAATTGGAAGTAGCCTGCGCTCTGAAGCTGTGTCGCAAGGAATTCCGCGTTGCGCGCCGGGTTCTTCAACACGTTCGGCGCGATCTGCTGTCCGGTCTCCGGGTCGGTGGTGGCCACCGCCATGTACGTGGCCTCGCGCTGGATGCCGAGGGCCATGATGATGGCGGCGACGGCGCCCCGCAGTAGCGGCGGAGGATCGGCCAGGGGCGGAATCAGCGACACCAGCGCGGTGAGCAACGGACTGCCGACCACCAATGGCCCGATGCCGGGAATCGCGAAACCACCGAGCTGACTGAAGAGGCTGTTCGGCGGGCCGCCGACCCGCTCGATCGACAGGGTCATCGGCACCTCGGTGGCCCAGTCGGACAACGTGTTCCGCGTTGCGATGAGTGTCGAATCATTGGTCAGCTGAAGGTGATTGGTTTGACCAGGGGCGGCGGCGTCACGACTGACGGTGATGGTGAAGCTACCGTCCGGATTGACCACCAGGTCGTGACCGCCGAGGACCGACGCGGTGTTCCCGGACAAGCCGGTGAGAACGCTGAAGGTGGTGTCGGCGGGCCGGTCGCCGGTGAACTGCCCCGTGATGACGTACGACGACGCGGCGTTGACCCCCATGAACCGGTAGATCGTGTCGGGGTTGTCGTAGAGGATCCGGGAGCCGGGCACCATCTGCCCGTACCAGGTGTGCGGTGGTGCCACCTGCATGACGACCGTGGGGTCGTTGGAGTTGAGGATCTGTTGCTGGAATGCCGCCCCCATCGCGTATTCGTCGACGGCGGCCGCCAGCTGATCGAGGTTCCCTTGATCGGGGCCGCCGACCTGAGCGAACTGTTGCTGGGCGGCAGAGCGAAACCCGAACTGCAGCACCAGTTTCATCAGTGCGACGGGCAACGTGTCCGCCGTTTGAGCCGCCAATCGTTCGGCGGCGAGCTGCTGTGCGGTGCCCAACGGACTGGTGGCCGTGATCGACGCGGTGGGCTGCACCAGTGTCGTCGTCGACGACGCCGCAGCGACCCTCGCCGCAGGCGGGACGCCCTGCCCGGTTTCACGGCGCACCCAACCCAGCATGGCCCACAGCGCCGGGGCCTGGGGCGGCGTAGCCGGGTCCCCAGTGGCCGCCGACCGGGCCGCCACGGGCGGGTCCTGCGCGAGAGGTGCGGCCGCCGAGACAGTGTCCACCTGGGCGGATGGCGCGGGTGCTGACTGTGGCGTCGGTGTCCTCGTCGCAGTGTCGTCGGCGGCCTCCGTCGCGGTGGGCGACCGCTTGGACTTCTTCTGCTCCGACTTCGCGACCTTGGCAGCCGTCGGCGCGGGTTCCGCATCGACGCCGGGGGACGTGTCGTCGGCAGCCGAGTCCCTGGCTGCGCTCGGTTCGGAACTCTTCTCCGCCGTCTTGGAGTCGGGCTTGACCGGGGATTGCTGATGGTCACCGTCGGCGGACTTCTTCGACGACGGGCCGTCCTTCGCCCCGGTGGACCCCGAGGACGCGGACGATCCGGACGATGAGCCCGACTCGTTGTCGTCGGCGCTGGCGATTCCGGGGCTGGCAGCGATTGCGGCCCCAATCCCCAGCGCCACTGCCAGCGCACCCACCCGTCCGACGTACCTCGCGTAGCCCTTGGCCGGCCGCTGGCAGACCCGTTCGTGCGGCATCGACATTGACGCTCCACTCCGTGAGGTGGATGACACCCCGTGACTGGTTTATAGCAGCGTTGCCACCGCCTGGTGGCGATGTCCAGCGATCGAGGCAAGTTCGCTGGTTCGTCGCGTCAGCCGACGGACACCGCTTGACGCCCGATCCACTCACGTCCTGCCTTGGCCGCCCGGACCAATGCGCCGTACTCACCGAGGTAGTCGGCGATGGCTCCGACCGCAGGCAGCATCCCCAGATAGCGGAAGAGTCGGCGTGGCCGGGGCCGCTTGACGAGCTCGTCGCCGATGGCGCGCATCACTCCCGCCAGATGCCACACCGCCCTCACGAAGGCCAACGGCGTCCCGCCCGTCGGATTCGACTCTGGCTCCGGTGCGGTCGCGTCGTCATGGGTGTAGGGGTCGTCACCTAGGTCGCGATTGCACATCACCGCGGCGAGCAGCCGAACCTGTTGTCCGTAGTCGTCGACCCCACATTCACGCGCCACGGCGCACAACACGATCGCCTGGTTGGCGAAGCCGAGCGCGTCCTGAATCGGCAGACGGTCCGCAACGACGCCGAAGAAACCCGGAAAGGCGACCAGGACGGTGTCGAGCGCGCCGACCCGGTGCACCCACCAATTGGCCCTGCCGTCCAGGGTCATGTGCTCCCAGGCCCGCGTTCCTGGGACGTCGGCGGAATCGAGCACCCAGGCCAGCGCGTCGAGCGCCTTGTCGACGGAACCGTCGGCGACGCCAAGGTGGTGGCTGCGGCCCTTCAACCCGAACGGATCAGCCCGCGACAGCACGTCGACAACGGGGTTGATGATCCGCACCGCGCGACTCAAGGCGCACGCCACGTCGGCATCGTCGAGCACGACGGTGGGCATGGGAATGAGGGCCATGCGCTTATCTCTACCCGATCTCGTCGGATTGCAGTATGGGTTGCGTTACGGGCACTGACCGTTGTTCACACATCCTGGAGCGGGTGTTGCCTTCAAGGTTGGGGATGCCTCCATCGTGGCCAGCGTGGTAGCAGGAGTCGTCTGGGTCACGGTGATGCCCAACTTCAAGTTCGTCGGATCAACCGACATCGCGGGAACGGACGGTTGTGTGTACGTCCCTCCCGTCGATGAGTCACCAGAACCTCCGGCGAGATTGCCAACCGGCGAAACACCAGAATGGATGAGGCACAGCACTATCGCAGCGACTACGGCGACGATCGCGACGATTAGGGCGACCGTTTTGTTGCGCGCAGCATCCACGTGAGTTCTCCTTCTCGACCGCACCCGCTGAACACGCATCGGTGCATGGCGGGAGACGTTGGCGGCCTTCACTTTCCTTTCTAACGACGCGCGACCTACCGGTCAATCGTTCTTGACGTCATGTACGCATACCCAAAGCCGGTTGTCAGCAAGATCAACGCGGAGAAACGACCTATCTCGTTGTCCTGCAGCTAATTCAGGCGTGCGCGCGCCATCCGACTGCCAGCCGGAGGTCCCGAATTCAACACTTCCCCAGAAATCATCGCATCGAGTCACAGACATGGCTCGCGCGGATCGTTGGTGGACAAGCGGGGGTTGAGCGCTTACGATCGCCTCGTCGAAAAAGGCACGGTCGGTTGAATAGGTAAGCCCGACCACTTCCTCGGAAGTTCTGTTCCGCAGCAACGCGAGAACCCACGACACGTCTCCCAGCGCGCCTGCTGGGGATCACGTGTCGCGTGGATGTGTATGCGCGCTCCATCGTGATCATCGATTCATGGGAGCAACGGCATGATTCTCAACCATCTCGACCTCTACGTTCCTGACGTCGCTGCGACGCGGGAATTCTTCGTGCAGCACTTCGGCTTTCGTCATCACGCGACACGCGGCGCCGATCGACTCGCCATCCTGTACGACGATGCCGGCCTCGAGCTGGTGATCAGTCAGCCGATCGGCAAGCTCGGTGGTGCCGAACAGGTCGAATTGGACGTGACGACCTATCACATCGGGTTTCGCCTTTCATCGACCAAGAACGTCGATGACGTGTTTCGCGATCTGCAGGCTGGCACTAGCCAGCAGATCGACCCGCCGAAAGGGATGCGTGGGCGTTACCTCTTCTATTGCCTGGCGCCGGGCAACATCCTGGTCGAGGTATCGGCACCCAGTGACGAGGCGTAGCCACCAGCCCGGGTGTCTCGGCCTATGCCGATATCGATCGCGCCTGTATCGTGAACTCGCGCAACACTGTTGAACAGGATGCGGGCGCACTCGTCGCCGAGCAGGGCGGGGCTGCTGCCGGTGGG
>NZ_JAVRQA010000005.1:0-3779 GCF_032161845.1 Mycobacterium sp.
CTACGTCGACCCGGAACGACGCGCACTTGCCGACCTGATGTGGACCGACGACCACGGCGATCGCCACACCTCGATGACGATTCTGGTGTGCGGCGCCGACGCCGGCGAGATCCAAGTCGCACTGCATGGCGCGCTGCTGTCCGACGACGAGATGGTCGCGCCACACGAGTGGCCGCACTATCCCGATCCCCTCGGCGAGTGGCACCAGGACCCATGCCACGAGCTCACGGCGTCCGACGCCGACGACGCGGATGACGGGCTGATCGACCGGCGACCCTCGGAGTCCTGACGTTGATGGCCGCGCCCCAAGGAACGTCATGGATGATGGGGACGTGGCAGACATCAAGCGTGGGCGAGCAGCCAGGAACGCGAAACTCGCCAGTTTGCCGGTCGGCATCGCCGGCCGCGCGGCACTGGGCATCGGCAAACGGCTGACCGGGTCGTCCAGGGACGAGGTCAACGCCGAGTTGATGGAAAAGGCAGCCAATCAGCTGTTCACCGTCCTCGGCGAACTCAAGGGCGGCGCGATGAAGGTCGGCCAGGCACTGTCGGTGATGGAAGCCGCCGTCCCCGAACAGTTCGGCGAGCCCTACCGCGAAGCACTGACCAAGCTGCAAAAGGATGCCCCTCCCCTTCCTGCGGCCAAGGTGCACCGCGTGCTCGACGCGCAGCTCGGCACCAAGTGGCGGGACAGATTCACCTCCTTCGACGACGACCCGATCGCCTCGGCGAGCATCGGCCAGGTGCACAAGGCGGTGTGGTCCGACGGTCGTGAGGTCGCGGTGAAGATCCAATACCCGGGTGCCGACGAGGCACTGCGGGCGGACCTGAAGACCATGAAGCGGATGGTTTCGGTCTTCAAGCAGCTCGCCCCTGGCGCCGACGTGCAAGGCGTGGTCGACGAACTGATCGAACGCACCGAGATGGAACTGGACTATCGGCTGGAGGCGGAGAATCAGCGCATCTTCGCCAAGGGATATCGCGACGATCCGCACTTCGTCGTGCCAGCGGTCGTGGCGAGCGCGCCGAAGGTCGTCGTCGCGGAGTGGATCGAAGGCATCTCGATGGCCCAGATCATTCGCACCGGCACTCCGGAGCAGCGCGACATCGTGGGAACGCGACTCTTCGAGCTGACCTATGGCGCACCTGGCCGCATCGAAGTGATGCACGGCGACGCACATCCCGGAAACTTCATGCTGATGCCCGGCGACAAACTCGGAGTGCTCGACTTCGGAGCCGTCGCACCGATGCCGGGCGGCCTACCGATCGAACTCGGACACATGGTGCGTTACGCGCTGGCCAAGGACTACGACAAGCTGCTGCCCACCATGGAGAAGATCGGCTTCATCCAGAAGGGTCAGAAGGGCGAACAGGTGTCGCCTCGCGAAATCGACGAGATGCTGCGCCAATACGTCGAGCCGGTCGAGGTCGACGAGTTTCACTACACCCGCAAGTGGCTTCAGAGGATGGCGGCGGCCAACATGGAGATCTCCGCCGACGCCATCAAGACGGCTCGCGCGATGGACCTGCCCGCCAAGTTGGCCATCCCGATGCGCGTCATCGCCTCGGTCGTCGCGATCTCCTGCCAGCTCGACGCCCACGTTCCGGTGAAAGCGCTTGCGGCGGAACTGATCCCAGGATTCGCCGACGAGGCCGCCTAGCCCCAACACTCCGGGGGCTAGGCGGCCACGCGCCGACTACGCGGCTGCAGGGTTCGCAACGGGGTGCTTCCGAGGACGACCGCGTGGACGCTTGTGCGCGACCACCATTCCGCGGTCGATGATCTCGCCGCCCCAAACCCCCCACGGCTCTTGGCGTTCCAGCGCCTCGGCGAGGCACTGCCGCCTGATCGGGCAGTCGGCGCACAGCACCTTGGCCCGTTCGAGCTCTCCCGGGTTCTCGGCGAACCACAGATCGGGGTCATTGACGTGACACGGCACTGCCGGGAACGTCCTACCTCGGCATGTCTGCGGAGACATGTCCGACTCACCTTCTTCCTGGTCTAAATCGATCGCCATCTGTCTTTGATGGATCTGCGACCAGGTGTTCGGTGTCCCGAAAACAATTTGGCCACGGATCCGGTTTGCGTCGGGTCCGTGGCCATTTGGCTTGTCTGGGCTACCTAGGTGGTGCCCCGATTCACGGACGCGACGGTCGCGGCGGCTGCCCATCGCTTGAGCGCCGGAATGGCGTCATGCGTCGGGGCGGCCGAATGCGCCGCCGAAGCGACGGGTCCAGCGACATAGAGGGGCGACGGCATGACGGCAGCGCTAGCAATGGCTACGCCGGAAAACGGATTGAAAATCATGCTTGCCTCCTCACTTCTGCTCGACCGGATTAGACGGTTACGAGATTAGACGTTAACACCCAAATTGGACAAGCGATTTTCTGACCTGCGACTTTGGCGCGATCTTTGTGACACTTGACCGTTTCCCGCCAATTCAGTGCCGGGCCTTGACCAACGCCAGTACATCGGGCCCGAATTGCTCGAGCTTGCGGGCGCCGATGCCGGGAATGGCGACTAGGGCGGCCTCGTCGGTGGGTAGCGTCTCGGCGATCGCAATCAGGGTGTTGTCGGTGAACACCACGTACGCCGGCACCTTCATCTCCTTGGACGTCTCGAGGCGCCACTCCTTGAGCTGAGCCAACAGCTCGTCGTCCAGATCCGACGGGCACGACTCGCAGCGGCGCAACATGATTGCGGCCGGGGTGGTCAGCGTTCCGTTGCAGATGCGGCAGCGCGGTGTAACGCCCCGCTGCCGCCGCGGCTTGCTGGGCCCATCGTCGGAGGTCGCCTGCGGGGCGACACCGTTGAGGAAGCGCGACGGCCGACGGCCCTGCCTGCCGCCAGGCGTGCGGGCCAGCGCCCAGCTCAGCGCCAGATGGATACGCGCCCTGGTGATTCCGACGTACAGGAGTCGGCGTTCCTCCTCGACCTGCTCGCTGTCGGCACCACGGGCCAGCGCATGCGAGATGGGTAGCGTGCCGTCGGCCAGCCCGACGAGGAAGACGGCGTCCCACTCCAACCCCTTGGCGGCGTGAAGCGACGCCAGGGTGACGCCCTGCACCACCGGCGGGTGCCGCGCGTCGGCCCGCTGCCTCAGCTCGGCCAACAGAGCGCGCATGTCGAGCGACGGCCGCAGCGTCACTTCCTCCTCGACGAGCTCGACAAGCGCGACCAACGCCTCCCACCGCTCGCGCGCCCGCACGCCCTGCGGCTCCTCCGCGGTAAGCCCAAGTGGCTCCAGCAGCTCACGGATCACGGGCGGCAGGTCCGCACCCACCGCCTCGACACGCTCGGCGGCCCGCTGCAATGCAACCAAGGCCTGCCGGATCTCCTGGCGGCTGAAGAAGCCCTCACCGCCGCGCACCTGGAAGGCCACCCCCGCCGAGGTGAGCGCCTCCTCGTACACCTCCGACTGCGCGTTGATGCGATACAGCACCGCGATCTCCGACGCCGCCGTACCTGCCTGAATCAGTTTCTTGATGGCCTTGGCGACGGCGGCGGCCTCGGCGACCTCGTCGGGATGCTCGTTGAACGTCGGCGTCGGCCCGGCTTCACGCTGACCGATCAGGTGCAGCTTGCTGCCTGCCATGCGCCCGCGCGCCATCGAGATCACGCGGTTGGCCAGGGACACCACCTGCGGAGTGGACCGGTAGTCGCGTTCTAGGCGCACCACCGAGGCCTCGGGGAATCGGCGGGAGAAGTCGAGGAGAAAATTGGGAGTGGCACCGGTGAACGAGTAGATGGTCTGGTTCGCGTCGCCGACGACGGTCAG
>NZ_JAVRQA010000006.1:0-21525 GCF_032161845.1 Mycobacterium sp.
AATCATGCTCCCCCTTAGGAGTTTTCGCCGATGAGTTGCCCGGCGACCAAGTGCGCGTAGTGGCCTCCCGCGGCCAAGAGCTCGTGGTGCGCTCCGACCTCGACCACCCTGCCGGCGTCCATCACGACGATGCGGTCGGCGTCGATCACGGTGGCCAGCCGGTGCGCGATCACGATGACCGTGCATTCGAGGCCGGCGATGTTGGCGTGTACCTGGGCCTCGGTCACGGTGTCGAGGCTGCTGGTGGCTTCGTCGAGCAAGAGGATTCGTGGCGACGGTGCGAGTGCGCGGGCCAAGGCCAGCCGCTGTCGTTGGCCACCCGAGAGCGACGCGCCCGCGTCGACGAGCAGCGTGTCCCACCCCATCGGCATCGCGTGGATGTCGTCGGCGATGCCCGCCAGTTCAGCAGCGCTCTCGAGCCGGTGCAGTGGAAGGTCGGGGTGGCCGAGGACGAGGTTGTCGCGGACCGACATCCCGAAGATGTACGGGTTTTGGGTGACCACCCCGATCTGCGAGCGCACACTCCGTGGGTACAGCGTGGCGAGGTCGATGCCGTCGAGGAGGACACGACCTTCCGACGGCGGGTAGAGACCGAGCAACAATCGACCCATCGTGGACTTGCCCGAGCCCGAACGCCCGACGAGGGCCACCAATTGCCCGGCGCCAACCTGAAGATCTGCGGCGTCGACGGCAGGCGGGGAGTGGGGCTGGTAGCGAAAGGTCAGTCCTTCGGTGCATACCGCCCCGGTGAGCCGGGCTGCGTGTTTCAGGTCGCGCCCGTCGGTTTCGGTCGGGGTGTTGATGACGTCCTCGATGCGGGCCAGATAGCTTCCCAGCACTTGAACCTGCAGGGCGGTGCTGACCAGGATGGAAAGCGGTTCGAGGAACGCGCCACTCAGCGCCGCCAGTGCGAGCATCGTTCCGAGGGAGAGATGTCCGGAGCTCACCAGATGAGCCCCCATGAGCAGGACCGCGATTGGCGACAACAACGCCAGCCCATGGATCGCCGTCTCCACCGCAGCGGCGAGCCGACCGCGACGTAGCGAGACGTTCATCTCGGCGATGAACAAGTTGGTCCAGTGGGTCACGGCGCGACGCTCGGCGCCTGCGGCCTTCAGGGTCTCCACTGCCGCGAACATCTCGTAGGCGTAGGACTGCGATTTGGCTTCGGTGGCAAGCGCTTCGCCCATCAAGTGTTGGTTGCGCCGCCGCGCCGACAGCAGGACCGCGACCTGGGCCACCCCGAGCGCGGCCACCAGGGCCGCGAGGGTTGGGGAGAGGGTGACGATCACGATCAGGTAAAAGGTGGCCAGGGTGCCGTCGAGGAGGGCGGCGATGGTTCCCGAGGTGAGGATCTCGCGGACGGTCGCATTGCTCCGCAGTCGCATCATCAGATCGCCGGACGATCGGCGTAAGAAGAACGCATACGGCAGGTCGACGAGGTGCTCGAGGAAGTCCAGGGTCATGTCGACGTCCAGGCGACTTCGCAGTCGGAGCAACAGATGTGACCGAAGAAAGGTCGCGACGACGGAGTAACCGATCAGCGCGGCCATGACCGCGGCCATGACGTTCAGCAGGTGTCCGTCGCCCGTTGGCGCAATCCGATCGACGACCACTCCGGTGAGCAACGGCACGGACAGCGCCATCAACCGCACCACCACCGATGTGGCCAGCACCTTGCCGAGTCCGCTCGAGCGGTTCAGAAGCCGTCGGGCGTGGTGAAGTGCCCCCGGCGCGGTCTGCCCACCCGCCTCGAATGATTCGGTGGGCTCCACCAGGATGGCGACGCCGCTGTACAGCTCGTTGACGGCTTGCCAACTGAGCCGGTAGCGGCCTGCGGCGGGATCGACGACGGTGACGCCGCCCCGCGAGGTCGACTCCAACACCACGAAATGCGCTTCACCCCAATGCAACACGGACCCGCGCGGGAGCACTCGCAAGTCGTCGAGCTCGGTGGCCACCCCGCGGGCGCGCAATCCATAGGCGGTGGCGGCTTCCGTGATGCGCAGCGCGTCGGTGCCGTCACGTCCGGTCCCGGTAGCAATGTGCAACTCGGCCAGCGGCACATGACGGCCGTGGTAGGCCAGTGCCATCGCTAGGGCGGCGGCGCCGCAGTCCGCCCGTTCGGCCTGCGCGACATGGGAAATCGTGCGCCTGCGCCACCTCACCACAGTTTTGGTAGCAGCAGCGAGATCAAGCGCTGCCGCCCCGCTGGAACCACCAGCGTGCCCGAGGACGCCGGACTGGGCTGCTGCAATTCGGCAAGCGCTTCGACCGGGCTCGCGTCGACGATGACGCCGTCGACCTCCGTGCCAAATGTGTCCCGGAACACCACCGGGGTGCCCGGTGACGGTGGGGGCGCGTTCACGAGAACCGCACTCACCGACGTTCCCTGCACGGCAGCCGGAAGGGCCTCGCTGCGCGCGGTCGTCATCGCGCCGGCCGCTATCACGCCAACAGCCAGTAGGATTCCCAGCGCGACGAGCCCCGCGTCGATCCAGCCCGGCTGTCTGATCAGCTCGCCTGGGCGGACTCCTTGCGACTTGCGGTCGCGCCAGCGCTCCCGAAAGACCGCCTCGTAACGGACCTCGTCCTCTGAAGCCACGACGACGTCGCCGAAGGCGTCTAGCCGCCTGACGGGTTGTACACCGATACCGAACCGCGAATCACCGACGTCGACGGGCTGATCACCGTGGAAACGTTCGACCCGCGAATCACCGACGTCGACGGCGCAATCACCGACGTTCCCCCTGAGATGGTCTGCCGATCCGTGCCGGGGGCGGGAGCCCCGTTGGTGCCGCCGCCATTTACGATGCGCAGCTCGCTGGCGGTCAGCGTGCGAATGCTCTGCCGGCGCAGGGCCAACTTGTTGCGGTTGCTATTCATGGTCTCTCCTGTTGACGGTCGCAGCCCTGATTTGCCAGTTCGACGCTAGGTCGCCACGTCCAGCGAAGGAATAAGGAATTTCCCTACAAATTTGCTCCGCGGGTGCCAGCACGTCGTCGCACGCGGTGGTGACTACCCGACGGGCTCGGGATCGGCGATTTCTCACCTTCATGACGCGGGCCCTGATGTCTCGATGGCGCCGGGAGTGAATTCCCTTGTCACCGACCACATCAGGGCCCGATACCGACGTAATCGTGCGGTTACCGGTCGGCCGGCACCAGGATGGTCTTGCCGTGCAGGCGTCCGGCATCGGAGTCGTCGTGCACCGCCGCGGCGTCGGCGAGTGGGCGACGGTTGGCGACCTCGATGCGCAGTTGCCCGGCGTCGACGCGGCTGACCAGCCCGGCGAGTTGGGCCGCGTCGCTGCGTACGAAGACCCGTTGTGTGCGGACTTGACGCCCGGGGTCCTTCGGCCCGAAGACCATGGTGCCGACGTGGAATCCGCCGTCGGCGACGACGCCGATCAGGGCCTCGGTCTCCTCGTCGGTGGTGCTGACCAAGTTGAGCACCACGTCGAAGGGCGCTCCCTCGACGGTGATCGGCGACTGCGCATAGTCGACGTAGTCCACGATGCGGTCGGCCCCGTAGTCGCGCAGACGGTCGGCGTCACGCGCCTTGGCGGTCGCGGTCACGACGGCACCGGCCTGCTTGGCCAACTGAATGGCGTAACCGCCCACCGCGCCGGACGCCCCATTGATCAGCACCGACTGACCAGCGGTGAGTTCGGCGATCTCGAAGAGGGACTGCCAGGCCGTCAACCCGGCCTCGGGCAGGGCGGCGGCATCGGCCAGTGCTACCGATGTGGGGGCGGCGGCCAGTGACTCGGCCGGGGCGAGCGCGTACTCCGCGGCAGCGCCATCGGCGTCAAGGGGTAGGAACGCGACCACGGCGTCGCCGACGTTCCAGGCCTGCACGCCCTCACCAATTTCGGCGATGGTCCCCGCCACGTCGACGCCGGGAGTCTGCGGGAAGCTGATCCGGTACACCTCGGCCAGGTAGCCGCCGCGGATGCCGGCGTCCACCGGGTTGAACGAGGTTGCGGCCACCTTGATCAGCACCTGCTGGGGTCCTGGAACCGGGCGCGGGGCGTCCTCGTACTCGAGCACGTCGCTGCCTCCATAGCGGTGGTATCGCACAGCCTTCATGATTTCCTCCTTGTTATTTGCTTCGAAGGTGAAGCAGTTGCAGTCCGTACAACTCGCTTCGACGTCGAAGCAATCCCGGTGCTGTTGAGACGGTCGTCACATGTAGTGCAATCCGCAGACACGGTCAACGTGGGTGGTGAGCCTACGGCGCGCCGCCGCGAATGCACTTCGACTTCGAAGCACTATGCTCCGTGCATGGCCGACGCTCTCAACCCTGCTCAACTGCGGGCCTACTTCGCCTTGATGGAGGTGGTCAGCCTCTTGCAGTACGCCGTGCGGCAACAGCTTCACACCGAGGGCGGCCTGAGTTACGTGCAATTCGAGATTCTGGCCAAGCTCGCCGACACGGACCGCCCGTTGACCATGACCGAACTGGCCGATGGCGTCGTCTACAGCCGCTCCGGTCTGACCCATCAGGCCGGCCTGTTGGAAAAGGAGGGACTGATCACCCGCGCGGTGTCCCCCGACGACCAGCGCGCCACGCTCGTCGACATCACCAAGAAGGGTCGCGCCCGAGTCGCCGCAGTCCTGCCCGGCCATATCGAGGTGGTACGCGATCTGCTGTTCGACTCCCTGTCGGATCGAGACGTCCGCGCCCTCGGTGACATGATGGGCAACGCCCGCGAGCACCTACGCGCTCGGCCACCCCGCTCCGCGGCACCGCGCAACCGTCACGTCGGCGACCCGTCGTGAGATGGCGCCCCGTCTTCGTCCTTGATCCCGTTTAGCTGGGTGTTGCGCCGATCAGGTCAGTGGCCGGTTCGGTCGGCGTTCGCGTGGATCGCCTCGCGACAGTAGGCCGCGAGGCCAGGGAGCCCGAATGATTCGTCGTATGTGGCGACGTACTTCGGGTCGCTCACGTACATGTCGCCTAGGTTGCGATGAAAGGCCGGCGGGCAGTCGTAGAACCAACGATTCACGTGAAGCCGGTGTTGCTCTGCCGCGTTCATCGCTTCTTCGGAGTCGGCCGGGAAGCCAGCGCGGAAGGCATCAGACAAGGCCTTCTCGACAGCTTCGCCCTCGGCTTTTATCTGTACCCATTCGACCTTGCCGTAGGACCGCTTCCGGCGCTGCGATTCCTTCCACTCAGCGGTCTCGCCCCACTTCTGCTCGGCCTCTGCCTGGTAGTCGTCGAAGCCGTCACCGAAGAGTTCGCGCATGTCGTCGTCGGTCATGGGTGTGTTCGTCATTGCTTTCTCCAATGCCTGATCGATTGCCTCGACGAGGTCCTTCATCTCATCGAGTCGGGACATGACGCGGTCGCGTTGACGGACTAGGTGGCTGATTTCGTCGCCCTCGTCCAGCAGGGTCGCGATCTCGTCGAGAGACAGCTCCAGCCGGCGGTAGACGATGACGTGCGACAAGCGCGTCAGGTCCGCTGACGTGTAAACCCGATAACCCGAGGCTGCACGCCGACTCGGGGTCAACAACCCAATTTCGTCATAGTGGTGAAGCGTCCGGACCGTGATGCCAAATCGCTCGGCGACTTCGCCCACGGTGAGTTCGTCCACCTGAATCTCCTGCGTCATGTCATACAGGGTGGTGCCTCACGTCGCGTGAGGGTCAAGCCTTCATGCTCGGACCGTTGCCGACCCGTTGGGCCCATGTCGCTACGAACCGGAAGCTGTCTTGCTGGGCCGGCCGGTACTCAAACTCCACGGGATCTCCGGCGGCGAACTCCCGGAAACCTGTTTGGCCCTTGATGTCTGCGAACGAAATGAACGCGTCCATCCCGGGCGGTAACTCGGATGACGATATTGCTCCCCAGCCCTTCTCGGACTTATAGAACTTGACGGTGCCAAGGGCCATCGACGCCTCCCCATGATTCTCGTGTGCCAGCTCCCCGTCCATCGTCATTCGGACCTGGCCAACCCCGCAAGCACCATCCGCAAGCGCACGAGACGACCAACGCGGCCGTGCTAGCGGCGTGCAGCTGCGTGCCAGGTAACTCAGGAGCAGAGATCCAACCCTCTAAAAATCAGCGAGCCGGTATCGGGGCCCGCATATATGGGCTGTCGCTCGTCGTTGATCTCTACGTACCCGAAGGGTCCGGGAGGGCGGGGACGCGCGATGGCCTCGATGTCCGCGAAATGACCGGACTGCACCGCTTTCCGGTTGAGTGCATACTCCTGGCCGTTGGCCGTAAAGGTCACCTGGTACGAATACCGGCACCTCAACACACCCTCTGAGACGATCAGTGGCCACGGTCCGTCTGACCACGTCGCCTCCGATACAGCAGTCACAATTGGCGGAGGCGCTGTGGCCGAAGAGTCCGAACCACACCCCGCTGCGGCCATGGCACCGATCATCACGGCACCGGCCATCGCCGCCCTCACTCGCACAGGCCGAGCGTAACTTTGCAGCGACTCGGCCGTCTCGTTTGCAAAGAATCGGGAGTGTCCAAATACTGTCTCGTTGACGGGTCGAATCTTGACGGTAAGCCGACGGGGACGCTTTGGTGGATGCAAACTTGCGGCCCGTCCCTCTTGACGATTTCCGGTACTGGGCGTCGTTCGGGCACAGTCGCAATCACCGGGTTCGAACGCCTCTCCTACTCACCCCATAGAAGAATTCCGCCGAAAACCCGGGCTAGCATTCGAGTTCGGCGGCGATCGACCGTGGTACGCCCTCGTTGGTGCAATCGAATCCACTGCCGTATTGCACTGCGCGCCAACTGCCGCCGTCGTGGTGGAACAGCACGATGCCGGGGGGATTCGCGTTGGGGACGGCCCTTTCGTGAATCAGGGCCTTCGCCCAATCGCCGGAGCACAGCACCTGTTGGACGGTTAACGGCTCGGGAAGGGTGTCCCCGTACCGGCGTTGCGCGGCCGACTTCAAGACATCCGCGGTCGCCGACGAGCAAGGGGATGCGGATTGACTCATGGCAAAGGGCGCGACCGATTGGCCAGTAGGCGCGGCGTCGGGCGAGACGCCTCCTCCGCAAGCGGTTACCGATACGACGGCAGCCGCACAGAACGTTGCGTACGTGATCATGTCCATCGCACAACACTCCTCGCTCCCGGACCAACAGACAGTAACCGCGCCAGGCGAGCGGTCGTGCGCGGACGTTTGCGCCAGGTCGATACGGTGCCCCAGTCGAACTCGAACGCCGGGAATCGCCCCACCCCCAACGCCGGTCTGAGCATTCGACGTCACGCCGCCCACGGCGCACGCGTCGCTCAACGACGACCTCTCCACCGCTTGACAACTGTTCCCATTACTAGAGAACCGAGACAGCCGGCAGGCGCCACTCCCCACCGCGTCGCCCAACAGCTCTCGGCCTTGCGCCACTGGGCTTTACGTTTCCTCGGACCTCGACCAGGGTTCCCTGGCGTCGTTCTTGGTCGACGGTCGCCGCCGGCTAGCGCGTCGATCCCCTGCGCACTCCCTGCACGGCGTGCAGCCAGTCGTGAGATCGAAACTCGGACCCGAATGCGCTGCGCACCAACGCTTCGGCGGCATCAGGCTAGGCTCCGCCAAGTTCACCGGCTTCGGCAATCAACACCTCAACCATGGTGGCAGCGTGTTACAGCGGCGTCGCTTCCTCGCTTCGCCGACCTCAGGCCGCCGCCAGCTTCACGATCTGAGCGGTTCCGCGGTCCGCGACGTAGACGTTGCCCGCGCCGTCCACGGCCACCGCCCATGGGTCCCCGAGACCCGCGAACGGGACCTCGGTTTGAGTGTCCGACCCAGCCGCCAGCTTCAGCACCCGCTCGTGGCCGCCGTCGACGACGTAGACACTGCCGACGCCGTCCACCGCGACACCCTGGGGGTCGCTGAGTTCTGTGAACGGCAGCACGGTCTGAGTGTTCGACCCCGTCGCCAACATCACCACCCGGCCCTTTTCCACGCCGTCCGCATACACGGTCTCGGCGACGTAGACGTTGCCTGCGCCGTCCACCGCCACCCGCGCCGGCTTCTCGAGCCCGGTAAACGGCAACACCAACTGGCCCTTCGCCTCACTCGGCACCATCAACACCCGCTGGTTGTCCTGGTCGGCGACGTATACGGCACCGTCGTTGCCCACCGCAATGCCCTCGGGATATTCGATTCCGTTGAGCGGCAACACACTAAGGGTGCTCGAGCCGGCCGCCAGCTTCACCACCCGGTGGTTGTTGCGGTCGGCGACGAAGACGTCCCCAGCCGTATCCACGACGACGCCGCTTGGGGTGTGAAGGTTGGCGAACGGAAGGACGGTCTGGACATTGGACCCGGTCGCCAACTTGGCCACCGTGTCGTTGTCGACGACGTAGACGTCGCCCACGGTGTCCACGGCCACACCCCACGGGTCGTCGATTCCGGTGAACGGCACCACGGATTGCCGGCACGCGGGAGGCGGCGATTGCCCGGTCGCCGGTGTCAGCTTCACGACCCTGTCGTGTCCGCCATCGACCTGGTAGACATTGCCCGCGGCGTCCACGGCCACCCCCTTGGGGCCGGTGAGGTCGGTGAACGGCAGAGCCGTCTGGGTGCAGGATCGGCCCGCCAACGTCAACGTCACCACGCCGTTGCTGAAGTAGTCGGCGACGTGAACATTGCCTGCACCATCCACCGCCACGCCGACGGGACCCTTGAGCCCGTTGAGCGGAAGCGCCGTTTGAGTGGTGGACCCCGCCGCCAATTTCACCACCCGTCTGTTCCCGAAGTCGGTGACGTAGACGGCGCCGTCTAAATCCACCGCCACCCCCCGGGGGAGCTCGAGACGCGAGAACGGCAGCACCACTTGTTCAGTCGACCCGGCCGCCAACTCGAGCACCCGGTCGTTGAGATAGTCGGCGACGTAGACGTTGCCTGCGTCGTCCACCGCCACCCCGTCGGGACCGTTGAGCCCCGTGAACGGCAGCACCCTCTGCGTGGTCGAACCCGCCGCCAATTTCACGACCCTGTTGTTGCGGTTGTCGGTGACGTACACGTTGCCTGTCCGGTCCACCGCAACGCTGTCTGGGTAGTCGAGCCCGGTGAACGGCAACACGGTCTGCGTGGTCGAACCCACCGCGAGCTCTATCACCCGCTTGTTGCCGGCGTCGGTGACGTACACGTTGCCTGCCCCATCGACGGCCACTCCGCCGGGGTGGTCGAGCCCGGTGAACGGCAACACGGACGCCACCGCGGGCGTCGCAGGAGGCGTCGCCAAATGTGTTGCGCCGCAGCTGGTGACGCCGAATGCAGCCGCCGCGAGCTGAGCGATGGCAGCGATGCTGGCGAATCGGCGGCGGCGCGACACCTTGGTCATCTCAGTTTCCTTTCCGCTGAAGGCTACGGCGCTGCGGCGCCGTGCGGTGCGTTCTGCGCCGACGCAGAGGCTGTCACAAAGCGCTTTGCAGGATTCTTGCCGGATCGCCGTTCGCCGCGAGCCCGAGGTGTCACGCTTGCCCGTACCGACACAACCGCTGAGTTCGACGACTTTGCACCTCGAGAACCCCCAAGATGGTCGCCAAGGCGTCGCCAGCAACCCAATGATCGCCAGCCAGCACGCGTCCCCCGAACATGTTCGGGAAAGGAGACCGACTTGAGCACCCCGTCACGCCGCCGGTCTCACGTGGAACGCCACCCGTCGATCGGAAGGCGGAGTCAGGTAGCGGTCGCCGCCGTGGCGGCACTGCTGTTGGCCGGCTGCTCAGCGCCGATCCCGGGGCAAAGCGCGTCGAGCAGCCCCGAAACTTCGGCCTCGTCATCGACATCGACGGGTGCGCAGCCGCTGGCCCTTGGAGCCGAAGGCCCCGTCGTGTCCATCCCCTGGGCACAGGTCGGTCCCGGATGGAGGCTCGCCACCTGGAGCCCGGCAGCCAGCCAGGCCCCCGGAGTGCCACCGGCCCCGGGTGCGCCGACCTACGAGACGGTCACGACCACGCTGTACCTGGTCAATCCCGCGGGTGGCCGTTACGCCATCACGACGTTCCCGCCGCCGGGCGCCAACGGCAGGAGCCCCGAGTTGGTCGACTGGTCGGGCGACGGCGGCCGCGCCCTGTTCTCCGACGGGGGACCTGGCGCCGTTGCGACGACGGTCATCGAAGTCGACCTGCACAGCGGGGCTCAGACCAAGATTGCCGTCGGCGATGCCAACGTTGTCCGCTACACGCGGCCCGAGGGCAAGGCGTTACTGCTGACCAAGGACAAGATGAACGAGCCGTCGGTGCTGGAACGCGTCGACCTGGCCGGCAAACCCCAGCTGACGTACCCTCTGGGGCTGCCGGCCATTCGGAGCACCTACCTCTCCACGCCCGACGGCACGCAGCTCGTGTTGGGTTCCGAGACCGGCCTCATCCTCATGGGTAACGACGGGAAGGCGGGCCCGACCCTGCCGGTAGCGGGTCAGACCGACTGCTCGCCGCTGAGATGGTGGGACGGAGCCGCCGGCCAGACCGTCCTCGCGACGTGCTACGCCGGCGGTGACCCCAGTGGCTCGCGGCTCTGGGAGGTGCCCATCGACGGCAGCGCACCGACGGCGCTCACCGCGCCAAACGACGGGCAGAAGTCCCCGGACCTCGGCGACCTGAACGCTTGGCAACTTCCGGCGGGAACGTTCGTGCAGGCCGCGGGTGGGTGCGGCTTCGTATACCTCGCCAAGCTCAACGCCGACGGCACGACGACCCGGGTCGCGGTGCCGGACCTCGATCCGAACCACAGCACCGTCGTGGTCGGTGTCAACGGAGGCAACCTCGACCTCGAGGGCACGGTGGCCGGGTGCGGGCCCGCGGAGTCCCTGGTCGAGTACAACCCCACCGCGGGCACCACGACCGTCCTGCTCGGGCCGCCCCTCAACGGCGGCGCCATCATCGATGCGCTGCCCTACCCGGGGCAAGACTAACCATCCCTGGGGCGGTCGAGCGCGCGGCTCGAATCCCGATCCAGAGCCGCAGCCATACCCAACCGTGGCGGCGAGACCCCGGATGTGGCTCACCACCGCCTTCACTGCCATTACTGGTCTCCTCTATGCGAAACAGCCAGCTTCATCGAAGGTCAACCTCGGGTTGCGGGGGAACAGAGCTGACGGTTCCCCGTACCCGATGCTGCAGATGAAGTTCGACTCGATCCGAGTACCGGCGAAGAACTCGCGATCGACACCTGCGTTGTCGAACCCCGACATCGGTCCGCAATCCAACCCCAGAGCCCGGGCGGCGATGATGAGGTAGCCGCCTTGCAAGGTGCCGTTGCGACGCGCGGTCGCTTCTGTCATGCCCGGTTGCGCGAACGCTTGTTGCATCGCTTCTGCGTTGTGGGGCATGAGCTTTGGCAGCTCGCCGGCGAAGTCGATGTCGTTGCCGATGATGACCGTTACCGGAGCGTCGATAATCTTCTGTTGATTCTTGTCCAGGGCGAGCGCGGCGAGCTTGGCCTTGCCTTCCTGGCTGCGGACCCACACGAAGCGAGCTGGGCTGCTGTTGGCAGAAGTGGGACCCCACTTCAGCAGGTCGTAGATTTCGTGCACGATGACCTCGTCGACCGGTGTGTCGCTCCACGCGCTGTAGGTCCGGGCCTCCCGAAAGATCTGGTTCAGGGAGGTGGGGGGCAATTCTTCTCTCATCAGACGTCCTTTACTGCTCGGCTTGCTCTTACTTCGTGACGGAGCGATGGCGGCGAGTTCCCTTGTGCGCCGGACACATCGCGACGTGCACGCCGCTACTGCTACCGGTCTTCGCGGTGGACCAACCCTCGCAGCGGCAGAGTGCACGCGTGGGCCGGGTGAACCGTCATGCGGTGTCCCCGCTTCGCAGAGTCAGCACGATCTTGCCGTGGGTGTGGCGCTCCCCGAGCTGCGTGTAGGCCTCGCGGACCTGCTCGAGTGGGTACGTCGCGGCGATCGGCAGGGTCAGTTCCGTGTCGGCGACCAGGTGCGCCAATTCGGCCAGCACGGGCGCGTTGCTGGCCTCGGCACTGGCATCGGTCTTGACGCCGTACCTCTCGGCCGCCTCGACGTCGATGATGGTGTCGATGCGTTGCGGATCGACCCCAAGCTCGATCGCCAGCTCGACGTAGCCACTCCCGAAGGTGTCGATGAACGCGTCGATGCCATGCGGTGCGGCCGCGCGGAGCCGGTCGGCCAGGCCGTCGCCATAAGCGATCGGTGTAGCACCGATCGAGGTGAGCCAGTCGGCGTTTGCGGGTCCGGCGATGCCCAGCACCCTGGCGCCGGCACGTCGGGCGAGCTGGCTGGCCAGCGTCCCGACGCCACCCGCTGCGCCACTGATGGCAACGGTGTCGCCCGGCTCGAGCGACACGGCTCGCACTGCTGCGTAGGCGGTCACGCCTGCGCCATAAAGGGCCCCGGCCTCGTTCCAGCTGAGCCCCGGTGGCTTGGTGGTGAGGTGGTCGACCGGTACGGCGACGTAGTCGGCCTGGGAGTCGCGGCGGTCGCTGAAGCCGATGACCTCCGCTCCGACGTCGAAGCCCTCGACGTCCGACCCGACGGCAGTCACCCGGCCCGCGAAGTCATTGCCCTGACCGGACGGGAAGGACGCGGGCCACAGGTGGTGCACGGCGCCCTCGCGGACCGCGATCTCGCCGGGGTTGATGCCGACGGCGACCACCTCGACCACTACCTCGTGAGGCTGCGGCTGCGGCATGTCGACCTCGACGACGTGCAGCACGTCCACCGGACCGTAGTTGTCGTAGCGAACTGCTCTGGGCATGATTGCTCTCGTTTCTCTAGTAATGGGATCGCTGGCCGTCAGGCGGCCGGGCTCAGGCGGTGAGTTCGGCCCGGTGGGCCGCCAACACGTCGTGGAACGACACCGGCGCGCGGCCGGTCAGGTGCTGGAATGCGGCGCTGGGCTGATCGAACCAACCTTCGCGCGTGGCCACCCCGAAGGACGCGATGAACGGGGCGACCTGCTCGGGCACCCCGTGCGCGACGAGGCCGGCGATCAGCGCGTCGTCGTCGACACGGACCACCTCGACCGGTGCGCCGGTCAGCGTCGTGCAAAGTGCCGCGAGGTCGTCGGCGGAGACCGCGGCAGGCCCGGTGATGTCGTAGGCCTGTCCGGTATGCCCCTCGCTGGTCAGCACGGCGGCGGCCGCCGCGGCGCAATCATCGCGGGACACGTAGGCGGTGGCGCCGTCCCCCGCGTTGGTCACGAGCTGTCCCGAGGCGACCGCTTGGGCGACGGTCGGGATCTGCTTCTCGGCGTAGAGGCTGTTGCGCAGAAACGTCCATGCGAGCGGGCTCGCACGCAGATCGTCTTCGGTTTCCCGGTGCGCCGGGATGCTGCCGGCCGGGTTGCCCTCCTCCGGGCGGAACTGCGACGTGTAGACGACGTGTTGGACGCCAGCGGCGACCGCGGCATCGATGGCCGCTCGGTGCTGGGACACGCTCTGGTCGGGCGAGTCAGTGCTGATGAGCAGCAGGCGGTCGACGCCCTTGAGCGCTACGGCCAGCCCCTCCGGATCGTTGAAGTCGGCCGGCCGGACCTCGGCACCGCGGGCAGCGGCGTCGGACAGTCCGTCCGGGTTGCGCGTGAGCAGGACGACATTGGCGGGCGGGACCTGGTCGAGCACGAAGGCGGTGACCTGGCGGCCGAGGTGGCCGGAGGCGCCGGTGATGGCGAGCTTCATGGGTGCCCCTATTCGTAGTCGGTTTAAGTACGAATATAACCGTAGCAGGTTCGGTTACGAATATGCCAGCCATCGGGGCTCGGACGCCGCAACCACCGGCGTCAACGCGAGCCCCGTGTACGTGCGCGGGGCGCCCCCGCTACCTGTAGCCGCTGCGGTTACGAATCTGAGACAATGGCATGGTGAGCCGCCAAACCAACACCCAGTTCGCGGTCGGCGTGCACGTGCTCACGCTCCTCGCGGGCCAGCCCGACCGACCGGTCAGCTCGGACGCCACGACCACCAGCGTCAACGCCAGCCCCGTATACGTCCGCCGGGTGCTGGGCCAGTTGCGCGAGGCCGGGCTCGTGACGTCCCGTTCCGGGCCGAATGGTGGATGGACGCTCACCCGTCACGCAGCTGCCATCACGCTCGGCGACGTGTGGCGGGCGATCCAAGGCAACGATCCGGTGCTCGCCCTGCACGCCGCGGCCCCCGACTGTCCCGTCGGCCGGTCGGTGCATTCCTCGCTCGCCGACCTCGAGCGCCGCACGGCGCACGCCGTCGAAGCCGAGTTGGACAGCGTGACATTGGAGGACGTGGTCCGCGACGCGATCGAGGCGACGTCGCAGCAGCCAGACCCTTCCCGCCCTGGTGTGGCAGGCGACGTTAAGGCGACGAACTAACGGGGGAAGCCGACATCGGGACTGGGACCCCACGTCTGCGTTGATCGCGTGCGAGACGCTTTGCGCCTTCGCTGACGGCCCGCATTGAGCCCATCGGCTCAGCAGGCGGTGCCCAGGGCTACGGGCGAAACCCAATTTCAGCGAGCGCGGTCCGCTACATGCCCTGGCGGCTAGGCCTCCACAGCACACCAGCCGCCCATTCGGCCTCGCGGATTCCGCGTGCCAGATCGAGGGTTGCCACGAGTAGCTCTGGCGCGTCGCCCCGTCCGACACGAGCCGCCTGAGCCGCCACCGAGCCGTCGGGAGCGATGATTCTGCTCTTGCCGAGCAGATCGCCGCCGCACTGGTTCGCCATCACCCACCACTGACCGTTGAGCAGTGCGTTCGCCGGATAGAGCACGTCCCACCACGGCTCGGCAGCGACCTCGTACGCACACGACGCGACGACCACACGGGCACCGAGGTGATTCAACCGCCGGGCGTAGCCCGGATGGTCACCGTCGAAGCACGTACTCAGGCCGACCGTGCCGACCCCGTCTACGTGCAGGACTGTCGGTTGGTCGCCGGCCGCGAAGACCTTCTCTTCGCCGAGAGGTGTGTAGAGATGAACCTTGCGATGCACCGCCGCGAGCCGGCCGGCGGGGTCGTAGACGACGGCGGTGTTGTAGAGATCGTCACCAGCAAGCTCAGGCACCGTGCCGCCGAACAGCCACACGCGATTGGCGCGGGCCGCCGCCGACAAGGCGTCTCCGCGGGGACCGTCGATCGGTTCGGCGGCGTCGCGCGCATCACGAGCGAGGGTTGCGACGTCGTAGCCGCACGGCCAAAGTTCCGGCAGCACAACCCAATCGCACCCCCGGTCGGCGAGCGCGCCGACGAGTCCCACGGCCTCGCGAAGATTCTCGTCATGGGAATTGCATCGCGGTAGCCACTGGGCCAACCCAATGGTGACGGTGTTCGTCATTCGTGTGCAGACCCGTTCGGCAATCCGTGCCACGGCCGAGTCAGATGTTCCGGCTGCAAGATCTTCTCCAGGTCGGAGGACGTCAACAACCCCCGGTCGAGGACCAGTGAGGAGATGTCGGTGCCGGACGTGAGGGCGTCGGCCGCGAGTCGGGTCGCCGCCTCGTAACCGATGTAGGGGTTCAGCGCGGTGACCAGACCGATGGACCGGTCGACCATCGCACGCATGTGTTCGACGTTGGCGGTGATGCCGACCACGCAGCGGCTGCGCAGCGTGTCGCAGGCAGCAGTCAGGTGTGCCAACGACTCGAAGAGGCTGTGGGCGATGATCGGTTCGAAGGCGTTGAGTTGCAACTGTCCGCTTTCGGCGGCCATGGTGATCGCGATGTCATTGCCGACGACCTCGAATGCGACCTGGTTGACCACTTCGGGGATCACCGGGTTGACCTTGCCCGGCATGATGCTCGAACCGGCCTGCACCGCGGGAAGATTGATCTCCCCAAACCCGGCGCGCGGTCCCGATGACAGCAGCCGCAGATCGTTGCAGATCTTCGACAGCTTGACCGCTGTCCGCTTCAGCACGCCCGACAGCTGGACGAAGGCACCGACGTCTTGAGTTGCTTCGACCAAGTTCGACGCGGTGACCAGCGGCAATTCCGTGGTTTCGCAAAGCTCTTCGCAGACCAGCGGGGCGTAATCGAGGTGCGCATTGAGTCCGGTGCCGATCGCCGTGCCGCCGAGATTGATCTCGCTGATCAACACGACGGCCTCACCCAGCCGATCGGCGTCCTCGCCAACCATGACCGCGTAACTGCCGAACTCCTGACCCAGTGTCATCGGGACGGCGTCCTGGAGCTGAGTGCGTCCCATCTTGAGGTGACCACCGAACTCGACGGCCTTCTCGGCGAACGCCGATACCAGTTCCGTCATCGCCAGTTGCAGTCGGTGCACCGCGAAGTGGAGCCCCACCTTGATGGCAGTGGGATAGACATCGTTGGTGCTCTGCCCGAGGTTGACGTGCTCGAGCGGATGCAGCCGGGCGTAGTCACCACGCCGGTAGCCGAGCAACTCCAGGCCACGGTTCGCGATGACCTCGTTGGCGTTCATGTTCGTCGAGGTCCCTGCACCACCCTGGATGACGTCGACGACGAACTGGTCGTGTAGTCGTCCCGCCTTGATCTCCTGGCAGGCGCCGACAATGGCCGCGGTGCGCTCGCCATCGAGCAGACCGAGCCGGTGGTTGGTGCGCGCGGCGGCGAGCTTGACACAGGCCAAGGCGACGATCAGTTCGGGATAACGCGCTATCGGCGTGCCGGTGATCGGGAAGTTCTCCAGTGCGCGTGCGGTGTGCACTCCGTAGTACACGTCGTCGGGCATCTCGAAGTCGCCGAGCAGATCATGTTCGAGCCGCAGTTCGGTCGAGGTCATGTCGTGCCGCCGTTCGCGGCACCGAGCAGGTGGCGGCGGGTCCCGGTGTCGAGTGCCGCATCGAACAGCGCCAGCGCCAGCGCGCGTGCGCCGTCGACCACGGCCCGGTCAGCTGCCGGTGACAGTGCAGCAGCGGCGAATTCGGGTTGGTGGTTGACTGCGGGAAGCGACTCGATGCCGATGTACGGGTGAATGGCCGCCACCTGCTGCGAGACGTTACCCATATCAGTCGAGGCACGGTTCATCAGCGAGTCGGACCCCGAACTGAAGTACCTGCCAAGCTGTTCGGCACGGTGCACGTAGTGGTCGAGCAAGCGTTCGTCATTGCGGAACTCGGAGTAGGGCTTGCTTTCCGGAGTGATCGTCAGCTCGCACCCAGTGGCCAGAGCACCGGCTTCGAAGCAACGGTTCACCCGCCGCTCGAGGTCGGCGAGTTCGACCAGTGACCCGGCGCGGACGTACCAGCGGCCCTCGGTGCGCTGCGGAATGGCGTTCGGTGCCTCGCCCCCGTTGGTCATGATTCCATGCACCCGGGTGTCGTGCGGAAAGTGTTGACGCAACAGCCCGATGCCGACCTGCGCAAGCGTGAAGGCGTCAGCGGCGTTGATCCCACGATCGGGATAGGCCGCGGCATGGGCGGACTTGCCGTCGTAACGAATGTGGCTGTGCGACACTGCATAGGGCGCGGCGTGAGCCACGTCGACCGGGCCGGGATGCACCATGGCAGCGGCGTGTACTCCGTCGAATCCTCCGCGGTCGAGCATTTCGATCTTGCCTCCCCCGCCCTCCTCGGCGGGTGTGCCGAAGACCGACAGGGTGATCCCGAGGTCGTCGACGTAGGGCGCCAGTGCCATCGCTGCCCCGGTCGAGATGGCCGCGATGATGTTGTGCCCGCAAGCGTGGCCCATGCCGGGCAGTGCGTCGTATTCGGCACAGACCGCGAGGTGCAGTGGGCCGGTGCCGCGGCGAGCCAGGAATGCGGTCGGCAGATCCGTGTAGTTCTGCTGCACGGTGAACCCGGCATCGTCGAGGTCGCCGGCGACCCGGGCACTGGATCGTACTTCTTCCCAGGCGATTTCGGGATGGGCGTGCAGATCGTGGGACAGTGCCAGGATCACCGCGACCGACCGGTCACCGGCGACGCGGATGGCGTCCTCCAGCGTGGTACTCATAGGTCCCCCGGCACCCCGTACGACGGTGCCGCAGTGGGGTCGAGTCCACGCATGCGGTAGTCCGCCTTCTGGGGCTCCCACACGTCCCAGAGCCGACGCAGTTCTCGGATCGGATCATCATGCCAGTCGACACGCAGATCGGTCACCGGCCACGGCACGTCGCCAGTCACCTGGAGCCCGGCGGAATGCACCGGACCGGCTTCCCCGCCTGCCGCCAGCGCCGCGTCGAGGCCGTCGAGCAGCCGTTGCTCCAGCGTCGGGGCGTCGGAGGCACGGTATCCGTCCACCAGAGCCTGGACGACGCCCTCGTCGCGCAGCATATTGCCTGCTGCCGCAACGTTTTCGGCCCGCACCTCATGGCGGATTCCCAATGCCTGATTGCCGGTGTGGATCGCCGTGTCGCCAGCGCGATCGACCACGATCAGCTGACGGTATTCGGCGTGGTGTTCGGCGGCGACCGCGGCAGCGAGTGCCGCAGGCGCGTCGGCACCACCCGCCAGTGCCTCGAGCGCCACGAAGCCCAGGTTCGGGTTGGTCACGTTCTGGCTGGCCACCGCTCCGACACCCGCCCGCAGGTGCACGCAGCGCGACGCCACGGCGGGACTGGATGAGCACACCACGATCCCGAAGTCGGCACCGTTGCGAGCGAGCAGTGAGAACGTCACGATGGATCCGTGGGCTGACTGAGCACTGCGGTGGCGTCGATCTCAACCAGCCATTCGGGACGGGCAAGGGCGTCGACCACCAGTCCGGTGGACACCGGGTAGACACCTTCGAGCCATCGCCCCATGACGCGGTACACCGCTTCGCGGTAGCGAACGTCGACCAGATACACGGTGACCTTGACGATGTCCTTGAGGCTGCTGCCCGCCTCGTCGAGCAGCATCGCGATGTTGCTCATGGCTTTCTCGGCTTGCGCTTCGACGTCGCCGATCCCGACCGACTCTCTGCTGTCGAGGTCCTGACCGATCTGGCCACGCAGGTACACCACGCCGCCTGCGACCACGGCTTGGCACAGGTCGTTGTCGAGATTCTGTTCGGGGTAGGTCGCCTTGGTGTTGAAGGGCCGGATCCGCCGGTGAGTGGCCCCTGGAGGTGTCGCGTCGGTCATGTGCTGACGCTCCTTTCTGTCAGCGCTCGGCGAGTGCCGGCGCGTCGTAGGCGAGGTAGCCGCGTTGAATTGCGATCTGGTCGGCGAGGTACTTGGCGTCGTGCCATACCCCCCAGATGAAGCTCGATCCGCGTCGCGATTGCCAGGGCAGGCCGAGAAAGTAGATGCCCGGTTCGGCCGAGACTCCGCGCTGGTGCACCGGCTTTCCGCGTTCGTCGAAGGCGTCGACCTGCAGCCACCCGTAGTCGAAGGCGAAGCCGGTGGCCCAGATGATCGAGGTGACACCGGCCGCGCCGAGGTCGAGTTCGCGCAACGGATTGCTGAGGCAGTCCGGATCCGGCAGGAAGTCGCGGGCCTGCGCTTCCTCCGGCAGGTCGAGTCCGTTGCGGACGACGTATTCATCCGCCTCGTCGAGCATGGACAGGTAGTTCGCGTCACCGTTGTCGATGTTGGTCCGAAGGTCATCGGCGAAGTGCATGACGCCGTCGACGAACGGGCCGGCCAGCCCTGTCAGCGTCACGCCGGTGCCCGCCAGCTGACGGAAGTCGACGGTGTGTCCACCATGGGCTCCGCTGACGGCGATCGTCACGTGCTCGGCGCCCAGCGGCGGCGCCGCCAGGTCCCACTTGCCCAACACGCCGAGCCACCAACAAAAGTCTCGGCCGCGGTAGCTGCGCGGCGGGCGGTCGTGTGGGCCAACGGCCAGGTAGACGCGACGGCCCGCCTGGCGGAGTTCGTCGGCGATCTGGACGCCGGAAGATCCGGCGCCCACGACCAGGACCGCCCCGTCGGGCAGTTGCTGCGGATTGTGGTAGCCACTGGAGTGGATCTGGTGCAGACCCGACGTTTCGGGCACCACAGGCGGGATGATCGGTTTCTGGAACGCACCCGTCGCAGCCACGACATAGCGGGCGTCGATCGTCGCTTCCGAGGTCTCGACGCGAAAACCAGCTCGGCCGTCGATCTTTCGCACCGAGGTCACCTCGATGCCGGTGCGGATGGGCGCGTCGATCCGCTTCGCGTACGCGGAGAGATAGTCCGCCACTTCATCTTTGGTGGGGAAGCCGTCAGGGTCGGAGTCGAACTCCAGCCCGGGGAAACGGTCATGCCAGGCGGGGCCGTTGGCCACCAGCGAGTCCCACCGCCATGAGCGCCAGCGCTCGGCGACCCGGTCACGTTCCACCACCAGATGCGCGATGTCCTTGGCTCCGAGGTGCTCGCTCATCGCGATTCCGGCTTGGCCGGCGCCAACGATGAGGACCTCCACTTCTTCGTGGTCCGTCGCTTCTTCGTCCAACATTGAGGCCTCCACGAACTGGGCAGTGTTACTCGCCTCTCCATCGTTCAACGGCCAGTTGCATCTGTACAGCGCATAGATCCGATGTATGACATTGGCAAAATCGATCTTCGCACGTCAGGTGTTCGGTGGGCTCGCGAAGAGGTTGCGGCAGAGCTCGGCCACCACGTTGGCCCGCCGAGTGGGTCGTGCCGCGACCGCATCGAGCAGCACCACCGTCAGACTCGGCACGTCGCCACTGATCGGGACGACGGACACGGCGTGTCCGTCGAGAGCCGTTGAGACGGCCGCCCGCAGGTTGAGCACGCAGTAGGCCAGCTCCCGCCCGACCAGGGCGCGACACGTCTCGACGGTCGTGGACCGATAGCGGATGTTCGGGGTGACACCCGCTGCGGTGAACACACTTTGGAAGTAGTCGCGGCTGTGCGGCAGATCGAGCAGGGCCATCGGCTCCTCGGCCAGTTCGACCAGGTCGACGTGTTCGCGATTCGCGAAACGGTGCGATCCGGACACCAGTGCGTAGGGCGGCAGACTGAACAACGGCCAGCGCCGCAGTCGCACGTCGTCGACCAGGTCATAGCCGATGCCAAGCTCGAATGTGCCGTTCGCGACCCCTTCCGCGAGTTCGGCGAGATCGGCCTCGGTGGTGTGTAGGTACAGCTTCGGAAGCTTCTCCGCGGCGGCGGCCAGCAATTCTGGCAGTAGGTAGGGCGCCACCACCTGGAAGCACCCGATGGATAGCGTGCCGCTCAGCGAGGTACCCAGTCCCTGCGCCGCTGCCCGCAGATCGGCCGCCGAAGCCAGCAACCGGCGACTCTCGACGAGCAATTCCCGTCCAGCGGGCGTCAGGCTGATGCCCCTGGCGTGGTGGCGCACCAGTAGCTGGACCGACAGTGCGTTTTCCAGGTCGGCCAAGGCCGCCGACATCGCCGATTGCGACAGATGCACCGACGCGGCGGCCTTGGTGACGCTGCCGGCCTCGGCCACTGCGACGAAGTATTCGAGTTGCCTAAGTGTGTAGTCCGCCATGTCACCCCGGTGCATTGAGAAAACTGATCTTAGGGTTCGGAAACACCGGCTGTACAGGTGCGTGCTGGCACGGCAGGGTCAGACGGGTGACATCCATCGAAGCGGCCCCAGCCACGTTGCACGACTGGACCCGGCGCGCGGCGGCTGTGAGTCCGTGCGACGGCGTCTACGTCGACGGCACGTTCCGTCCGGCCCAGGCCGGGGCGACGTTCGATTC
>NZ_JAVRQA010000007.1:0-4708 GCF_032161845.1 Mycobacterium sp.
GGGCGGCCGGTGTGCTGGGAGTACACCCGCGAGGAGGAGTTCACCACCGCCTCGCCGCGGCATCCGATGAAGATCACGGTCAAGCTGGGTGCCAGGACCGACGGCACCCTCACCGCGTTCCACTACCACAACGTCTCCAACACGGGCGCCTACGGCAACCACGGTGGCGAGACACTGTTCGCAGGCGGTGCGGCCGTCGCGCAATATCGTTGTGCCAACAAGCGATTCGACGGCTACTCGGTGTATACGAACACCGTGCCCAGCGGGGCGCTGCGCGGTTACGGCATGACCCAGCCGACCTTCGCCGTCGAATCGGCGATCACCGAACTGGCGATCGCGCTCGGCATGGATGCGGTCGAACTGCGCCGTCGCAACGTCGTGCAGCCGGGGGATTCGCTCGTCGCACTCGGTGACCACCCGGACGATGTGTCCTATGACGAGGACACGTTGACCGAGTGCCTCGACCTGGTCGACGACGCCCTGCAACGGACCGCCGGCCACGACGACCTCGGCCCCGACTGGCTGATCGGCAGCGGGGTGGCAAGCTCGATCCACGAGACGGCCCCGCCGACGGATCACATCTCCGACGCCTGGGCGACGTTGCGAGACGACGGAAGCTACGAAATCGCGGTCGGTACGGTCGAATTCGGCGAGGGCACCTCGACTGCCCACGTCCAGATCGCCGCGACCCAACTCGGCACCACGCCGGCACGGGTCCACCTGGTGCAATCGGACACCGACCGTACGGGGTTCGACACCGGCGCGTTCGCGAGCGCGGGGCTGTTCGTATCCGGCAACGCCGTGTTGCGGGCCGCCACGGCGCTGCGGATGAGCATCCTGCGCTTCGCCGCGCGACACACCGGCACCGAGTTGGCCGCTTGCGCGATGGACGACGACGGTGTGCGGTGCGGTGATTCGCGGCTCACCCTGCCCGACCTGCTGACGGCCGCCGGTGCGCGCGACACCCGGTTCACCGAGTCACGCAAGGCCTACGGGTCACCGCGCAGCGTGTCGACCAACGCTCACGGGTTCCGCATCGCCGTGCACCGGGTGACCGGCGAGATCCGCATCCTGTACAGCGTGCAGGCCGCAGACGCGGGCGTGGTCATCAATCCCGCCCAGGTGCGCGGACAGATTGAAGGCGGCGTGGCGCAGGCCATCGGGTTCGCCATCACGGAGAACTTTCACGTCGACGACGACGGCGTCATGGTGAATCCCAACCTGAGGAACTACCGCATCCCCACCTTCGCCGACATTCCCCGCACCGAGGTCATCACGGTCGCGTCGCACGATTCGGTTGGGCCCATGGCGTCCAAGGGAATCGGCGAATCATGCGTCAACCCGGTGGCGCCCGCGCTAGCCAACGCGCTCGCGGACGCGACGGGCATACGGTACCGGTCGCTGCCGTTGAGTCCGGAACGCATTTACGATCGGCTGCCCTCGACGAGCCCAAGTCGATGACCACCGACACTGCGGCGACCGTCATCATCGGCCAACGGGTCCGGCCGGAGCACGAGAACGAGTTCACCGCCTGGCAGCACGAACTCAACGAGACAGCGTCGCACTACCCGGGTTTCCTCGGCGCCGAGGTCACGGCGCCGACGCCGGTGCAGCCGGACTGGGTGGTGGTCTACCGGTTCGACTCGATCGCCAACGTGCAGGCCTGGATCAACAGCGCCACCCGGCAGGACCGCCTCGCGGCGGGCCAGAAGTATCTGGACGGACCACCGACCCAGCAGGTCGTCGGCGGGGCGGCCAAGCCGACGGATCAACTCGTCACCGTGGTGGTCAGCCATCGGGTGGGCGCCGATCAGATCGACGAGTTCCTCGCCTGGCAAGAACGACTTCGGTTGGCCGAGAGCGCATTCGAGGGCTACCGCGGTTCGGAGATCTTCCGGCCGGTCGAGGGCGTGCAGGAAGAGTGGACGGCCCTCTACCGCTTCGGCACCGCCGAGGATCTCGACAGGTGGATGGTGTCGGACCAGCGCCGGGAGCTCCTCGCCGAAGGCAGAACGTTCCATGACTTCCAGCTGCGCACCGTTGACAATTCGTTCGGCAGTTGGTTCGCCTTCGACGAGCACGGCAACCAAGCGCCGCCGCCGTCCGAGACCAAGAGTGCCGTCGCGGTGTGGGTGGGCCTCTATCCGACCGTCGTGGTGCTCACCCTGCTGCTGTCCCCGCTGAAGATGCCGCTGTGGCTGGGCCTGCTGATCGGAAACCTGTTGTCCAGCTTCACGATGAGCTTCCTCACCATGCCCTACTACGCCAACCCGTTGCTGAAGCGCTGGCTCCGGCCGCCGCCGGAGGCGCCAAGGGTGCGGGCGAACCTACGGGGAATCGGAATCGTCCTCGCGGCCAACGCCTTCTGGGTGGCCGTCTTCTACCTGGTGACCCGGGTGTTCTGGCACCTGCCCTAGCCGCGGCTGCGCTGACAGCGAACAAGCCTGCGCCACCCGTGCGTTCCAGCGAGGATGTCGCCATGGGCGAGATCATCCGCATCCATCGTGACCGCCAGGAGCCGGACCCACTGTGGCGCGAGGTGCTGGGCCACAGGCTGCGCGCCGTGCGTGAAGGCCGGGGTGACCGTCTGGTCGACGTGGCCGAGCGCGCAGGCATCTCGCCGCAGTACCTTTCGGAGATCGAGCGCGGCCGCAAGGAGCCGTCGAGCGAGATGATCGCCGCGGTGTCCGGTGCGCTCGGCATCGAACTGATCCGTCTGCTTGGTGGCATCTCCGCCGACCTGGGCCGCCCGATCCGCCGGTCCGCCGGTCCGATGCTGATGGCGGCCTAGGCTCGCTGGTCGAGTTGGTGGTCAGCCAAGCCGTAGGCGACTGCTCCGTCCGCATCGAACACCCGGTCGCGATCAGTGTCGTGCCGCAGTTCGTCAATGCTGCGTCCAGTGTGCCTGGCCAGGATCGCCTCGAGTTGGTTGCGCACTCTGACCACCTCGTCGGCCTGCAAGATCAGATCGGGGATGGTGCCGCGTCCCTGCGCCGCCGGCTGGTGGAGCACGACTCGCGAGTGTGGCAGCACCGCGCGCCGGCCCGCCGCTCCCGCCGCGAGGAGTACGGCGCCGGCCGCGACTGCCTGCCCGATGCACGTCGTCGCCACCGGCGCCTTGATGAACCGCATCGTGTCGTAGACCGCGAGCATCGCCGAAAGGTCGCCCCCCTCGGAATTGATGTAGAGGCCGATCTCCTGCTCCGGGTTGTCGGCCTCTAGGTGCAACAGCTGCGCAATCAGTGCGTTGGCAACGCCGGAGTCGATCGCCGTACCGAGATAGACGATCCGCTCGGTCAGCAGGTGCGAGTAGACATCCATGATCCGTTCGCCGCCGGCGTTGCGCGTGAGCACATTCGGAATCGTGTAGGTGCTCATGCGCGCGCGCCGATCCCGAACTGCTGCGCGTGCCTCGGCACGATCTGGGAGAAGTCCTCCACGACGCGGTCGACGAAGCCGTACTCACGGGCTTCCTCGGCAGTGAACCAGCGGTCGTGCAATGAGTCGGTGAAGATGCGCTCGCCGTCTTGACCGGTGTCCTCGGCGATGATCCCGAGCACGGTGTCACGGGTATGCCGCAGGTCGTCGGCCTGGACTTCCACCTCGACCGCCGAGCCGGCGATGCCCGCCGAACCCTGGTGCATCAGGATGCGCGCGTGCGGTAGGGCGAAGCGCTTGCCGCGAGCTCCCGAGGACAGGAGGAACT
This sequence comes from Mycobacterium sp., assembly GCF_032161845.1. GTDB lineage: Bacteria > Actinomycetota > Actinomycetes > Mycobacteriales > Mycobacteriaceae > Mycobacterium. The sequence goes on from NZ_JAVRQA010000007.1 coordinate 3,707, forward strand.
GCCCTGCACTGCAGGCCAATCCGAGTGCCAGCGTCGAGACGTCGCACGGCACGAGGTGCATCACGTCGCGGATGGCGAGCATCGCCGGTACCGAGCCGCCTGGCGAGTGGATCCACAGCGCAATGTCCTGGTCGGCATCATCGGTGGCGAGGGTCAGGAGCTGCGTGGCGAGCGCGGTCCCGTTGTCGTCGTCGAGCGCACCGTCCAGGACGAGCACACGCTTGCGGAACAGACTGTCTCGAAGTTGCTGATGGAATAACGGTTGCTTGTCGTCGGGCATACCTCGACGATGCCGCAACGCCAGCGCTTTTCGCTGCCTACGCTGCTCTCAGCAGAACGCCGCGTCGACTGCTACCTGCCACCGAGTGGCGCGGCACCGGTCAGGCCCGGGATCGGCGGGAGCGTCGCCGCCAGCTTCGGATCGAGCGTCGTCGCATTGGGGGCCGACCGTCCCAGCGTGTACCTGCGCACCTCCTGACCGGCCGGGGTCACCCCCGCCACCAGCAGGTCCGCCCCGACGGTCGTGCTCGTCGTCGCCACCGTCGTGCCGCCGGGGAAGGGCGCGAACGACGCGACCTGCGCGTACTTGGCGTTCTCTTCGTGGTGGTTGGGGTCGTCCAGGTAGATGCCCGGCTGGCCATCGAGCAACGACCCACTCGACCACGTCCGGACCGTGCCTGCGCCGGCAAGCTGACTGGTGAGGATGCTCTTGGCGCCGCCCTCGGCTCCCGCGACCCACCCGGTCGAGAGGCCGACTCCGCCGGTGTAGCCCTCGTCGTACGCCATGAACTGCGACGTCATCCGTGGCTCGTTCGGCTTGGTCGAATGCCCCTGCGGGGTCGTGCCATTGGCCCTGGCACGTGCGGTCGGCTCGTACAGGTCGTAACGGAACGTCTTGATCAGCGGCGCCTCACCTGGGCCGGGTGCCGTGACGACACTCTCCCGGCCGGACCCCGACTCGACCATGCCGGTGGCCAGCGCCACACCCGTTTCCGATCCCGG
>NZ_JAVRQA010000008.1:0-39132 GCF_032161845.1 Mycobacterium sp.
GCGACAACCGACGAGGCGCCCGACACTTCGATCCCGCCGTTCTAGCCACACCCCACGCTCAGTTCACGAGGTAGCGACACCGAACAGCTGCCACACGCCGGGCACACCCTTGAGTTCATGGGCGCCACGGTCTTCGAACTCGAAATCCCCCGACGTGTTCACCGGTCAGGGCAGCAGGATGTACGACATTCCTGGGACGTCCTTGACGTCGCGATCGTTGAAGATGCCAACACCGCCGAGATATGAGTTGTTCATCTCGGTCACGTGTATCCATTGACCATCGACGCGTTGGGACACCGAATCGACCCACGCGACGTGGCCGACGCTGCCCGCGCCGACTACACCGGGCTGGAACACCACGATCGACCGATCTTGGGGATCGTCGGTGACGGTCCAGCCCGCGGCGGCGGCCGTGTCACTCCACGACATCGCATCGCCGGCAAACGCCGGATACGATCCGCTGGCTTCGAACCACTTCTGCGCGGCACCCCAGGTGCATTGACCCGGCGTTCCGGGATTGACTCCCCGAGTCGCGCCCACCGTGCGGGTGACGCCGGTGGCCGACGCCGCCTGGGCATCCGCGTCAGCGAGCGTCGGGTTGCATTCGGGGGCAGCGACTTTGAGGGTGCCGGTCTCGATGTCGGCGTCGGCAACGTAGTGACCGTCCGACGTCCGGTACCAGAGATCATTCCCTCGCCCCGGGACGCTGGAATTGAACAAGTTCCGTACCTGCGGACCGCGCTTGGAGCAGACCAACGTCAGCTGGTCCCCGGGGTGGTAGGACCCGTCCTGGTGCGAGGTCAGGGTGGCGTCCGACATGCGTTGAGTTTGGACTTCGACCGTGGCACTCGTGTCGGCGGACGCCGAAGGGGTCTCAGTCATCGACTGCGTGACCATCGCGGCGACGAGTGCTGTGACGGCTAGTGCTGCCGGTGCGCGACGGCAGAAAAATACTCCAGAATCGAACAGCACGAGTCCTCCGGGTGTGGCCCTTCCCCGACCCACATTCATCGGTATATCAGACCTGCCGCCGGTGCGCAGCAAATCATGATCGATTCGCTTGTCACCTTCCGTTCGAGCACAGCGCGATGATCGCCCAGAGCTAGCAATGAGCCGGGGCCGTCGACGCGGCCCACCGACCCTTAGTCTCGGGGTGCGATTTCGAAGAGGAACTCGTGCTGGCAGATGCGGATCGGGTCGCCGTCGGCCAACACAACGCTGCCGCGGATGCGACGACCGTGCACGAAAACGCCGTTGGCAGAGCGCAGATCGGTAATTACGAAACTGGAGCCCGTGTCGCTGACCACGGCGTGATGGCGACTGACTTCGGCGTCGTCGAGCACGACGTCGTTATCCGCGAGCCGGCCGATCCGAGTGGCCGCGCCGATCAGGGGATACACCTGACCCGACAGGGCATGGAGGCGCGCCACCATGGGATGACCGGTCGCCGTGCTCCGGCGATCGAGGGTCCCCGCGGCAGCGGAGGCGGCAGTGAGGGCGGCTCGACTTACGTCCAGCACCTCTTGGCGCAGGATCCTTTGGTGCAGAGTTCGGATCGTCGGCCCCGGCTCGATACCCAGGTCCGCGGAGAGCGCGGTCGCCAACCGGCGATAGGCGTCGAGTGCATCGGATTGCCGTTCAGCAAGGTAGTAGGCGGTGATCAATTGAGCCCACAGCGGCTCGCGGTAGGGATGTTCGGAGGTAAGGCCTTCGAGAGCACCGATCACGGCATTGCCACGTCCACAGGCGATTTCGGCTTCCGCACGGGCGATGTGGACATCGACCTCGTCCTCGACCAGCGCGGCGGCAAAGGACGCGACGAACTCGAATTCCGATAGGTCCTCGAGTACCCGGCCACGCCATTCGGCGACCGCGCTCGACAGGTGGCGGCTGGCCAGGTCGAACCGTCCAGCCGCCGCCGCCCGAATACCTGCCATCTTCTCGGTGACGAATCGGCCTACGTCGCAATCGACGTCGGGCAGGGTGAGTCGATACCCCGAGGGCGCGGCAGCCAGGACCGTGCGGCCGTCGACCCCGGCATCGTTCAACAACCGCCGTAGGTTGGAGACATAGGTGTGCAGGCTCGCGCGTGCCTCCTGGCGGGCCCGTTGCCCCCACACCGCGTCGACCAACGTCTCACTGCTCACCACCCGATTGCGGTTGATCACCAGCATCGCCAGCACCGCACGCTGCTTGCGGGAGCCCAACGCCACGGGTGAGTCGTCGACTGTCATCTCCAGGGGACCAAGGACGCCGAAACCGATGCGGCCCCGGGTCATCAACACCCACGCGCCTGGGGTTTCGCCGTACCCGTCTGCACCCACGCGTCGGGGATGAAACCGAGATCGGTTCCGTCCACCGCGGTGCGGACCTTGTCCCATACCGGTGTGACTATCGACGGTCCCCCGCCGGCGCCTGGCCCGTCGACTACGTCGCCGATCGTCGTGCAGACGATGAAGACCTCCGACTCGTACGGTAGGTAGCCGGTGACCGGGGCGGAAAGCGCCGGCTCGGTCCGCACCTCGAGGCTGGGTCGCCGCAACACGAAGCCTCGGAACGGTATGTCGCCGCCGGCCTGGTCTCGGCCGGTCTGGGGCGTGGTCACCTGCGGGGCCTGGGACACCCCGTCCTGCTGGGTCAGCATGCCTATGACGACGCCGACCCCACCCAGAATCAGCGCCGCCGCGACGGCGATCACGGTCGGCAGCAACCAACTCCGCCCTTGGCGCCCCGCAGAGCGGTCGACGGGCATCGCCGTCGGTTCGGCGGGAACCGCGCCGGGCGGCATGACGAGGGTGGAATTGCCGCCCCTCGCGGCCTGTTGCGCCGCCCGCACCAGTCCGCCGGCGGTTCCGTACCGGTCGTCGGGATTCTTCGCCATGCCTCGGGCGATGACGGCGTCGAACGTCGCCGGAACGCGTGAATTGGTGACGCTGGGTCGCGGCGGCGGCGACGCGAGGTGGGCGGCGACCAGATTCTCGAGGCTGTCACGGGCGAACGGGCTGTCGCCCGTCAGCGATTCGTAGAGCACGCACGCCAGCGCGTACACGTCGACCGCAGGGGTGGCCTTCTGTTCGGTGAACCGTTCAGGCGCCATGTAGTTGATGGTGCCGATCGGAGCGCCAGCGGTGGTCAGTCGGGTGTCCTTCGTCATTTCGGCGATACCGAAGTCGACCAGGTAGGCGAAATCGGCCTCGGTGACGATGATGTTGTGCGGCTTGACATCACGATGCATCAGTCCCGCGGCGTGGGCAGCATCCAGCGCTGCGCCGACCTGACCGATGATGGCCACCGCCCGCGACGGTTCCAGCGGCCCCCTCGCGATCAATTCGTCGAGCGTCTGCCCGTGCACCAAACGCATGTCGATGTAAAGCCTGCCGTCGATCTCACCCCAGTCGTGGATCGGTATGACGTGCGGCTCTTGCAGCACGGCCGCCGCGTGGGACTCGCGCTGAAACCGCGTCCGAAACGTCTCGTCGGTGGCGAGCCCATCGGCGAGGATCTTCAGCGCGACGCTGCGCTTCTTGACGGTGTCATAGGCCTCGTACACCTCACCCATTCCGCCCTTGCCGAGCAGGTCGACGATGGTGTACTTGCCGAACGCGGTGCCGACGCGCGCCTCCGCGTCGAATCCCCTGATCCCGTCGGGCACAAGGGCAGTGTCGCCCAAACTGGCTCACGTCGCTCACGAATCCCAAATCGGGCCGAATGCCGGTATCCCGCAGCGCTCCAGGCCGTGCACCACCTGCCAGGTGACGGTGCGGTTGGAGACGCAGATGACGGCCTCGGCCCCCGATTCGACGTACGCGGCGTTGGCGAGTTGCAGCACGTCGGGTTGGCCGAGCGCCCCGGTATCCCAGATCAGCGCGTCGGGTTGCGCGGCCTCGATCTCGTCGACGAACGCGTCCCCGTAGGTGAGGCGCGGGTTCTTCGTCACCCAAACCAGCCGCGACGGAACGGAGGTGTCGAGCAGGTGGCCCAGCACCGGCCCGATACCGCTTCCGGTCGCGACCAACACGACCTTCGTGAACAGCTTGCGTACGTTGGCCACACCGACCGTCGGGATGCCGCGCACCCACACCTGCGTCGGCGGCTCGTCGATCAGCGCTGCGGTCCAGTCACCGGCGCGTGAGACCAACATGCGGTATCCGCCCGTGCCCGGCGCGGCCGGCACGTTGGCGAAGTGGTGCCAACCCACGAAGGGCCGACGGCTGATCGGCCGGGTGGTGCCGACGGCGGGGACAGTGCCGTGCTCGAGATGCAGAATCACCGCGTGCGACGACGGACGCTCGCAGGTGACCGGCACGCGGCGCAAAAGCAGCCACGGCCAGATGGCCAACAGCGCGCTCAGCACCACGAGCCAGAAGGCAGGCGCGGTCAGCAGCGCCGAACCGAACGATCGATCGCCACGGCCGCCGTCGACGATGAGCATGGTGTTGATCCAGACAAGCACCAGCGCCGCCCAGCCGCAGAACCGGTGGGTCACCTCGAAACGATCGTGCCGCACGGCGCGCAACCGAGGCAGCGCCATGACGGCCATCACCGTGAACGTCGTCGCGATCGTGATCCCGAGCACGAGGTGGGCGGAGGATGCCTCACCAACCCCGGCGACGGCGTCGCGGATCATCGACACCACGAGCATCAGATACCAGAGCGTTCCCGCGACTGCGGTGCCGACGTGCAAGCCTCCGAAGTGGTAGTACTTGCCGAGCGTCCACCGCACCCGTAGCGGCCAGGATGTCGGCGGTCGGGTGACCAGCCACGCCAACGCGTTTAGCACGTACTGCTGCCGAAACAGCACGGCGGCAGCAAGATTCGTCTGGGCCGTCAGCGCGATCGCGGGCAGGTTGGCGCCGTCTGGTGTCCACCAGTTCGCGGCCGCGGCGCCGTACACCAACCATCCGACGTTGATGGCCAGCGCCAGCGCGACGAGCCGGTTGTAGTGATTCAGGCGCGGGTGCTTCGAGATCCGCCGCAGGTACGGCAAGCGCGGCGCCATCTCCAGGACACCCGCATTGGCAGTTCTGGTGTCCGGCTCGGTGAGCGTCGGCGCAGTCATCACGGTGGTCCCCCAATCGGCGAGCTGCCTCGGCTGGCGAGATCAGCATTCGGGCACCGGCTTGGAGAATTCTCAAATGTTTCTTGGCGGCTCCCGCCCGGGGGCAATCAGGGCAGGCGCGGATCGATCAGGGTGACGCCGACCGGGGCGGCCGCGTCGAACGTCGGAAGCAGGCGGGCGCCCTCGGCCAAACCGACGACGCGCTCAACGAGGTCCTGGGGTCGCAACGTGCCTGCTTCGACGAGGCGCAACATGTCGGGATAGTCGACGGCTGCCATGCCGTGACTGCCGAGAACGTCCAGCTCCCAGGCGATTACCCGGCCCATTGGCACCGCGGGGTGGCCGCCGACACTGGGCAGCAGCCCGACCTGGACGTGGCGGCCGCGGCGTCGCAGGCTGTAAATGGCGTCAGCACACGTTCCCGGCGAGCCGACCGCGTCGACCGCGACATGACTTCCGCCGCCGGTGAGGTCGTGCACCCGGGCCGCAACGTCGGCACCGTATTCTCCCCCGTCGCTTCGCTCGCCCCGGCGTTCTCCCCCGTCGCTTCGCTCGCCCCGGCGTTCGGCGAGGACGGTGTGTTCGGCGCCAAGGCGTCGCGCCAGCGCCAGAGCCGCCGAGGTGCGGTCCACGGCGATCACCCTGGCGCCAGCGGCAACCGCAATTTGTACGGCGCTGAGGCCGACGCCGCCGACCCCGACCACCGTGACCCACTCGCCGTCGGTGATGGCAGCGCGAACGTTCAATGCTCGGTAGGCGGTGGCGAATCGACACCCCAGCGCCGCGGCCGCAGCGTCGTCGATGGCGTCGGTGACCGCCACCAGGTTGGTGTCGGCGGCATGAAGGGCAACGTATTCGGCGAACGAGCCCCAGTGCGTGAAGCCGGGCTGGGTCTGAGCGGGACACACCTGCGCCTGACCACTGAGGCACCATTCGCAGACGCCGCATCCGCAGACGAAGGGGGTCGTGACGCGATCACCGACCGTCCACCGCTGGACGTCCGCCCCCACCGCGACGACAACGCCGACGAGTTCGTGACCGGGAACGTGCGGGAGTGCCACCCCGTCGTCGTGGCCTGCCCACGCATGCCAGTCGCTGCGGCACAAACCCGTCGCGCGCACCTCCACCACGACGCCACCGGCCGAAGGCAACGGATCGGGGACCGCCCGGACGTCCACGGGACCGCCGAACTCCTCGAACACCACAGCGCGCATGAAGACATCGTCGCGCGCCGTTTGGCATGCTGTGAAACATGACGCGCTGGTACCCAGTCGAACCGGCTGACGAAAGTCTCTTCACCTCGGCGCCACACCTCTTCCGCTACTCGAAGACATTCGCCGCCCCGCCGGCGAAGGTGTGGGAATCGCTGGCCTCCGACGAATCACTGTGCGACTGGAGCGGCACCGTCAGCGCGGTGAACTGGCTGAGTCCCCGCCCCTTCGGCGTCGGCACCACCCGGGAGGTCGTCCTGGCCCCCGGCTTGGCGCGCGTCCGCGAGCGCTACTTCCGCTGGGACGAGGGGCACGGCTATTCGTTCGCCGTCTACGAGGCCAACCTTCCCGTCTTCAAACGCTTCGCCGAGGACTACGACGTCGAGCCGGCAGGCCCCGACGGCAACTCGACGCGGTTCACCTGGACCGTCGCCATCGAACCCAAGAGTGCATTCGCGTTGCCCTTCAAACCGCTCGCGCCGGTACTCAAGTTGGCATTCGGCCGAATGGCCGCCGACGGGGAGCGCTTCTTCGCCCGCACCGGGTGACGGCAACTCGCCCAGAGAGCGTCGTTAGGCTGTGCCGCATGGCTGCTGACATCGTGCCGGTGAGGCTTGGGCTGACCAAGGGCGATCTGTACACACTGTGGGCCCCGTCGTGGCGCGACGCCGACGACGAGTGGCAGGCGTTCCTGGGCAAAGACGACGACCTCTACGGCTTCGAATCGGTAGCTGACCTGGCCGCATTCGTCCGGACGAACTCCGACAACGACCTCACCGACCACCCCGCCTGGGCGGCGCTGAAGGAGTCGTCCGCGCACCGACTGGATCCGAGCGAGGAGCGTCGACACGATCTGATCGGCGTGCCCGAGGTGGCCGCCGAGAAGCCGACCGAAGAATCGGTGGCGACGCTGCTACACGCGCTTGCGGTGGTGCAGGCCGTCGGCTCGGTGTGTGATCTGCCGGGGGTGTCCAAGTTCTTCAACGGCAATCCCGTCCTCGGTTCCCTTGGCGGGGGCCTCGAGGCGTTCGAGGGTCGTAGCGGCCGCAAGCGCTGGGCCGAGATCGAAGGCGTCATCGCCCGCAGTTGGGATGGCGTGGTCGACGCGATCGACGAGATCGTCAAGATTCCCGACGTGGACGCTGCGGCGTCGGAGAAGGCCGAGGCCGAACTCGCCGAACCGGCCCCCGAGCTGGAGGTCGAGGACGACTCCGCCGAAGAAGATCTGGTGATCTCCGACGAGGACGACAGCGACGACGAAGAGGCCGCGCTGACCGCGCAGGCCACGGATCAGGTCCTCGGCAGCGACGAGGACTTCTGGGTGCACGTCGGGATCGACCCCATCCGCCTGCTCACGCGCGGCGGCACGTTCTACACCCTGCGCTGCTACATGGACGACCAGCCGATCTTCCTCGGCCGCAACGGACGCATCAGCGTCTTCGGCTCGGAGCGGTCGCTGGCGCGCTACCTCGCCGACGAACACGAGAGCGACCTGTCCGACCTAGCCACCTTCGACGACATCAAGACGGCGGCCACTGACGGCTCGCTGCAGATCAAGGTCACCGACGACAACGTCTACGTGTTGCGCACCCTGTCCGACGACATCGCCGACGGGCCCGATGCCGTCGACGTCGAGCAACTCGAACTCGCCGTCGAGTTGATCCGCGACGTTGGTGACTACGCGGAGGACAACACCGTCGAGGAGGCGCTCGACACGGACCAGCCGCTCGGCAGGTTCATCGGGCACGTGTTGGCGCCCAACAAGGTCGGGAAGCCACCCGCGCCGTATGCCAAGGCCGTCGCGCAGTGGGAGAAGGTCGAGGCGTTCGTGGAGTCCCGTCTCCGCGAGGAGTGATGAGTTTTCCTCGGGCGGCCGGTCAACATCGGCATGACCACGACTGAAGGCTTGACCTCCGGCTCCATCGACGTCCCCGGCGCCCGACTGCACTACGAGGTGCGAGGTAGCGGACCCCTGCTGTTCGTCATTGGCTCCCCGATGGCCGCCGCCGAATTCGCGCCGCTGGCGCACGCCATGGCCACCGACCACACGGTCGTCACCTATGACCCGCGCGGCTTCGCGGGCAGTCCCGTCGACGACCCGGACGGGCCGTCGAATCCCGACCTGCGCGCCGACGACGTCGTAGCGATCCTCGACCATCTCGGCGCCGAGACCGCCGACGTGTTCGGTTCCAGTGGCGGTGCGGTGACCGGGCTGGCGCTGGTCGCCCGCTACCCCGGCCGGGTCGGCACGTTGGTGGCGCACGAGCCCCCGCTGACGGAGCTGCTTCCCGACGCCGAGCAGCAGCGGGCCGCCACGCAGGACATCGTCGACACCTTCGTCAGCGACGGCCTGCACGCCGCGTGGATGAAGTTCATGGTGAACGCCGGCTTCGACCTCGACGCGTTCGGCGACGGGCCACCCGAACCGCAAGGCGCACCGGTGAACCCCGAGCAGGAACTGGCCGAGGGGGCGCGCTTCTTCGTCCACGACTTGGCGCCGACCACGCAGTACCTCCCCGACTTCGAGGCGCTGCGGGCGTCGGCGTCGCGCCTCGTCATCGGCCTCGGCGCAGAGTCGGGCCACCTGATGACGCATCGGACCTCCGTCGCCGTTGCCGAGCGCCTCGGTGTGGAGACCACGGAGTTCCCCGGGGACCACGGCGGATTCCTGGGCGCGCCAGGTGAATTCGCCGACCGCCTTCGCGAGGTCCTGGCCCCCTAGCCCCACCCTCCCCCGCGCCAGTGTGAATCTGACGACGCGTCGTCGCCCTTTTGCGTCGTCAGATTCACGCTCGGTGGGCAGTGTGCGACGGTAGGGTACATCGGCGCCGACGACGCGGGCTAAACCACCCGCGGCGGCCGCTAGCCGATGAGGACGGCGAAGCGCGGCTTGATGACCTCGTCGATCAGCGTCAGCCGCTCACGAAACGGAATGAACGACGACTTCATCGCATTGATGGTGAATCGCTCGAGATCGCTCCAGCCGTAACCGAAGGCCTCGACCAGGCGCAGCATCTCCTGGCTCATGGTGGTGTCACTCATCAACCGGTTGTCGGTGTTGACCGTCACCCGGAACCGCAGCCTGGCCAACAGCGCGAACGGATGCTCGGCGATGCTCGCGACGGCCCCCGTCTGCACGTTGCTGCTTGGGCACAGCTCAAGTGGAATTCGCTTGTCGCGCAATATCGAAGCCAGCCGGCCGAGGGTCGCATCGCTGTCGTCGTGGACCTCGATGTCGTCGACGATCCGCACACCGTGGCCCAGACGATCGGCACCGCAGAAGGAGATCGCCTCCTGGATGGACGGCAGGCCGAAGGCCTCGCCGGCGTGAATGGTGAAGCGGGCGTTGTTGTTTCGCATGTACTCGAAGGCGTCCAGGTGCCGCGTTGGTGGGTAACCGGCCTCCGCGCCTGCGATGTCGAAGCCGACGACGCCCTTGTCGCGGAAGCGGATGGCCAGTTCGGCGATCTCCCGCGACCGGGCGGCGTGCCGCATCGCGGTCACCAGGCAGCGGACCGTGATCGTCTTGCCTGCTGCCGCGGCCGCCTTCTCGCCGTCGGCGAAGCCGGCCAGCACGGCGTCGACGACCGCGTCGAGCGACAGCCCGCCGTCGATGTGGAGTTCAGGAGCGAACCGGATCTCGGCGTACACCACCGAGTCGGCGGCAAGGTCCTCGACGCATTCGAGGGCCACTCGGTGCAACGCCTCCGGGGTCTGCATGACGCCGACCGTGTGGGCGAACGGTTCGAGATAGCGGACCAACGACCCACTATGCGCGGCGGTGCGGAAGAACGTGGCGAGCCCGTCGACGTCGGTCGTCGGCAACCCGTCGTAGCCGAACTTCTCGGCCAATTCCACCACCGTCGACGGACGCAGCCCGCCGTCGAGGTGGTCGTGCAGCAGGGCCTTCGGTGCCTTCTGGATGTTCTCCAACGTCAACGGCGTCGTCATGGCGTGATCCGATCGATGATGAGGGGTTTCTGCTCAGGAGGAGTTGCGCCGACGCTCCAGCCGCCGTCGAGTTCGGCCATCGCCCCTGCGAAGCGTTCCGGGGTGTCGGTGTAAAGCGTGAACAGCGTCTCGCCTGCGGCGACGGCGTCACCGGGCCTGCGGTGGATGCGCACGCCCGCGCCGAACTGCACGTGACCGCCGGGGGTCGAGCGGCCCGCACCCAGCCGCCACACCGCCAGTCCCACCGCCATCGCGTCGATGTCGCCCATCGTGCCACCCCGCGACGCCGTGACCGTCTCCGCGTGCGCCCCGACGGGTAGAGGCTGCGAGAGGTCGCCACCCTGGGCGCTGACGAGATCGCGGAACCTGTCCATCGCCGTGCCGTCGCGCAGCGTCTGTGCGGGGTCCACGTCGTCAATCCCCGCGGCGGCGAGCATCTCCCTGGCCAGCGCCAGCGTCAGCTCGACGACGTCGTCGGGGCCGCCTCCGGCGAGCACGTCGAGCGATTCGGCGACCTCGATCGCGTTGCCCGCCGTCAGGCCCAGCGGCCGGTCCATGTCCGTCAGCAGGGCGCGGGTGTCGATCCCCTGCGCGTTGCCGAGTTCGACCATGGTCGTAGCCAACTCGCGGGCCTCGGCCTCGGAGGTGAGGAAGGCGCCGCGCCCCACCTTGGTGTCCAGTACCAGTGCCCGCGCACCCTCGGCGAGTTTCTTGCTCATCACCGAGCTGGCGATCAGCGGCAGCGACTCGGTGGTGGCGGTGACGTCACGCAGTGCGTAGATCTTGCGGTCGGCTGGCGCGAGGTCACCCGCCGCGAAGATCGCGGCACCGATATCCTGAAGTTGTTGCCGGATACGGGTTTTGGAGAGCTCCGCGGTGAAGCCGGCGATTGCCTCCAGCTTGTCAAGGGTGCCGCCGGTATGTCCGAGTCCACGTCCCGCGGCTTGCGGCACGGCAGCCCCGCAGGCCATCACGACCGGCACCAGCGGGATGGTGATCTTGTCGCCGACCCCGCCGGTCGAGTGCTTGTCCACCAACCGCAGTGGCTTGCCGTCGCGGCGGAGGTCGCCGAAGTCGAAGCGCTCGCCGGAGTCGATCATCGCGGCCGTCCAGCGGGAGATCTCGCCAGGAGTCATCCCCCGCAAAAAGATCGCCATCAGCAGCGCTGACATCTGTTCGTCGTGCACCACGCCGTGCGTGTAGCCGTCGATCACCCAGTCGATCGCGGCGTCGGACAGCACGCCACCGTCGCGCTTGGTGCGGATCACCGTCGGCGCATCGAAGTCGATCCCCGTCACGGCGATTCCACCCGCGCGAGGTCGTCGGGACCGAAGGCGTCCGGCAACAGATCGCCCAGGAGGCGCGGCCCCGCCGGATGGTCGATGAGCATCTCGGGTCCACCGTGTTCGAGGAGCACCTGGCGGCACCGCCCGCAGGGCATCAGAAGGGTTCCGTTGGCATCGACGCACGTGAGCGCGACGAGTCTGCCGCCGCCGCTGGAGTGAAGGGCGCAGGCCACCGAACACTCGGCACAGAGACCTAGGCCATATGAGACATTCTCCACATTGCAGCCGACCAGGATTCGACCATCGGCCGTCAACGCGGCGGCGCCAACACCGAAGCCGGAATACGGCGCATATGAACGAGCGGAAACCTGTATTGCCTTAGCCTTCAATAACTTCCAGTCGATTTCTGGCATCGCGTCAGGTCCGCCGCCGAGTTTCTGAATGCATTTAGAAGCTCCAGTTCCACTACTGCGTTTGCGAATTAGGTCACCCTAATTTCCATGGTATCGGGGCAATCAACGGTCCCACGCTAGTTCTTTCCGTGCCCCCTTTGGGATTAGAGTCGCCAAAGGTTTGGGCAGAGTTTCGGCACCAGGTCCGCCGTCTCTCAAACCGTCCACCGAGGGTGTTGGAGGCGCGGAAGTGAGTACTCGGGCATGACGCAGACAGCAGCGGATTCCGCCGTACCCGCGCCGCGGTCGTCGCCAATACGCCGCCGCACCCTCTATCGCGGGGACCCAGGTATGTGGTCGTGGGTACTGCACCGCATCACGGGCGCCACGATCTTCTTCTTCCTCTTCGTGCACGTGCTCGACACCGCCCTCGTCCGGGTCAGCCCGGAGGCCTACAACTCGATCATCGACACCTACAAGACGCCGATCATCGGCCTCATGGAGATGGGCCTGGTGGTGGCGGTGCTCTACCACGCCCTCAACGGCATCCGAATAATCCTGATCGACTTCTGGCAGAACGGTCCCAAGTACCAGCGACTGATGCTCTGGATCGTTCTCGGCGTGTGGATCACCGTATTCATCGCGGCGCTCGGCGTGATGGGCATGCACATGGTGGAGCGATTCCTATGAGCCCTTCGACGGAAAACCCCTACGACCACGTCAGCGAGCGCGGCGGGCCCGCCCCCGTCATGCAGCGCAGCCACGACCGGCCCGCCGGTCTCGACAACCCGCGCTCACCGCGCGGCCGCAGCGCCATGCCGAACTTCGAGAAGTACGCGTGGCTGTTCATGCGCTTCTCCGGCATCGTGCTCGTCGTCCTGGCGCTCGGCCATCTCTTCGTCGGCCTGATCTGGGATGGCGGGGTCTATCGGATCGACTTCAACTACGTCGCACAACGCTGGGCGTCGCCGTTCTGGCAGACCTGGGACCTGCTGCTGCTGTGGCTGGCCCAACTGCACGGCGGCAACGGCATGCGCACGATCATCAACGACTACGCCCGCAAGGACTCGACGAAGTTCTGGCTGAACACCCTGCTGGCGCTGTCGATCTTGTTCACGGTCGTGCTGGGCACCTATGTGCTGCTGACGTTCGACGCGAACATATCGTGACAAGAGAGCTGGAGTTCATGCCATGTTGATCGAACACCGCTACGACGTCGTCATCGTCGGTGCAGGCGGGGCAGGGATGCGCGCGGCAGTGGAGGCAGGCCCGCGCGTGCGGACCGCCGTGCTGACCAAGCTGTACCCGACGCGCAGCCACACCGGCGCCGCCCAGGGCGGCATGTGCGCCGCCCTGGCCAACGTCGAGGACGACAACTGGGAGTGGCACACCTTCGACACCGTCAAGGGCGGGGACTACCTCGCCGACCAGGACGCCGTCGAGATCATGTGCAAGGAAGCCATCGACGCGGTCTACGACCTCGAGAAGATGGGGATGCCGTTCAACCGCACCCCCGAGGGCCGCATCGATCAACGCCGCTTCGGTGGGCACACCCGCGATCACGGCAAGGCACCCGTCCGACGCGCCTGCTACGCCGCCGATCGCACCGGCCACATGATCCTGCAGACGCTGTACCAAAACTGCGTCAAGCACGACGTCGAGTTCTTCAATGAGTTCTACGCACTGGACCTGGTGCTGTCGGATACCCCGGGCGGCCCCGTCGCGACCGGCATCGTCGCCTACGAACTCGCCACCGGAGACATCCACGTGTTCCGCGCCAAGGCGATCGTCTTCGCCACAGGCGGGTCGGGGCGCATGTACAAGACGACCTCGAACGCGCACACCCTGACCGGCGATGGCCTTGGCATCATCTTCCGCAAGGGACTTCCCTTGGAGGACATGGAATTTCACCAGTTCCACCCGACGGGTCTGGCCGGCCTCGGCATCCTGATCTCCGAGGCCGTGCGCGGCGAGGGTGGGCGGCTGCTCAATGCCGACGGCGAGCGCTTCATGGAGCGCTACGCGCCGACGATCGTCGACCTCGCGCCCCGCGACATCGTGGCGCGGTCCATGGTGCTCGAGGTGCTCGAAGGCCGCGGCGCGGGTCCCAACAAGGACTACGTCTACATCGACGTGCGACACCTCGGCGCCGACGTGCTCGAGGCGAAGCTCCCCGACATCACCGAGTTTGCCCGCACCTACCTTGGCGTCGACCCGGTCACCGAACTGGTGCCCGTCTACCCGACGTGTCACTACGTGATGGGCGGCATCCCGACGACGGTGAACGGCCAGGTGCTGCGCGACAACAGTTCGATCGTGCCTGGTCTGTATGCCGCAGGCGAGTGCGCGTGTGTCTCGGTGCACGGCTCCAACCGGCTGGGCACCAACTCGCTGCTGGACATCAACGTGTTCGGCCGGCGGGCCGGCATCGCAGCCGCGAACTACGCGATGGGACATGACTTCGTCGACCTGCCGGAGACCCCGGCGACCATGGTGACGAGCTGGGTCGGCGACATCCTCTCCGAGCACGGCAACGAGCGCGTCGCCGACATCCGCGGCGCGCTTCAGCAGTCGATGGACAACAACGCCGCCGTCTTCCGCACCGAGGAGACCCTCAAGCAGGCGCTGACCGACATTCATGCGCTCAAGGAGCGGTACGCCCGAATCACGGTGCAGGACAAGGGAAAACGTTACAACAGCGATCTGCTGGAGGCCATCGAGCTCGGGTTCCTGCTTGAGCTGGCCGAGGTCACCGTCGTCGGCGCACTGAACCGCAAGGAGTCCCGCGGCGGCCACGCCCGCGAGGACTACCCGAACCGCGACGACACGAATTACATGCGTCACACCATGGCGTACAAGCAGGGCGACGACCTGCTCAGCGACATCCGGCTGGACTACAAGCCCGTGGTCCAGACTCGTTACGAGCCGATGGAACGGAAGTACTGATGAGCGCACCGGTGCTCGACAGCCCCGACACGCAGGCCACTCCGCCGGTGCCCGAGGGCGCCGTGATGGTCACGCTGAAGATCGCGCGATTCAACCCCGAAGACCCGGACGCGACGAGCTTCCAGAGCTTTCGCGTGCCGTGCCTGCCCAGCGACCGGCTGCTCAACTTGCTGCACTACGTGAAGTGGTACCTCGACGGGACGCTCACCTTCCGCCGTTCGTGTGCGCACGGTGTCTGCGGCTCGGATGCCATGCGCATCAACGGCGTGAACCGGCTGGCATGCAAGGTGTTGTTGCGGGACATGCTGCCAAAGAAGGTGGGCAAGCCACTGACGATCACGATCGAACCGATCCGCGGGCTGCCCGTCGAGAAGGACCTCGTCGTCGATATGGAGCCATTCTTCGACGCCTTCCGCGCGGTGAAGCCGTTCCTCGTCACCACGGGCAATTCGCCTACCCGGGAACGCATTCAGAGCCAGACCGACCGGGCCAGGTACGACGACACCACCAAGTGCATTCTGTGCGCCTGCTGCACGACGAGTTGCCCGGTGTTCTGGAACGAGGGGTCGTACTTCGGGCCAGCGGCAATCGTCAACGCACACCGGTTCATCTTCGACAGCCGTGATGAGGCGGCCGCCGAGCGCCTCGACATCCTCAACGAGGTCGACGGCGTCTGGCGCTGCCGCACCACCTTCAACTGCACCGAGTCCTGCCCCCGCGGCATCCAGGTGACCAAGGCGATCCAGGAAGTCAAGCGCGCGTTGATGTTCGCCCGCTAACTCCCCTCCTTTGCGCGAGGGGTGTCACACAATCGGGGGCTGTCTCGTCCAAGGGACATGACTACTCAACAACCCCGCATCGCGCCCCTGCCACCCAAGAAGGCCACCCTGACGGCGCGCCTGATGTACCGCTACGCCAAGCGTCGCTTCGGCGAGGTCCCCGTGCCGTTCGCGGTCGGCGCGCACCACATGCCGCTGCTCGTCGCCAACGCCGTACACGAAACACTGTTGGAACGCGGCTCGAAGAAACTGCCCGCCGTCATTCGCGAACTGGCGGTGTACTGGACCGCCCGGACAGTCGGCTGCTCGTGGTGCGTGGACTTCGGCGCGATGCTGATTCGTTTGGACGGGCTGGACGTCGACCGGCTCAAGCACATTGACGACTACGCGACCTCACCGCTCTTCACCGACGACGAGCGTGCCGCGATCGCCTATGCCGACGCCATGACCACCGACCCGCACCTGGTCACCGACGAGCAGGTCGCCGATCTGCGGCAGCGCTTCGGCGATGCGGGCACCATGGAGCTGACCTACCAGGTCGGCATCGAGAACATGCGGGCCAGGATGAACACCGCGTTGGGAATCACCGAGCAGGGCTTCAGCTCTGGTGACGCGTGCCGGGTTCCGTGGGCGACCCAGGACCAAGCGGCGAACCAGTGAACTTGTCGGGATTGGCGATGTCCCAGATTGCGCAGACCCGTCCATCGCGGACGGTGAGTGCCTGGATGTGGGGTTGCATCGCGGGGCCCTCCTCGTCGGCCTCGAATCCCGCCGTGATCACGCCCAGTTCGCCGTTGACCAACGCAAGCTGAGCGGACTCGAAGAACCTCGACCCGTACCGCTGGGCCAGGCCGAAGATGAAGCGGGCCACCTTGTCCGGACCGCGGATGACACGGGCGGCAGTCGGCGCCTTGCGATTCGAGTCACCGGTGAACGTCACGTCGGGGTGCAGCAGGGCGACGACGGCCGCCATGTCGCCGACGGCCATGGCGGCCATCAACTTTCCGACGACCTCGTCGTGGGACGCATCGCGCCCGGGCGCCTCGGCGTCGGCCATCACCCGCCTGGCCCTGGAAGCGAGTTGCCGTGCCGACGCTGCGCTGACCCCGAGCACGTCGGCGATCTCGTCGAACGGCACCGAGAACCCGTCGTGCAGGACGAAGGCGACCCGCTGGTCCGGGGTGAGTCGCTCGAGCACCACCATCGCGACGAACCGCGCGTCCTCGTGGGCGACCACGGCGGCGAGCGGATCCGACCGATCGAACGGCGACACCACGGGTTCGGGTAGCCATTCCCCGTAGTAAGCCTCCCGACGGTGCGCGGCCGAGCGCAGACGGTCGAGCCCGATCCGACTGACGACCGTCGTCAGCCAGGCCCGCAGGTCGGTGATCCCGTCGCGTCCTGAGCCGAGCGCGTCCCACCGCAGCCACGCCTCCTGCACCGCGTCCTCGGCGTCGGCGAACGTGCCAGTGAGCCGGTACGCCACCGCAAGCAGATGCGTACGCAACCCCTCGAATTCGTCTGTCCGCTGCGCGGTGGTCACCGGATCAGCGTACTGAGATGCCTCGCCGACCTCTAGGAGCAACGTCCCGGGTGGGGCCCTGAAAGGGAGGTTTTCGTGAGCCGGAGCAATTCGTGGAAACGAATTTCGTCGTCATCGAGCGCTTTGGCAACTGAAACCGTATTCTCCAACAGTTGTCCACGACCAGGGAGATGCAATGACCACCGTTGATACGGGCAGTTCGGGGACCGGCGGGACGGTCGACAGCAAGGGCCTCAAGGGTGGCTCCCTGGGACTGCTGTCCAGCGTCGTCGTCGGCATGGCATCGACCGCGCCCGCCTACAGCCTCGCGGCAGTCCTCGGACTGATCGTGGCCAGTGGCGCAGGCGTCAAGGCCGCATCGATCGTACTGCTGGCATTCATCCCCATCTACCTGATCGCCGTCGCGTATCAGGAGCTGAACAAGGCGGAGCCCGACTGCGGGACGACGTTCACCTGGGCGTCCCGAGCCTTCGGTCCGCTGATCGGCTGGATGGGTGGCTGGGGCATCATCGCCGCCGACGTCATCGTGATGGCCAACCTTGCGCAGATCGCGGGCGCGTACTCGTTCACGTTCCTCGGCGACCTCGGCTGGACCTCGGCGGCGGGCCTCGCCAGCAGCACGCTCTGGTCGACGGTGGCCGGCGTCATCTGGATCGCGGTGATGACCTACATCTGCTATCGCGGCATCGAAGTATCGGCCCGCCTGCAGTACTTCCTGCTGGGCTTCGAGGTCATCATCCTCGTCGTGATCTCGATCTACGCGCTCATCAAGGTCTATACGAGCAACGCGCTACCGGAGTCGATCCACCCGTCGCTGTCCTGGTTCTGGCCCGGCGGCCTGGACTTCGGCACCGTGATCGCCCCGGCAATCCTGATCGCCATCTTCATCTACTGGGGCTGGGACACCGCGGTGGCCTGCAACGAGGAGTCCGACGATCCCGGCACGACGCCCGGCAAGGCTGCCGTGTTGTCGACGTTCCTGCTGCTGGCCACCTACGCCATCGTCACCGTCGCCACGGTCTCCTTCGCCGGTGTCGGGGAAACCGATGCGGGACTTGGCAATCCGGAAAACTCCGCGGACGTGTTCGCCGCCATCGGTCCCGCGCTCTTCGGCGACAGCTTCATCGGACACATCGGCTTGCTCGCCCTGTCGGCGACGATCCTTACCTCGGCGTCGGCATCCACCCAGACGACGATCCTGCCGACGGCTCGCACCACGCTGTCGATGGGCGTCTACAAGGCCCTACCGACGTCCTTCGCGAAGATCCACCGCAAGTACCTGACCCCCACCGTCTCGACCCTCGTGATGGGTGCCGTGTCGATCTTCTTCTATGTACTGTTCACGCTGATCAGCAGCAGCCTGTTGCTGGCCCTCATCGGCTCCGTCGGCTTGATGATCGCCTTCTACTACGGGATGACCGGTTACGCCTGCGTCTGGTACTACCGCAAGACGTTCACCAAGTCAGCACGCGACGTCCTGATGCGCTGCGTGGTGCCCCTGCTGGGCGCCGTCATGCTCACGGTGGTCTTCGCCTACGGACTGATCTCGTACGCGAAGCCCGACTACCTCGTCGACGACGACGGCAACAACGTGACGATCCTCGGGTTCGGCGCCGTCGCCGTCGTGGGCATCGGCGCCCTGGTTCTCGGCGTGATCATGATGTTCGTCTGGTGGGCGATGTCGCCGAGCTACTTCAAGGGCGAGACCCTGCCGCGCCGCGCGGACCTTCTTCTCGAACCCGCCGTCGGATCCGTTGCCCGCTTCGGGCTGCCCGACTCCGGCGATATGCCGACCGTCATCTCCCAGGATCTTTCGAACCTACCCGCGGGCGAAACGGCCGTCGATCCGTCCACCGGCGAGGAGTTCACCAAGAGGGGCTGACCGTGGGTAACCCCGTTAGCGACGAACTCCGTTGTGGCCAGCGCACCCGGCGCCGTTACGTCGGAGCCGATCGACGTAACGGCGCTGGTGCATAACAACTTTGGAGTTGCGCCTCCTATGAGCGAGTGCTGTAGGAGTGCGCGCCCACCCCGGCGAGCTGGCCGGCGTCGACGATCAGATACTCGTCGCGGATGGGCGAGCCGCTGAAGTACGACTCGAGGATCTCGCGCGTCCCCGCGGCGTAGCGGGTCTGCGCCGAAAGCGACGTACCAGAGATGTGGGGCGTCATGCCGTGGTGGGGCATGGTGCGCCACGGGTGGTCGGCCTGGGCAGGCTGCGGGTACCAGACGTCGCCTGCGTAACCGGCGAGCTGACCGCTCTCCAGCGCCTGGACGACGGCGTCGCGATCGCAGATCAGCGCCCGCGCGGTGTTGATCAGGTATGCCCCGCGGCGCATCGTGGAGAGCAGCTCGTCATTGAACAGCCCCTCCGTCTCCGGATGCAGCGGCGCATTGATCGTGACGACGTCGCACGCCGGCGCCAGGTCCCTGGCAGTCGGGTGGTAGGTCTGGTTGAGTTCCGTCTCCACCTCCGCGGACAGGCGGTGCCGGTCGGTGTAGTGCAGCCGCACGCCGAACGGTGCCAGCCGACGCAAGACGGCCAGGCCGATCCGCCCAGCCGCCACAGTGCCGACGTCCATGCCCTCGAGGTCATAGGACCGTGTGACGCAGTCGGCGATGTTCCAGCCACCCTTGCGAACCCACTCGTTGGACGGCAGGTAGTTGCGGACCAGTCCGAGGATCATCATCATGACGTGCTCGGCGACGCTGATGCTGTTGCAGTAGGTCACCTCCGCGACGGTCACGCCATGCTGGATGGCGGCGTCGAGATCGACATGGTCGGAGCCGATTCCCGCGGTGAGCGCCAACCTGAGGTTGGGCGCGTTCTCAATGCGCTCCTTGGTCAGGTAGGCCGGGTAGAACGGCTGAGAGATCACGATCTCGGCATCGGCCAGATGGCGATCCAGCTCCGAGTTGGGTCCCTCCTTGTCGGAGGTCACGACGAGTTCGTGCCCGAGACCCTCCACGTACTTCCTCAGACCAAGCTCGCCGGACACGCTGCCCAACAACGTCCCTGGCGTGAAGTCGATCGATGAAGGGCTTGGCAGGGTCTGACCGCCCGGATACCCGTCGAGCTTCGGAAGGGTGTCGCGCGCGTACTGCGTTGGGTACCCGTCGATCGGATCGTCATACAGGACGCACACTACTTTGGCCATAATCGTTCCTTTGCTCAGCGAGGGCCGGGCGGTGTCATCCGACCTGGCGCGATCCAGTTGGGGCGCAACATGAATCGTGTCCGACGCGGATCGGCGCCGGCAAGGGGTTGCAATGACGGAAGATTCGATCTCTTGATAGGTATCGTCAATGAGGACGGCCGCGACCCAACGGGTTCGGCCGCGTATTCGAAGGGAGCGGCGCGTGCACGGTGAGGTGCTGGTCCGTCAGCTCGAGTACCTCGTCGCCTTGGCCCGCGAACGCCACTTCGGTCGCGCGGCGCAGTCCTGTCACGTCAGCCAACCGTCGCTTTCTGGCGCAATCAGAAAGCTCGAGACCAACCTCGGCGTGATGATCGTGATGCGCGGCAGGCGCTTCGAGGGTTTCACCGAGGAGGGCGCGCGAGTAGTGCGCTGGGCGCACCGGATTCTCGCCGAACGGGATGCACTGCTCGCTGACGTCGACCGGATGCACGGCGGGATCACCGCGACGGTTCGGATCGGCGCAGTGCCGACCGCGATTCCGGCAACACCGCTCATCACCGAGCGGTTCAGTGTGCACAACCCGATGGCCGGAGTTCGGATCGAAGCCCTCGCCTCCCGCGAGATCACAAGGCGTCTAGCCGAATTCGAGCTCGACGCGGGTGTCACGTACCTCGACGACGAAACCCCGCCTGGTCTCCGTCGCATCGAGTTGTATCGCGAGCGCTACCTGTTGTTGGTCGAAAGGGCGCACCCGGCGGCGACCAGCGAGGTAGTGGAATGGGAGGCGGCGGCGAAGTTGCCCCTGTGTGTGCTGACCGCCGAAATGCGCAATCGCCGCATCCTGGACGCGACGATGGCGTCCGTCGGAGAGCGAATCAGACCTTCGATCGAGACGGACAACGTCGGCGCGCTCTTCGCTTATGTCGCAACTCGACAACTACCGAGTATCGTCGCGCATACCTGGTTGCATGCCTTTGGTGTACCGGACGGCATGTGCGTCCGGCCTCTTCGCGAGATTCGACCTCGCCCGGTATTGGGGCTGGTGCTTTCCGACGGCACTCCGCCGTCGATCATTGCCGATGCCCTTGCCGCATCCCTTCGCGACGCCGACCTGACCGGGCTGCTCGATCTGTCCTTGGAAGCGGCCCTCGCAAAGTGCGCAGACGTCGATTCGTCTACCGCGCATTGAGCCTGAGCGCCGGATTCCTTGTGTGCCTGAGGTATCAACGTGTGCCTGAGGTATCAACCGATTGCGACGCCGCCCGCCGGGGATGCGTTACATTGGTCGGGCTAGAACGCGGGAGCTCGGAGATACCGGGCTGAGAGGGTGGCTGCGGAGCCACCGACCGCCTGAACCTGACCGGGTAATGCCGGCGTAGGGAAGTGAGCTCCGATGTCGATCGTCGTACGCCGTCTCCGTCCTTCCGGCCATCGCGGTTCGGACGGCGAAGTCCCGCCCACCCTGGTCGAGCCCGCACCCCGGGTGTTGGGAGTCTTCGACCAGCTGGGCCTGTGGGGAAATCTCGGCGTCAGCCTGCTCGGATTCACTGGCGCGGCAGTCGTTCTCCAGCCCGGCGGCCCTGGCACTCCGCACCTGTCACTGATCGCTGCGCTTCTGGCGACCGTCGTGGGAACGACGCTCGGCGCTGCCGCCATCGCGGCGTCGGCGATACCGGGAGCACAGACCGGCGCACCGGCGATGGTGCTGCTGCGTGGCTTGTTGGGTGCGCGGGTCTCCTATCTGCCGACGGTGCTCAACATCGTGCAGATGGTTGGGTGGGGCACGTTCGAGTTGGTCACCATCGCCACAGCCGCGGCCACCGTGCTGCCCGCGGTTCCCCAGTGGGTCTTCGTCGTCATGGGTGGCGTCATCACGACCGGACTCTCGCTCTACCCGCTGGGCGCAGTCCGCGTGTTACGTCGGTACGTCACCGTAACGGTGGTGATTGCCTTGGCCTACTTGTTCTTTCAACTGCTGGCCCGACCCCTTCCACCGCTGACGGAAGGGACGTGGTCGGGTTTCAGCATCGGGGTCGACACCACGGTCGCGGTGGCCGTGTCCTGGGTGCCGATGGCCGCTGACTACGCCAGGCATTCTCGTAGTTCGGCGGCCGCGTTTACCGGTGCATTCCTCGGTTACGGTCTGACTCAGATCGCCTGTTACGCCCTTGGCCTGTTGGCCCTCGTCACCGTTGCCGTGGACGGGGATCACATCTTCGGCGCGTTCATCGCCGTTCCCCTCGGCGGGCTGGCGTTCGCGATACTCGCCATTCGGGAAATGGACCAGTCGTTCGCCAACGTCTATTCGGCCACGGTGTCGACGCAGAACGTGCGACCCCGCTGGGACCGTCGGCCCATCGCCGTCACGGTGGGCGTACTCATCACCCTGCTCGCACTCGCGGTGAACATCTACGGGTACGCCAGCTTCCTGTCGTTGATCGGCTCGGTGTTCGTGCCCTTGTTCGCGGTACTCGCGGTGGACTACTTCTGCTTCTCGGGGAGGCGCGGATGGGATTTGACCCTGAATTCGCCATCGCGGTGGCTGATGTTGGCACCGTGGGGGCTGGGCTTCGTGACTTACCAGCTGATCTATCCGGGCCAAGTTGGTTGGTGGGCGGCAGCTTGGGGTGAACTGGCGCAGGCAATCGGCTTCATCGCCCGCCCGTGGATGAGCGCCTCGATCTTCTCCTTCGCGGTCGCTGCCGTCCTGACCCTGGTAGTCGGTGGCACGTCTCGGTTGGCTGATCGACGATCACGAATCACCCCGGCGGCACGAGTGCGCGAGGGTGACCGCGAAGGCGGAAATGTGACGTAACACCTATGTGAGAGATCTCGCGCCGCGCGGACTAGCGGCGACGGGGACTCGTGCGGGAAAATTGGTCCATGCACGCGAACGCCGCGGACCACGGCACCAGGCCGTCGTCGGCGACCATGAACCCCATCCGGTGGTGGGTGGCGTGTGCATTTAGCCGTCGTCCGCTGGTCCGCGGGGCAGACCGGGTAGAAGCGTGGGCCCTGATCGTCGGGTTGGTCGCCATCATCGGCGCCGCGTTCCCCGCCACGGCCGTCGGCCACGTGGGCTACGCCGCGAGGGCGCAAACCATCGCCGCCGAGACCGCCGCTCGTCATCCTGTCGAAGCCGTCGCGCTCGCTGCCAGCACCGCCGATCCGACCCAGGTCGAGTCGACCTCCACGTCGTTCCTGGTGCACGTGCGCTGGACCGCCAACAACGTGACACACGACGACGTGTCGAACGTCGAGCAGCCGGTGAAGGCCGGGCAGCCGGTGCGTATCTGGCTCAACGACGCCGGCAAGGTGACCACGCCTCCGCAGACCGACACCGACGCGCACATCGACGCGATCGGCGCCGTGGCGCTCCTGTGGCTGGTGTTCGCAGCCTTTATCGGCGTGGCTCTGGCCACGCTCCGAACGGTGCTCGGTCGCTCCCGCGGCCGTAACTGGGACCGCGAGTTGCGCGAACTCGTCGAAGATGGCGGCGGATCCGCCGCCCCAAAGCCCTGATTCACCGCGCTCAGCCGCGCATCAACTCGGCGACGTGCGCGGAGACTGACTCCTTCAGACCCTGAAGGTCGTAGCCGCCTTCGAGAACCGACACCAGACGGCCACCGCAGTGCCGCTCGGCGGCCACCATCAACTCGCGCGTCACCCAGGCGAAGTCGCCCGCGATCATGCACAAGGAGCCGAGCGGATCGCGTTCGTGGGCGTCGAATCCCGCCGAGACGATGATGAGTTCGGGTGCAAAGGCATTGAGCGCAGGCAGGATTCGGTCCGTGAACGCCGCGCGGAGGTCGTCACCTCCATCGCCGGCCGCCAGCGGAGTGTTGAAGACGTTCCCGACGCCCGTCTCGCGAACTTCGCCGGTTCCGGGGAACCACGGCATTTGATGGGTGGAGGCGTACAGCACGTTGGGATCCGAATAGAAGATCTCCTGTGTGCCGTTGCCGTGGTGGACGTCGAAGTCGACGATCGCGACCCTGGTCAGTCCGTGCTTGAGTTGGGCGTGGCGGGCACCGATGCCGATGTTGTTGAACAGACAGAAGCCCATGGCGCGATCGGTCTCGGCGTGGTGTCCCGGCGGGCGGCACGCGACGAACGCGTTCTGCACCCTCCCGGCAAGGACGCTGTCGACTGCCTGGATGGTGCCCCCGACTCCGCGCAGGACGACTTCCCAGGTCGAAGGCTCCATCATGGTGTCGCCGCCGTCGAGGTAGACGTAGCCCTGGTCCGGTCGGGCGGCTTCCAGGGTGTCGACGTAGTCCTGCGTATGGACGTAGCGCGTGGCGTCGAGGGAACCGATCTCGGCCTCGTCGCGGACCAGCGCATCGAACCGGGACTGGCCGAGGGCTGATTGCACCGCACGGTAGCGATCGGGTCGCTCGGGATGCCCTGCGGAGGTCTGGTGATTGGCGAAGGCATCGTGGTGTATCAGCAGAGTGGGCAAGCCGTGGGCTCCTGTCAGCTCGGACAACTCGTGGACGAGGGTCCAACGCGGAATACTGTATGCAACGCTAGCCGGTGTTCATGCCTTGGTCCATGAGTCGTCCTTTGTCGAACGATTCCCTGGTCAGCCGCTCGGTGGCCTCGGCGAGCAGTTCGTCGGCGCGTTCCATGCAGCGTCGACGGTCCGGCTCGAGGTCGCTGAGCGTGTGCACGCCCGAGATACCCGCGGCGCGGGCCGCGCCAGGCAGGAGTGTCGACACCCCGGCAACGGCGTACGTCGGTATGCCGTGGGTGGCGGCTCGACGCGCGACCCCGACCGCCGCCTTGCCGCGGAGGGATTGGTCGTCCAGTGAACCCTCGCCGGTGATGACGGCACGCGCACCGGCCAGGCGTCGATCGAGATCGACGAGATCCAGGATCAGCTCGATACCGGGCCGCATCCGCGCACCCAGCACGGACATCGCCGCGAAGCCGACTCCCCCCGCGGCGCCCGCCCCGGCGCTGTCGCGGAAGGCGGTGTTCGTCGTGCGTTCCACGACGTCGGCCCAGGTCCGGAGCGCGTGGTCCAGTTCCGCTACCTGGCCGGGGTCAGCTCCCTTCTGCGGCGCGTAGACGTGCGCAGCACCCAGTGGGCCGTAGAGCGGATTGTCGACGTCTGCGGCGATCGTGAAGGTGGCGGCGGCGATGTCGCGGCGAAGGCCAGCCAGGTCGAGGCCGATGGACGCGGCGATCGACTGCCCACTGGGAGCGGGGCGTCCACCTTGTCCATCGCACACGACCGCGCCGAGGGCAGCGAGGAAACCGGCTCCGCCATCGGTACTCGCACTGCCGCCGACGCCGATGACGATGTCGCGGCAGCCCTGATCCAGCGCCTGCGCGACGACCTCGCCAAGGCCAAAGCTGTTCGCGCCCAATGGTTCTAATACGGCGCCCGGAAGCCGTTGCAAGCCACAGATTTCGGCCATCTCCACCACAGCGGTCTCTCCGTTGCGGGCGTAGGCGGTGAGCACCCGTTGACCGGTCGGCCCCGTGGCATAGACGGGCACCCGTTCGAATCCCGCAGCCACCACGGTGTCGAGTGTGCCGTCGCCGCCGTCGGCGACGGGGCACTCGATGGTCCGAAGGTCCGGGTCTGCGCGCCGCACGCCGCGCGCCATCGCCTGCGCCGCCTGACCTGCCGTCAGCGATCCCTTGAACTTGTCGGGGGCTAGCACTACGTGACCAATCATGGAACGGAAGTGCCGTCCCATTTCAGTGCGGTGTTGCAGCGTCATGCGACATCCTCGTGGCGAGTCGGCAATTAATTCCGCAATACGGAATTCATAATCCGCTGTCAGTATAGGCGCAGGTGTCGACAAGCCGGTCCGGAATCACGCCCGTACGCCAGCGAAGTCGCTGGTCATTCACGGTGTTTATCAAGCCATTCACAGTCAGTATCGGCACTGTCGGCCCTTGACAAGTCCTTGTCGTGCGCGTTCACTCGTTCTTGAAACTGATAGCTCTACTCCGTAATACGGAACTACCAATCGCTTTGCCATCTAACCGAGAGGCATGCCGTCGTGAAGGCCACCTACACCGTCAATTGCTCGATTCTGCTGACGGATCTCCCGCTGCTCGACCGGCCCCGCGCCGCCCGTGAAGCCGGCTTCGAGGCCGTCGAGTTCTGGTGGCCGTTCGCGACCCCGACGCCGTCCGACGCCGAGGTCACGGCGTTCATCCGGGCCATCCAGGACGCCGGCGTGCGGTTGACCGGTCTCAACTTCGCGGCCGGGGACATGCCGGCAGGTGACCGCGGGATCCTGTCGAATCCCGCACTGATAACGGCATTCCGCGACAACGTCGCCGTTGCCGTCGACATCGCCGACACCCTTGGCACCCGGGCCTTCAACGCCCTGTACGGCAACCGCGACACGGACTTCACGCCCGCCGCCCAGGATCACGTGGCCGCGGACAACCTCGCCTACGCCGCGGCCGCGGCCGACCGCATCGGCGCGACGGTACTGGTGGAACCGGTCAGCGGTGCGCCCGACTATCCGCTCAAGACCGCCGCGGACGCCATTCGTGTCATCGACCGGGTGTACGCCCAGGACGCCACCACGAACCTGCGACTACTCGCCGACCTATATCACCTCCAGACCAATGGCGACGACACCTCCGCCGTCATTCGCGACTACGGCAGCAGGATCGGGCATGTACAGATCGCCGATGCACCCGGCCGCGGCGAACCGGGCACCGGTGAGTTGGCACTGGCAGATCAGTTCCAAGAACTCTCCGACAGCGGATACACCGGCTACATCGGTCTCGAGTACAAGGCCACGCGTCCGGACACCTTCGACTGGCTCCCACGCGACGAGCGCAGCGCCAACGCAGTGAACATCGAAACCCTTCGGCAGCAACAAGAAACGAGGATCTCATGAGCACCATCGGATTCATCGGACTGGGCATCATGGGCGGCCCGATGGCCCGCCACCTGGTGACGGCCGGTTACACCGTCATCGGATACGACCGTTCTGAGGAACGGATCCATGCGTTGGTCGAGGCGGGCGGGGCAGCGGCCGACTCGATCGAGCAGACCGTGAAGAACGCCGACGTCGTCGCGGTCATGGTCCCCGACTCCCCCGACGTCCAAGCCGTGCTGCTCCCGGAAGCCGGGGTCTTCGCCAATGCCCAACCCGGCACCCTGATAATCGACTTCTCCTCGATCCGGCCCGACATCACCGCAGAACTGGCGCGGGCCGCGACCGAACGCGGTCTGCGCATCATCGATGCGCCCGTGTCCGGCGGCGAACCCGGCGCCGTCAACGCCACCCTGTCCATCATGGTGGGCGGCACCGACGCGGACTTCGCCGCGGCCAAGCCGATTCTGGACGTCGTCGGCAAGACCATCGCCCACGTCGGCCCCAGTGGGTCCGGCCAGACCGTCAAGGCCGCGAACCAGCTGATCGTGGCAGGCAACATCGAGCTGCTTGCCGAGGCCATCACCTTCCTCCGCGCCTACGGCGTGGACATCGACGCCGCCGTCGAGGTGCTCGGCGGTGGACTGGCCGGGTCGGCGGTGCTGAACCAGAAGGCGCCGAAGATGCTGTCCCGCAACTTCGATCCTGGATTCCGGATCGCCCTGCACCACAAGGACATGGGCATCGTCACCTCGGCGGCGCGCGAGGCCGGCGTCGTCATCCCGCTCGGTGCCGTCGTCGCCCAGCTGATGGCCTCGGCGATCGCCAATGGCGAGGGCGGCTTGGATCACTCCGGCCTGCTCCTCGGCGTCGAGCGGCTGTCCGGCACGAGCAGCGAGGCGGCGAAGTGACCCGCATGCGCACGGTCGACGCGGCCGTCAAGATTCTCGAGATCGAAGGCGCCACACAGGCCTTCGGCTTGCCGGGGGCGGCGATCAACCCGTTCTACTCGGCCATGCGCGCCCACGGCGGGATCAAGCACGTCCTGGCCAGACACGTCGAAGGCGCAAGCCACATGGCCGAGGGTTACACGCGTGCGGCGGCCGGAAACATCGGCATCTGCATCGGCACGTCCGGACCCGCAGGTACCGACATGATCACCGGGTTGTACTCCGCCTCGGCGGATTCCATCCCCATCCTCGCGATCACCGGCCAGGCGCCGGTGAGCAGGCTGCACAAGGAGGACTTTCAAGCCGTCGACATCAGCGCCATCGCCGCGCCGGTGACGAAGATGGCGATGACCGTCATGGAACCAGGTCAGGTGCCCGGCGCGTTCGCCAAGGCATTCCACCTGATGCGCTCCGGTCGCCCTGGTCCGGTCCTCATCGATCTGCCCATCGACGTCCAGCTCGCCGAGATCGAATTCGACCCCGAGGCCTATCACCCGCTGCCGGTGTACAAACCGGCAGCGACGCGCAGCCAGGCGGAGCTCGCCCTCGACATGATGATGACGGCGGAACGACCGCTCATCGTCGCGGGCGGAGGCATCATCAACGCCGATGCCAGCGAGCTGCTGGTCGAACTCGCCGAGACGCTCGACATCCCCGTGGTCCCCACCCTGATGGGGTGGGGCACGATTCCCGACGATCACCGGCTGGCGGCCGGCATGGCCGGCCTGCAGACCGCCCACCGCTACGGCAACGCCACCATGCTCGCCTCGGACTTCGTGCTGGGAATCGGCAATCGGTGGGCCAACCGACACACCGGTGGGCTCGACACCTACCGAAAGGGAAAGCGTTTCGTTCACGTCGACATCGAGCCCACCCAGATCGGCCGTGTCTTCGCGCCCGACCTCGGCATAGTTTCGGACGCCAAGGCCGCGCTCGAGCACTTGGTGGCGGCAGCCAGAGAGCGGCAGGCCGCAGGCACGCTCAGGGAGTGGAGCACCTGGGTCGAGGAGTGCCAGGAGCGCAAGCGGACGATGCACCGCAAGACCCACTTCGACGACGTCCCGATCAAGCCACAGCGGGTCTACGAGGAGATGAACCGCGTCTTCGGCCGCGACGCGCGCTACGTCACGTCGATCGGCCTCTCCCAGATCGCCGGAGGTCAGTTCCTGCAGGTGTTCAAACCACGGAACTGGATCAACTGCGGTCAGGCCGGTCCGCTCGGCTGGACCATTCCCGCTGCGCTGGGCGTGGTCACCGCCGATCCGTCCGCCACCGTGGTGGGACTGTCCGGCGACTACGACTTCCAGTTCCTCATCGAAGAACTCGCGGTCGGCGCACAGTTCAACCTGCCCTACGTGCACGTGCTGGTGAACAACTCCTATCTCGGGTTGATCCGTCAGGCGCAGCGCGGCTTCGACATGGACTACTGCGTGTCACTGGCGTTCGACAACATCAATTCCCAGGAGACCGACACCGACGTGCCCAAGGGCTACGGCGTCGACCACCTGCGGGTTGCAGAAGGTCTGGGCTGCAAGGCCATTCAGGTCGTCGAGCCTGGCGACATCGGTCCGGCGCTGGAGCGAGCGCAGCGCCTCGCCCACGAGCACAAGGTGCCGGTCGTCGTCGAGGTCTTCCTGGAGAAGGTCACCAACATCGCGATGGGCACCGAGCTCGACAACGTGGTCGAATTCAACGACCTGGCCGAATCACTAAGGGATGCACCAACGGCCGCCGCTCTACTACTGGACTAGCGAGTGGTGATTCGGAAGGGAGGCGGCTAACGAGTCGCCTCCCTTTCGAATTCCGTGGCCAGGTCTCGCGCCACCTGCTTGAGCAGTGGGGTCACCTTCGTCTCCGACTTCAGCGTCAGGCGCGACTCCGGTCCGGAAACCGAGATCGCCGTCAGCGTCGGCGCGTCCGGTACCGGTACTGCGAAGCAGCGGACGCCGATCTCCTGCTCGCCCTCGTCGATGGCGTAGCCGCGGATGCGACTCAGTTCGATGTCTCGCATCAGCGATTGTGCGGTCGGGTGGGTGTTCGCGCTGGAGGCAGGCATCCCGGTCCGATCGAGCAGCATGAGTATCGTCTCGTCGGGCAATTGCATCAGCAGCGCCTTACCAACTCCGGTGGAGTGCAGGTACACGCGCCGCCCAACCTCGGTGAACATCCGCATGGAGTGCGGTGATGGCACCTGGGCCACGTAAACGGCCATGTCGCTGTCCATGATCGCCATGTTCGCGCTCTCGCCCGTGCGCTCCACCAGTCCGGCCAAATGCGGGCGCGACCACGTCCCGATCAGTCGCGCCGCACTCTCACCAATTCGAATCAACTTGGGGCCAAGGGCATAGTGCCGGTTGGGGAGTTGTCGGACGTAGCCCAGGTTGAGCAGGGTCCGCACCAGGCGGTGGATCGTCGGTTGGGGGAGCTCCGCACGAGCCGCCAAGTCTCCGAACGCGATCGACGGGCCCGCGCTGGCCATGATCTCGAGAAGTTGGAAGGCGCGTTCGACCGATTGAACGCCACCCTTGCCCGGCGAGTCCGCGTCCGCCATGGCACGCCCTCCCATCCCCCGGCTCGGGCCCATCGGTCATTCCGCTTAGTGACAGGCTGGTTTCGTATCGCGAAGTATATTCACCCCGAAAGCCAATGACGCGACCGAGGGGACCACCCGCCCGGTGATCCCCTCGGCCGCTCGGCGACGCAGTCGGCTTCGGTCAGTCAGAAGCCGAGACCGCCACCGTCGTGGAGGCCGTCGTCGTGCTCGGCGCGACGGCGGCTGCTTCGCTACGACCGGGCTGCCGCAGGAACAGCGCGAGACCGGCGGAGGCCAGCGCACTCGTAGCCGCCAGCCAATAGGCGCCGCCGTAGCCCCAGGCTTCGATCACACTGGCACCGACACCAATGCCCACCACCGAGCCGAGAAGCTTGGAACTGTAGATGAGCCCGTAGTTGCTTGCGTTGTAGTTCTCGCCGAAGTAGTCCGGGGTGAGCGAGGCGAACATCGGGTAGAAGGCACCGCCACCGAATCCCACCAGGAACGCGAAGCACAGGAACGCGATCTCGTTGTGCGCCTTGCCTGCATAGAGCAGACCGACCAGCGCCACCGCCGACACCAGCAGCACGATGAGCAGGGTCTGCTTGCGACCCAGCCGGTCGGATATCCAGCCCGTCAAGGTACGACCGGTGCCGTTGACGATCGACAGCACGCCAGCGGACGACGCCGCGATCAATGGGCCGAAACCGAGTTCCTTGGCGAAGGGGACCATGTAGCTGATGCCGAACAACGAGACGCCGGCGCTGATCCCGAGCGAGAGCCACATCAGCGGCAGCATGCCGGTCTTGATCGCCTCCCTCGGGGTGTACTGCCGGACAGCAGGGGGATTCTTCCGCAAGCTCTGTGAACCGCTCTTGCTGCTCGCCCACTCCAGCGGGTCCACGTCGGCCGGCCACCAGTTCTTCGGCGGGTCCCTGAAGAACATTCCGCAGGTGGCGACCACGATGAGCATGTACACCCCGACGAGGTCGAGAACCCATACGTAGGTGCTCGGATGCAGGGCGTAGCTGAAGATGAAGATGAAGGGCACGGCGCCGTAGGCGAATCCGCCGTTGACGAAGCCGGTCTTGCCGCCTCGCCGTTCCGGGTACCACTTACCGACGATGTTGATGCAGGTCGCATACACCAGGCCGGCACCCACACCGCCACAGAGGGCGAAGCCGAGGTAGGCAAGGACGATGCTGTCCTGGGTGAGGCTCATGAAGCCGACCGCCGAGAGCACTGCGCCGGCCAGCATGGCGACCTTTGCCGAGACGACTCCCTTCTCGCGTAATCTTCCTGCCGGATAGGCGATCAGGGCCTGGAAGAAGGCCCAGATGGACAGCAGCCAGAAGGTCTCGGACATGGTCCAGCCGTGGGCTTCCCGGACCGAAGCTTGGGCGGCGCCGTAGCCGTATTCATAGACGCTGACCGCCATCATGGCGGCCCACGGCAGCCAGACCATCCACACCCGGGACCGGCCGAGCAGTTCGTGGTCGGTTTCTCCGACGCGGTAGACGCGATTGTTCGCGTCAGTGATCTCGCGATGACTTGCGAGTGTTGGGGACATCGTTCATTCTCTTTCTGGCGATGGTTTACAGGCTGGCGCCTCGATGGCCTCTCGCGCCAGGTTTTCGCGACAGACAGTCGAGTAATTTGATGCACTGCCGGGGAGTAGCGCCCCGCGCAGACGAACGAGCGCTCGCACGCCAAAGACACAAACCCACGGCTTACCTCATGACGTTCTCGCCCTTTCGTCGTCGGGCCATGCCCCGCTGCGGTGAGTGAGCCGGCCGCCGATGCCCGGCTCCTGCTCTTCAGATGGCTCCGGCACGCCTGAACTGCTCCAGTTGTTCCGGCGAATAGCCAAGCTCGGCACAGATCGTGTCGGTGTGCTCGCCGAGCATCGGTGAGCGGACGATCTCCACCGGGGAGTCCGACAACCGCAGCGGAGAGCCGACGGTCTTGAACGCACCCCGTTCGGGATGATCGACAGTGACGATCGAGCCGAGTTCGGCCAGCGTTTCGTCCTCGATCAGCTCCTTGGTGCTGAGCACCGGGCCGCAGGGCACGTTCAACGCGTTCAGCACGTCCAATGCTTCCCACTTCGTGTGCTTCTCGGTCCAGTCTTCGATCAGCGCAAAGACTTTGTCCAGCTTGGGAAGCCGGTCTTCAGGCCGGGCCCAGTCAGGATGGTCGGCGAGTTCAGGCCGCCCGATCAGGTTCGCCAGCGACGCCCACACCTGGGGTTGGACGATCACGTAGATGTAGTCGTTGGGGCCACCACCAGCTGTCCGGACGGCCCACCCGGGCTGGCCGCCACCGGAGGCGTTGCCCGATCGAGGGACCTCGTCGGTGAAGCGCTCGTTGGGGTACTCGTCGAGCGGACCATGCGTCAGCCGTTGTTGGTCACGCAGCTTCACCCGGCACAGGTTGAGCACGGCGTCCTGCATGGATACCTCGACGCGTTGGCCGCGGCCGGTGTTGGTGCGCTGGTAGAGCGCGGCCAGGATCCCGGTGACCAGGTGGATGCCGGTACCCGAGTCGCCGATCTGGGCGCCGGTCGCGGTCGGCGGACCGTGCTCGAACCCGGTGGTGGCCATTGACCCGCCCATCGCCTGCGCGATGACCTCGTAGGCCTTGAAGTTGAAGAACTTGCCTGGACCGAATCCCTTGATGGAGGCGTAGATCAACCGCGGGTTGATCTCGTGCAGCCGCTCCCAGGTGAAACCGAAACGGTCCACCACCCCAGGTCCGAAGTTCTCGGCCAGGATGTCCACCTGCGACACCAGGTCGGTGAAGATCTGTCTACCCGCGTCGCTCTTCATGTTGACGGTGATGCTGCGCTTGTTGCAGTTGAGCATCGTGAAGTAGAGGCTGTCGGCGCCGGGGACGTCGCGCAGCTGGCTGCGGGTGACGTCACCACCCTTCGGCGCCTCCAGCTTGATGACGTCGGCGCCGAGCCAAGCCAACAGCTGAGTAGCCGAAGGACCCGACTGGACATGTGTCATATCGAGGACCCGAACCCCCGACAACGCCTTGCCCACGCTTGCATTCGGGTTGCCTTTCGCGGCGGCTGGGATCTCAACCATGTGACTTCTCCTCTACTCGCCTCGGCTCGTGCCTGGGGACCAAGGTGCCCGATGCAGACGTACGCGCAATCAACAGAAATTGCATACCGTATGCGTTCAACAAGGAGTGTGTCCCACCTAACAACTCTTTGTCCAGCTTTTGGGCAGCTTCGATGGGCGGCGCCTGCCCCGGTCCCCACCGACTCACGCTCCCGACACTGCGGCCACGCCGACCCGCATCAGCCGCTTTGATTCCCACCAACTGCGAATATGCTTATCCAACAACATGTTTGGCCGCTGGCGAGCCTCCAGATCGCCGCCGCAACGCCAGTGCCAGGAAGGGGCCCGCGAGGATCTCCAGTAGATTCCCAGGCAATCTCGTGCTTGCGTCCAGGATTGTATGTAGTATACGTTCGGCTGTGATCGTGGTCACTAACCATCCCCACAAGTGATTGGCGCAACACATGGATCTGTATGCAATATCCAACGAGAAGTGGGCACGGGCGGCAACCAGTCCGCCCAACCGGCGGCCGCGGAAGCAGGGGGAACAGCCAGCATGAATGCGACAGCTCAACCGACGTTCCGTGAGGTCACAGACGACAACGGCAGGGTGTACCGGATCGGCGAGACAGACAGGGACATCCTCGGTCGGTCCCGCGTCTGGATGGTCTGGTTGCCCTGGATCTCGATGATGGCGATCAGCTCGTCGGAGTACGCGTTCACCTCTGCGGAGGACACCCTGTCCGACGCGCACGGCTGGCATGGTGCCCACATCTTCTGGCTGTTGGGCGTATGGGTCTTCTTCCAAGCGGCAGTGGCATTCCCGGCCGGCCGACTTCGGGAAAGCGGCAGGTTGTCGGCACGTTCGGCGATGATGCTCGGCGCGGTGGGATCGTTGCTGGGCTACGTGTCACTGGCGTACGCGCCCAATGTGTTCTGGGCGTATCTGGGCTTCGGCTTCTTCGGGGGCACCGCTGCCGGCTTCGTCTACGCCACCTGCGTGAACATGGTGGGCAAGTGGTATCCGGAACGCAAGGGCGGCAAAACCGGTTTCGTCAACGGCGGGTTCGCCTACGGATCGGTGCCATTCATCTTCATCTTCACCTCCTATCTGGACGTCGGCAACTACCAGGGAATCCTGTTCGCGGTCGGCATCTTTCTGGCCGCGTTGGTAGCCGTGAGCGGCTTCTTCTTCAAGGACCCGCCGAAGAACTGGTGGCCCGCGCACGTCGATCCGCTCGGCGCCAGCACCGACCCAAGGATCGCCAGGGCGTTACGGAAGAATCCCCCGGCGAAGAAGCAGTACACGCCGGTAGAGGCGATCAAGACCGGCATCCTGCCCATGATGTGGTTCGTCCTGCTCTGCACCGCAGGCATCAACATCTTCGGCATCGCCATGCAGGTGCCGTTCGGCAAGGAGATGGGTTTCGCCGGCGGCATCGTGGCCTTGGCGATGAGCCTCAAGGCCACCATCAACGGCACCGGGCGCGGCGTGATCGGGTGGATCTCCGACCGCTTCGGGCGCCGGGAAACGCTCGTCATCGTCTGCCTGGTGCTCGGCGTGGCCCAGTTCGCGGTGTACCTCTCGGGCTCGATCGGCAATATGCCGCTGTTCCTGTTGGCTTCGATGGTCTCCGGCTTCGGCGGAGGCGCCATCTTCCCGCTCTTCGCGGCGATGACCGCCGACTACTTCGGGGAGAACAACAACGCGACCAACTATGGCTTGGTGTACAGCTCGAAGGTCATCTCCGGCCTGGTTGGCGCCGGACTGGGGTCGGTCGTGGTGAGCACCTGGGGGTACGGCGCGGCATTTATGATCGCCGGTTCGGTCGGCATCGTCTGCGCCTTCATCACGCTGCTGCTTCGCCAGCCCAAACTGCCTGAGTCGCAGCAGCGGAGGTCGGTCACCGACGAGAACCAGGGACGTCAGAACGAGGAGGCCGCATCGCTGGCGCTCGACTAGGCCCGGTGGGCTCGCGAACAATGAATCAACGCCCCGGGTGCGGGAGCGGTCCCTTCCTGGACCGCTCCCGCATCCGGGTTGCCCGTTTTTCGACCGATCGCAACACCGCGGCCGCATCGGTTCATTGCATACGAAAACCTGTACCCTGAGAATGCGCAAACGAAGGCTAAGGAGCGGCTGTCCATGTCACATCCCTACCCGTCCGGCAGACGCAAGCAGGCCGCACGACCCAGCGTGCTGGCCGACGCAGCACCCCGGGTGCTGCGTCCCGCTCCCCTGCGTCAGGCCGTCTACGACGCGATCGTCGAACTGATCGTGCATGGCACCCTGCAACGGGGCAGGCACGTCGTCGAGGCCGAGCTGGCGGATTATCTCGGCGTCAGTCGCCAACCGGTGCGAGAAGCCTTGCAGCGCTTACAAACCGACGGTTGGATCGAGCTCCGTCCCGGGCAGGGCGCCTTCGTGCACATCCCGTCCGAAGAGGAAGTGGACCAGCTTCTCGGGGTACGGTCGATCCTGGAAACACATTCGGCCGGCCTTGCCGCCGAACACGCCACCCCGGAGGACGTGAACCGGCTCTGGGAGCTGCAGCAGGACGGGTTGAATGCCCTGGCCGACAACGATTCCGAGGGCCTGGTGTCGGCCAACGCCGCTCTGCACGCGGCGATCACCGCCCTCGCGGGCAACCAGGTACTCGCCGAACACATCGGTCTCGTCGAACGTAAGTGGCGCTGGTACTACCTACCCATCGCACAACCCCGCGGGCAGGACGCCTGGAGTGAGCACGCGGAGTTGATCACCGCGATCGCCGCCAAGGACGTCAAGCGGGCGACCGACATCATGAATCGGCACACTGAGCGGACGCGCCAGGTTTACCACGAAGAGCGGCTGGCCAAGACCGAGCGAGAATGACGTCCGCTCACCCAGCTGAACGCTCTTCGGTGTGACGGGCCGGGATCCCGTCGAGCCCTTCCGGTCCGGTACGGATCCGTTCGGGTGCCGAATAGACGTTCATCGAGGTGCCGCGTAGGAAGCCGATCAACGTCAGACCCATCTCCTTGGCAAGATCCACGGCCAGTGACGAGGGAGCCGACACTGCCGCCAGGGCCGGTATCCCCGCCATCACCGCCTTCTGCACCAGCTCGAAGGAGGCCCGGCCGCTGACCATCAGCGTCATTCCGGTCAGCGGCAGGCGTCCGTCAGCGAGTGCCCACCCGACCACCTTGTCGACCGCGTTGTGGCGGCCGACGTCCTCCCGCACGCACTGCAGCTCACCGCGGGCGTCGAACAGGGCGGCCGCGTGCAAACCCCCGGTCCGGTCGAAGACCCGCTGGGCGGCCCTGAGCTTGTCCGGCAGGGTGACGATGGTGGCGGCGCTCAGCCGCACTGAATCACGGTCGACGGACCAGCGGCTCACGGTGCGCACGGCGTCGAGGCTGGCCTTTCCGCATACTCCGCACGACGACGTCGTGTAGAAATTGCGCTCCAGCGAGGCGTCGGGGGCAGCGATCCCGGCCGCGAGGTGCACGTCGAGCACGTTGTAGGTGTTGGCGCCGTCGGCGGTCGCTCCTGCGCAGTAGCGGATCGCCGTAACGTCCGACGCGGCAGAGACCACGCCCTCACTGACGAGAAAGCCCTGGGCCAGGTCGAAATCGTCACCCGGAGTGCGCATCGTCACCGTCAGCGGACGGCCCGCCACCCTAATCTCCAGGGGCTCCTCTGCGGCAAGGGTGTCCGGGCGTGCCGATCCCACCCCGTCGGTCATCCGCAGAATTCGGTATGTGCTCGTCACGCGTCCCATGTCGGTAACTCCCTAGTTGTCTGTCGTACTCGATCGACTGGCGTGCCCCAGCAATCGGGGCGAGCTATGGACACGTGACCCACATCACGTTACGATCATTGCATACTGTATGCAGTTTGGAGAACGTACATGGTTCGCATCGATTCCCCAGTCGACGTCGTCGAAGTCCGCGATCTTCGCGGGCGCTCGTACCGAGTCGGCGAGCGGCCGCACGACCTCATCGGCTGCTCGCGGACGTGGATGCTGTTGTTCTGCTGGATCGCCATGGCCGGCATCGGGGTGCTGCAGTACGGCTACGGGGTCGCTTTGACGGCACTGCACGTCACCAGCGGAAAGAGCCTGACCGGCGCCCTGTGGATCCTCGCGTTGTGGGTAGTGTTCCAGGCCGGCGCTGCCGCTCCCACTGCCGTGCTTAGCCACCGCTTCGCCCTGACCCCAGCGCGCGCCGTTCCGGTCGGCGCACTGCTGTGTGCCGCCGGACCCTTGACCCTGGCCCACACCGACAACCTGGTGCTCGCGGTGCTCGGCTACTCCGTGTTGTCCGGCACCGGCGCAGGCATCGTCTACGCCACCTGCACTGCCACCGTCGCGAAGTGGTACCCGGAGAAGCGTGCCGCCCGGGTCGGCCTCGTCACCGGAGCGATCGGTTGCGGTGCCGTCCCCTTCATCGTGGCCTTCGCCGCCGCCCTCACCCCGGCCAACCGCACGGGACTCTTCACTGCGGTGGGGGTCATCATCCTCGTCGTCGTGGCCCAGTTCGGCGCACTCTTGCGGGACCCGCCAGCGGGCTGGTGGCCGTCGGACGTCGACCCCAAGCAGTGGGCCATCGACAAGAAACTCAACCGCGGCCTGCGCAACAACGTGACCGCATTACGGCAGTACTCCCCCGGCGAGGCGGTCCGTACACCCGCCTTCGTGGTGATGTACCTGATCCTGGTCATCGCCGCAGCGGCCTCGCTACTAGCCGCTGTCTACATTCCGATCGTCGCGCTGTCCCATGACTTTTCGCTTGGTATCGCCGCTCTGGCAGTCGGTCTGCTCGCCGTGGTCAACGGGACCGGCCGCAGCCTGGCAGGCCGGCTCTCGGACCGGTACGGCCGACGCCAGACGCTCAGCGCCGCGCTCCTCGTCGAGGGCTGCGCCCAGCTAGGACTCGTCTACTCCGCATCGATCGGCCAGCCTTCGGCATTCGTGGTCTTCGCCGCGCTGAGCGGATTGGCAGGCGGCGCGTTCTACCCGCTGGTCGCGAGCTTGGTCGCCGACTACTTCGGTGAGCCAAGCGCCGTACGCAACTTCGGAATGGTGTACAGCGCCAAACTGTTCGGCGGACTGATCGGCATCGGCCTGCCCGCGCTGTTGGTGGCCTCGCACCGGCTGATGGTGCCATTCCTCGTCGCCGGCCTCCTCAGCCTGTGCGCTGCGGCGATGACGCGGATGTTGCACCGCCCTGGCCTCCCGACCGTCGGCTTGCCGCGATGATGCGGGTCGAGCTCGCCAACCGTCAGCCCAGACACCCCAAGGGAGTTCCCATGCCCACGAAGGCCGCCGTCGACGAGTTGCACCACGTTCTCGCCGACCTGCAGCACTGCGTCGCCTCGCTGGAGTCGACCTACGGCGACACCCCGGCGATGCGCCGAATCATCAACGACG
>NZ_JAVRQA010000009.1:0-13934 GCF_032161845.1 Mycobacterium sp.
CGAGCATGCGCTTGGCCTGGTCGTAAAACGGAGCCAACTCGGCCTTCCAGTCGGTGATCGCTGCCCACTGCGGGTCATTGAAGAACTGGTCGAGCGGCTCGTAGAGCGTGTTGCCGTAGATCAGCGATCCGCCGCCGACGCCGACGGCGGACATGATGAAGGTGTTCTTCAAGACGGTGAGCTGCTGGGGGCCGATCAGCCCAAGGCGTGGGCGCCATAGCCACTTGCGGAGATGCCAGGTGTTCGGCGGGTAGTCCTCCGGTCGCCAGCGCGCGCCCTGCTCGAGCACGCCGACGCGATAGCCCTTCTCCGTCAGCCGTAGGGCCGAGACCGAACCGCCGAAGCCTGAGCCGATGACGATGACGTCAAAATCACTGTTCATGACCCCGACGCTATGGAGCCAGGACCCCTGAGGAATCGGGTGTTTCCCTATCCGTCGGTTTGCGCCATTCGCTTACCGAGCTCGGCACGGGACCGGATGTTGAGCTTTTGGTAGATCCGCGAGAGGTTGGCTTCGACGGTCTTGGGGCTGATGAACATCGTCGCGGCGACGTCGCGGTTGGTCATGCCTGACGCAGCGAGTTCGGCTACCCGCTGCTCCGACGGCGTCAACTCCCCCCCACCGACGGCAACGTTGACGCGGGCCAATTCGGCCCGGCCCCGCTCCGCCCACAGCGGCGTGCCAAGTGTCTCGAAGGTCTGTAATGCCTCACCCAAAGTAGCTGCGGCAAGTTCTTTTTGGCGTTGCCGACGCTGAAGTTGACCAACCAGGAGCTGTGTTCGGGCCCGCTCGAAGGGCATCAGCAGCCGGTCGTGTTCGACCATCGCCTGTCGCGCCGCGACACTGGCCGCACGGAGATCACCCTTCGCGGCCAGCAGCATGGCCCGCCCGCGCGCTCCCATGGCCAACATCCATGGGCGGCCGACGCGGGCACCGTTGCGTTCGAGTCGCTCGATCAACGGCTCGGCATCGTCCAGCCGCCCCAGCGCAACAAGGGATTCGACCGCGTCGGGCACGAACCCGGCGACGTAGATTTCGGTCGCGTTGGGCGCGCCGCCTTGCGCCAGGATGAGAGGTTCCAAGGTCGCCAGTGCCGCCTCGTGATTGCCCAACGACACCTCCAGAAAGCCAATGCACGTCACTCCCCACGTCGTGACGGCGAGCCCGCCGTGTCGCCGGGTCGCGGCGATCCCATCGACGCCACAGCTGCGGGCGTCATCGACTCGGCCTGCGTACGCGGCAACCGCACACTGATTGATCCGGGAGAGGCCGAACATTTCGTCTCCGCCCACTAGCAGACCCCGTTCATGAGAGTCCTCGGCGAGCGCGGCAGCAGCGGGGAAATCGCTCCGCCATACCTCGAGCTGGACGCCCCACAGCGAGATGCAAGCCAATTCGTTCTCTTCGCCGCGTTCAGCACAGCGTCTGCGGACAGCCGCCATCTCCGCCCGAGCCTGATCGAATTCTCCGATCCAGGACAACATCAACGCGTGTTGAAACCGCGGCGAGAGGAACGCGGAGGTGTCAGCGTCACGGTCTTCTAGATCTAGCGCACGTCG
Organism: Mycobacterium sp.; assembly: GCF_032161845.1. Lineage (GTDB taxonomy): Bacteria > Actinomycetota > Actinomycetes > Mycobacteriales > Mycobacteriaceae > Mycobacterium. Next base: position 1,561 of record NZ_JAVRQA010000009.1, read on the forward strand.
CATACCAGCTTCGTCGTAGCCCTCACCCCGCAGCATCCGCACCTCGATGCTCGCGCTGAGCGTCCGGCCCAACAGATTGGGATGACCCAGGCGGATGGCGTCTGAGACGGCTTGGTCCAGGACGCGCTGGGCGTCGTCGAATCGCGCCGCGTTCGTCAAAGTGACTCCGAGGTCGTTCAACGTCCGCACCCTCAGCGCGAGGTTCTCGCCGACCTCGGTCAGTGCGCGTTCATAACACTTGGCGGCTTCGATCTGACCCTCGTGGAACACGTGTGCGGAACCGAGCAGCCTCAGCGCCCCCGCACGCAAAGTGCCTGGCTTCATCCCCTCGATGGTCTCCTCGAGGATCGATACCGCTCGCGGCGAGTCGCCGGCGGCGCGAGAATGCTGCGCCGAGCGAAGTCGGCGCTCAGGAGTGTCGCCGCCCAATCCCCGCGCCAGCTCGATTAACTCGGCGGCGGCCGCGGGCGCGCCGCGTCGACGCGCCATCTCGGCGGCAACGTCGAGCGCACGCAACGTGTCCGGGTCACCGGTGGTGGCAGCCAATGCCAGGTGCCGGGCCCGTAGCTCGGCTTCGTCGACGACCCCGGCCAGTCGTCGATGCATCGCTCGGCGCCGGGCCAAACTCGCGCCGCTGTACACACCCCGGGCTAACAATGGGTGGGCAAATCGGATCCGATGGCCGACGATCGCGATGATGCCGTTGGCTTCCGCAGGTTCAAGCAAGCCGGCCGCGTCGATCGCGTTGCGATCGGTGGCCTCGGCGACCAGTTCGACGGTGGGTGCCGCCGCGCACGCCGCAGCGAGCAGTACCTCGTGAACCTCGGTGCCGAGGCTTCCGATCCGCGCCTGCACCAATTCGGCTAGCGTGCCAGGTAATTCGGCCTCGACGTCATCGGGACTTCGATCAATAGCCCGTGCCAACTCGAGGGCATAGAAAGGATTGCCACCTGACACGTCGTGGATCCGCACCATCGTCGGCCGCGGAAAGGATCGCCCGAGTCGTTCCGAGACGGCGATTTGCAAGCCGCCCATTGTCAGCGGAGGCACGACTATCCGCCGCAGGTCGTCGGGGCGCGGCATCTGCAGCCATGAGACGGGACTGTCGACGCCCACCTCGGTGCGGACAGTGGCAAGCAACCCAACACTCTTCGATAGCCGACGCACTGCAAACGCGACGACGGAGGCGCTGGAGGGGTCGAGCCACTGCAGATCGTCGAGCGCCAGCAGCACTGGGCCCGCCTCGGCGAGAGCCTCGATGATCGCGAGAAAACCAGCCGCCAACGCTCGCTGGTCGGATGCAGGCCCATCGGCGTCGGCCCGGAGGATCCGATCCACCGCCAGTCGCTGCGGATCCGGCAGTCCCGCCAACACATTCGGGTCCACTCCAGTGAGCAGATCGGCCAACGAGGCATACGCCAGCACCGACTCGGCGGCCACCGCGCGGGCGACCATCACCCGCACCCCCCGCTCCCGAGCCAACGTCAACGCGCTCAACCACAACGTGGTCTTGCCGATCCCCGCCTCACCCTCGATCACCAACGCCGACGGACCCGCGCTCGCCGATTCGAGAAAGTCGCTGACCGCTCCCGACTCCGCAGTACGGCTCACGGCGGGGACTGGCATGAGCAAAGAATCTCAGCAATCACAGAACAAGTCCACGACAACCGTTCCCACCAGTGCCTGTCTTACTCGTCGGCCAACGCCGCCAATGGCGCCGCATCCGGCGCCGCACCCAACCACTTGATCCCCGGCCACGCGGTGAGGCTGTGCGCCACCAGGCTCAGCGACACCGTCACGGCAACCACTTGGATGATCAGCGACTCCTGCTCGATGGTGCCGCGCTCGACGACGAGCAGGCCAAGCACCAACGTGCCGATCCCGCGCGGCCCGAACCAGCCGATGAACGCCCGTTCGCGCAGCGCCAGGTCACTGCGCAACAGCGCCGCACCCACCGCCAGCACCCGGACCGCGAACAGCGCCAGCACGGCGAACAGCACCACCCGCCAGCCCGCGTCGCGCCAGCCGATGACGACCGCGTAACTGCCGAACATCGCGAACACCACCAACTCCAGCAGTTGACCGGCCGCCTCGGACACCTGCATGTCCGGCGTCACGTCGAAGTGCTTTGCGGCAAAGGCGAACGCGAGTCCGCCTGCGAACGCAGCCACGAAGCCGCTGCCGTGCAACCCCTCCCCCGTTTGAAAGCACACCAGCGCCACGGCGAGAGTGGCCAGTTGCGCCCAGGTGGCACTCATCCATTCACGCTTCTGCGAACGAGCCATCACCACCCCGCCGACGGCGCCGATGGCGAGGCCGACCACGACCGACACCACTTCCGTGCGCAGGATGAACACGGTCCACCGGCCGGCATCGGGATCGGTGCGGTCCGACGCCAGGGCCAGCGCCGCGAGCAGGGCCGCCAGCGCGAAGCCGTCGTAGAAGCCGCTCTCGGTCGACAGCGCGTGTCGGATGCGTTCCGGAACCTTCTCGTCCTCGAGGAGCGCGTCGATGAGTGCGACCTCGGTCGGGGCGACGATCGCGGCCAGGCACACCGCCTCCCACAGCGGCATCACCGGCAGCACCAGCAGTGCGGTCACCGTGCCGAGCACGAGCGCGATCGGAATGCCGATCACCAGCAGCCGGAAGGTCACCTCACGACGGCGGAACATCGTCGAAAGATCCAGCTGCACCGCCTGATTGAACAAGATGACGGTCAGTGCCAGCTGGGCGATGACGGTGAAGCTCGCGGTGCCGGTCCCGACGTCGATCACGTCGAGGACGAACGGCCCGAACACGATGCCGGCCAATACGAAGATCAGGGCCGGAGCCAGATACCACCGCTTCACCAGCCCCGAGACCATGGCATACCCCAACACCAGGACCGTCAGGACGATTGCGGTGTTGGTGTGCAACGTCAAGCGCCGTTGTTGGAGCCACCGGAGTTGGCGCCAGGGATGTCGGTGATCGGGATGTTGGGCATCGGCGCGGGCGACGGCGTGTTGGGCAGCGACGGGATCTCGCCCGGCGGGATGTCGAGCAGGTCGTTGACGGGTGCGCCGTTGTCGCGGCTGCCGTAGCTGGTGCCTGGAGCCCGCTCGCCGATCATCTGCGTGACGGTCACCATGTGGTATCCGTTGGCCTTGAGCACCGGGATGAACTGCTGCACCAGGTCGACCGTCGACGAGTAGGTGTCGTGGAACAGCACCACCGAATTCGGCTTGATCTGCGTCATCAGCATGAAGCGGGTGGCACCCGTATTGGCGTCGTTGGCCCAGTCGAACGGGATGACGTCCCAGTTGATGTCGGCGAGCCCCTGCTTCTTGGCCTCGGCCAACACCTGATCGTTGATCAAGCCGCCTGCCGTGCGCACCAGCTTGGGGCGCTGGCCGGTCGCCGCCTCGATCGCGTCGCTGGCCTTGCTGAACTGGGCGGGGATGTCCTCGGGCGGAATCGTTGTCATGTTGGGGTGTTCCCAGGTGTGGTTGCCGAGCTCCATGCCTGCATCGACGACGCGCTTGGCGCCATCGGGGTTGGCGGCAACTTTGTTGCCGATCTCGAAGAAGGTCGCCTTGGCGTTGTTGTCCTTGAGGATCTGCAGCAACCGGTCGGTGTAGGGGCTCGGGCCGTCATCGAACGTCAGCGCGATGCACTTCACCACCGAGCAGTCGACCTCTTCCTGGGCTTCTGCCGGGGTGGTGATCCGCACGTGCCCGGTGAGACCGCCGATCACCACGATTGCGACGCCGGCACAGACGCCGATGACCACGCGCCAGTACGTCCATGACGACGAGTCGGGCCGCTTACGCACGGTGGCAGCCTACCGACCCGTGCGGTTTCGGCGTGATCCCCGGCGGTGAGCGCCGGTCGGCACGCCGAAACCGCCGTCCGGATCAGGGCAGAGCGCCCGGGCTGAACTCCTCGAGCATCTCGGTGACGAGCGCCGCGATCGGCGACCGCTCGCTACGCAACAGCGTGATGTGGGCGAACAGCGGATGCCCCTTCAGCTTCTCGATGACCGCCGCGACACCGTCGTGCCGTCCCACCCGCAGGTTGTCACGCTGCGCAACGTCGTGGGTGAGCACCACGCGCGAGCCCGCACCGAGCCGCGACAGCACGGTCAGCAGGACGTTGCGCTCCAGCGACTGCGCCTCGTCGACGATCACGAACGAATCGTGCAGCGAGCGGCCGCGGATGTGGGTCAGCGGGAGCACCTCGAGCATGCCGCGCGCGTGCACCTCGTCCAGGACGGCAGGACTCGCGAGCCCCTCGAGGGTGTCGAAGACGGCTTGCGCCCACGGGCCCATCTTCTCGCTCTCGCTGCCAGGCAGGTAGCCGAGATCCTGGCCGCCGACGGCATACAGCGGGCGGAAGACGACGACCTTGCGCTGCGTCCGGCGCTCCAGCACCGCCTCGAGACCTGCGCAGAGTGCCAGCGCCGACTTGCCGGTGCCGGCCTTGCCTCCGAGCGAGACGATGCCGACCGATTCGTCGAGCAGCAAATCGAGGGCGACGCGTTGTTCGGCTGACCTTCCCCGGAGGCCGAACACTTCGCGGTCACCACGGACCAGCTGCACCCGCTTCTCGGCGTTCACCCGGCCCAACGCGTGGGAGTTGCCCCCCAGCAGTCGAACACCCGTGTGGCAGGGAAGGTTTCGAGCCTCCTCGAGATCCATCTCGCCGTCGGCGAACAGCGTGCCGATCTCTTCGGCGGTGACGTCGACCTCAGCCATGCCGGTCCAGCCGGACGTGACGACGTCTTGAGCATGGTATTCGTCGGCGGGCAGGCCCACCGCGCCCGCCTTGACGCGCAGCGGGATGTCCTTGCTGACCAGGGTGACGAGCTTGCCCTCGGCAGCGAGGTTGGCGGCACAGGTGAGGATCCGCGCGTCGTTGGTGCCGGTGCGGAACCCGGCGGGAAGCACCGTGGGATCGCTGTGGTTCAGCTCGATCTGGAGCGTACCGCCTTGGGTGCCAATGGGAATCGGCTGATCGAGTCGCCCGTGTTCGAGTCGCAGGTCATCGAACATCCGCAGCGCCTGCCGCGCGAACCACCCCAACTCGTGGTGGTGACGTTTGGCTTCCAGTTCGCTGATGACCACGAGCGGGACGACCACCTCGTGCTCGGCGAACCGGTTGCACGCCCAAGGATCGGACAGCAGCACGGAGGTGTCGAGCACATAAGTCCGAACAGGATCAGTCACGTGGCGCTCCTAGGTCCGTGCGGCACCGCACGAAACTCCCTCGGCGGAATACCGCGGTACCAGGACCGGGGCCGGTCCCGTCTTCGTCGAAACGACGGATACCGCCCGGATAGCAGAGCATGTCGGCCATCGAGATGGACGCTACCCCCGTGGCGAGGTTTGCGCCGCGCAGGCGCGCCGAGGCCGAAATGTGACCACTCGGTTAACTACTGGGACACGAACTCCGCAAGTGCTGGAGCGTCCGCGACACCCCAGTCGGCGATGCGATCGGCGAGGACCTTCCGCAGTGCGGCGTCGTCGAAGATCCCGGCGTCGGCAACGACGCGCACCTTGTCGCGATAGGCGTCGATGTCCGCACCGACGGGTTCGAAGGCGGCGGCCCGGCTGGCGATCGCGGCGATCGTCTCGTCGCGCTGCGTGGTCAGACAGTGCGCGACGAGGTTGGCGAAGAACTCCTCGTGGCGCTCCTCGTCCTTGGCGATCCGACCGACCATGGCCTTCAAAGTCGGTTCGGCGATCTGGGCCTGCAGGTTGCGGCTGAACACGGCGTGGGCGCGTTCCAGGAACGCCATGAAGACCAGTGTCTCGATCTGGCTCAACGTATCGGCGCGGTAGCCCTTCATCACGTGCTCGACGCGCACGTCCTCGTTGGCGCTGGGATCGATCTCCCGCGTCACCACCAGGTAGTTGCGCAGCGCGACGGCGTGCAGGTGCTCCTCGGCGGTCCACCTACCCAGCCAGCGCCCCCACTTGTCGTCGAGGATGAAGTGCTCGACGAGTTCGCGGTGGTATCCGGCCAGGTTGTCCTTGACGATGAGCAGGATCTCCAGCGCGTCGGTGACGGGCTTGGGCAGCGTCACCGACGACGCATCCCAGTCCTTGCCGCCGAGGAAGGCGAAGTTCTCGCCCTGGTCGAAGGGCACGAAGTCGTGCGCGTACCAGAGTTCCTCCGTCGCGACGTGCCGCGACAGGTTCTCCTCGACGACTGGGTGGAGCTCCAGGGTCAACGCGTTGGCTACCGGCTTGTCTGCCATGAAACTAACTGTAACCCGTGGACACACGTTCCTGAAAACCGGGTGCGGCGTGTCTCCGCCCGACCGCCCCACCGCGATTTGTGTGTCTGCGGCCGCGGTGAGCGCGGGTGCGGACACACAAATCGCGGGACGGCTAGAGCGTCAGCCCCGGGTACAGCGGGTTAGCCGCCAGCAGCTCGGCGGACGCGGCGTGCACGCGCTCGGCGGTCCCGTCGGCCAGGGTGTACTTGGCCTTCGATGAACCGTCCGGCTGGGTGTTCTTCAGCACGTCCACGACCAACTCGGCCACGCGGTCGAAGTCGTCCGCGCCGAATCCGCGCGTGGTCAGGGCCGGGGTGCCGAAGCGGATGCCGCTCGAGTACCAGGCGCCGTTGGGGTCGGCCGGAATCGAGTTGCGGTTGGTGACGACGCCGGCGTCCAGCAGGGCCGACTCGGCCTGGCGTCCGGTGAGCCCGAACGACGTGACGTCGAGAAGCACGATGTGATTGTCGGTGCCGCCGGTGACCAGCCGGGCATCGCGCTTGAGGAAGCCGTCGGCCAACGCCTTGGCGTTGTCGGCGATGCGCTGCGCATATTCCTGGAACGACGGCTGACGCGCCTCGGCTAGCGCGACGGCCTTGGCCGCCATTACGTGCGACAGCGGGCCGCCGAGCACCATCGGGCAACCCTTGTCGACGGCCGCCGAGTACTCCTCGGTGGCCAGCACCAGGCCGCCGCGCGGGCCGCGCAGCGACTTGTGCGTCGTGGTGGTGGTGACGTGCGCGTGGGGCACCGGATCCTCGTCGCCGGTGAACACCTTGCCCGCCACCAGGCCGGCGAAGTGCGCCATGTCGACCATCAGCGTTGCGCCGACCTCATCGGCGATCTCGCGCATCTTGGCGAAGTTCACTCGGCGTGGGTACGCCGAGTAGCCGGCGACGAGGACCAGCGGCTTGAACTCGCGGGCGGCCGCGGCGACCTTGGCGTAGTCGAGCAACCCGGTCTCGGGGTCCGTGCCGTAGCTGCGCTGGTAGAACATCTTGCCCGAGATGTTGGGCCGGAAGCCGTGGGTGAGGTGGCCGCCCGAGTCAAGGGACATGCCCATCAGGCGCTGGTTGCCGAGCTTGGCGCGCAGCACCTCCCAGTCGGCCTCGGACAGGTCGTTGACGTTCTTGGCGCCCAGCTCCGCGAGGCCCGGCGCCTCGATGCGGGTCTGCAGGATCGCCCAGTAGGCGACGAGGTTGGCGTCGATGCCGGAGTGCGGCTGAGCGTAGGCATAGGGCGCCCCGAACAGTTCGCGGGCGTGCTCCGCGGCGAGCGCCTCGACGGTGTCGACGTTCTGACAACCCGCGTAGAAGCGGTGGCCGATGGTGCCCTCGGCATACTTGTCCGAGAACCAGGTGCCCATCGTCAGCAGCACCGCGGGCGACGCGTAGTTCTCGCTGGCGATCAGCTTGAGCGAATCACGTTGGTCGGCAAGCTCTTTCCGCGTGGCGGCGGCGATTCGCGGTTCGACGGACTCGATGACCTTCAGGGCGGCGGCGTAGGCAGCGCTCGCGGTCTCGGCGTACTCGGCGCCCAGCGCTGGAGTAGGTGTGGTCACGGAGTCGGCAGTCATGGGCTAAGCCTAATCCCCGCTGTTCGGCTCGCGATATCTACACCACGGTCGTTGCCGCCGCCGCATCACGACCGTGGCGTCGAACTCGCGAGACGCCCACCTCACGCGACGTCCAAGCGCAAAGCCGACGGCACCAGCGGCTCGTCGAGCAGCCTCCCGAATCGCTCGGTGAGCGTCACCTCGGCCGGCCGCGCGTCGAGCCAGCCGCGCAACAGGCGGTAGCCCTCGACGTAGGTGCTGGTGTAAGCCCGCCACAGCGGCGAGGACAGGAATCGCAGCGATTGCCGGGCCCGCGTTTCGCTGGTCAGCTGCCAGCGCTGCAGGAAGGCGACGACGTCGTCGACGTCACGGTGCTCGTCGTGCAGCATCAGCGCGGCGTCCTGGCGGACGTCGGCCAGGGCCGCCGCCGCCTGCGAGACGGCCACGGCGCGGTCCCCGTCGAACCGCAGGCCGAGGTCGGCGTAGATCTCGGTTGCCCATGCCCCCCAGTCGGGTCCGATCGCGGCGTATAGGGCGAGGTCGGCAAGGCCCTCGGCCATCAGACACTGCGGGGTGTTGACCAGGAAGATCGTCTGCTCGGTCTGGCCCTGACCTTCGACGAGACCTGATTCCTTGCGGCAGTGCTCGGTATGGTGACCGGGATAGGACTCGTGCGCGACGAGCCGCGGCAGGCCAGACATCTGCTGCTTGAGGTCGGCGTTGACGGCGACCGTGGAGCGGTAGTCGCCCTCGTAGTAGTTGAAGCCCGACCACGGTTTGTCGGTGACGATTTCGTAGACGATCGTCTCGGAGTCCGGCAGCGGGAAGTCGGCACGGACCCTGTCGCGCAGCGCGCTTGAGAACGCGTGGATGCATTCTTCGAGCCGTTCCGGTGGGATCTCCTCGCCGCTGCGGTAGGTCTGCATGCGCTCGGCGAGATCCCCGCTGCCGCCGAGTGCCTCGTCGAGCTTGCGGTGCGCCTCGCGGTACGTATCGGGATCGCCCTTGGCGATGTCGACGTCGAAGTAGTCGTGCACCTCCTGCACGAAGCCGACGTCCTCACCCGCGAACTTGCGCCCGGCACACGCCAGCGCCCGCAGGTGCGCCGCGACGTAGTCCGCCCGCTGGGCATCGAGGCCATCGGCGCCAGGCAGTTCGGCGATCAACCGCTGCGCCTGGCGGGCGAGGTCGGCGGGCTCCGGCGGCGGCTCGGACCCGACGACGGCACGCAGCGCGGGATCGCCGGTGAACGAGTCGACGTAACCCTCCTCCACACGGTCGAACCGCAAACCCAGGAGCAGGTACTCGCGAATCACGGTGCTTGAGTCCATCCCGTTAGCCATGCCCCCAACCGTAAATGCAACACTGGGCGCATGCCGCGGGCGAGCGAGCCAAGTCCGTACGTCGAGTTCGACCGGAGTCAATGGCGTTCGCTACGTATGTCCACTCCGCTGAAGTTGACCGAGAATGAGCTCCTGGGTCTTCGCGGGCTCGGTGAGCAACTGGATCTGCTGGAGGTCGAAGAGGTCTACCTGCCGCTGGCCCGGTTGATCCACCTCCAGGTCGCCGCGCGCCAACGCCTCTTCGCCACGACCGCCGAGTTCCTCGGCGAGCCACTGCAGAACCCCGACCGGCCGGTGCCGTTCGTGATCGGGGTGGCGGGCAGCGTGGCCGTCGGCAAGTCCACGACCGCCCGCGTGCTCCAGGCACTGCTGGCCCGGTGGGAACACCACCCCCGCGTCGACCTGGTTACCACCGACGGCTTCCTCTACCCGAACGCCGAACTGTTGCGGCGAAACCTGATGCATCGCAAGGGCTTTCCCGAGAGTTACGACCGCCGCGGATTGATGCGCTTCGTCACGGCGGTGAAGTCGGGATCAGATCAGGTGTGCGCGCCGGTGTATTCGCATCTGCTCTACGACATCGTCCCCGGCGAGCAGATGGCCATCAAGCATCCGGACATCCTCATCCTCGAGGGTCTCAACGTGCTGCAGACCGGCCCGGCGCTGATGGTGTCCGATCTGTTCGACTTCTCGGTCTACGTGGACGCCCGCATCGAGGACATCGAGGGCTGGTACGTGTCACGATTCCTGGCGATGCGGGCCGGCGCGTTCGCCGACCCCCAGTCGCACTTTCACCATTACTCGACGCTGACCGACGAGCAGGCGGTGTTCGCGGCCCGCGACATCTGGCATTCGATAAACCGGCCCAATCTGATCGACAACATCTTGCCGACGCGTCCGCGCGCCACCCTGGTGCTGCGCAAGGACGCCGATCACGCGATCAACCGCCTCCGCCTCCGCAAGCTCTAGCTCTGCGATTTGGGCGTGCTCACCGGCGCAGACCGCCGCCGAGCACGCCGAAATCGGAGGATCAGGCGCGGATCCGGCGCAGGCCGAGGTACTGCAGATCGGCCATCGCCAGCGTGAAGACGGCACTACCCAGGAAACCGACGACGCCCGCCGTCGTCAGCGGGAAGACACCGGCCAGCACGACGATCACCGCTGCGGCGGTGAAGACGAGGTTGCCGATGGCGCACACCCTGCCCAGCTGGCGCACCGACGGCCGCCGGGACAAGACGAGCAAGGCCACGCTGTAGGCGACGAACAATGCGCCGACCGCGTACTCGAAGGTGATGGTGGTGCCCGACAACTTGGCGAGCTGCGGAGCGATCGCGAGGCCCACGACGCCCACCAGGCCGCTGCCGACGGCGTCGAGGCGGAGCGCGAAGCGCAGGAAGGAGTCGCGGGTGGTGGTCGCGGGAGCGGTGATGGCGGTCATGGAACTTCCCTTCAATTTTGGTGGGTGGAGCGGAGAGGCCGGTGCGGGCCGCACGCCGTAACCTCTTGCGGCGGGCGGCCGCGCACCGGTTCGGAGGGAGTCACGCCAGCCGGCGCACTCCGAGGTACTGCAGGTACGCCGCCCCGAGGGTGGCGACGACGGTGGCGAGCATCATGGCCACGCCGAGTCCCGTGAGCGGCAGGAGACCAGCCACCAGGACTGCGAGCGCGACGACCGCGAACATCACGTTGGCGACGACGATGCCGACGCCGATGCGCCGGACGAACGGTGCCGCGGCCATCAGGTAGAGGGCTACGCCGTAGACGACGAGCGCGGCGCCTGCGATCCACTCCGAGGAAGCCGACAGACCCGACAGTCGGGACAGGGGGTCAGCGGCCATCGCAATGAGCAGACCGAGGCCCCCGCAGAAGGTGGCGTCGGCTCGGATCGCGAAGCGCAGCAGCGAATCCGAACTGTCGGATAGTGGACGGATGGTGATGGTGTCGGTCACGGGATGCTCCTCGACGGTGAGGTGTTTGAACACCATCGACGATGCCCGCAGAGGCACTGCCAAATCGACGCCGAACGCTGCCAATCACTGCCAGCCGCAGGTCAGGACGTCGTGGAAACCCGCGTGCCACGTAGATCGGCGGCAATGACGCGGGCGGCCGCGTTCTGCCAGTTGTGCAGCGAACGCTGCGGTACCTCGGTGACGAACCACTGCCAGGCCTGCTTGGCGACCGGATCGAGTCCGGCGGCCGTCGCGTTTTGCGCGTACGCCCGGACCCCGACGACATACGGAAAGTACAGCGAGTTGTAGTGCCGCCACTGCTCGGTGATGCCGAACTCACCGCCGTCGCGTGGCTTCAGCGCCGTGATGCGGTCGGCGAGCAACGCGCGCAGTTCGTTGGCCCGCTCCAGCGGCTGATCGGGCGCCCCGCGGCGGGCCAACCGTTCATCGACGATCGGCAGCGCCGTCAGCGGACTGGCGACGAGTTTCGACAGGTCCCCGTAGTGGCCGAGCGCGCGTCGCGTCAACCGGACGAACGTCTCGTCACCGACGCCGTCGAGCGGGTTCTCCGAACGCAGTGGCAACGCGGCTTCGGTGCGCCGCAGCGTGGCGCGGTCGGCGCGCAAGGTCGGCGATCGCGAGAACGCGAGCCGATCCAACACCCCGGCCAGCGGGTCGGCCATCACGTTGATGCCGATCGCGATGGCGAGGCTGGTGAAGAGCAGCACCGACAGCGCGGCGTGTTCATCGGTGACCGCCATGCCGACGAGCACCTGCCCACCGAAGAGGACGGCGACCACGACGCTGCCGGTGAACGACCGCAGCATGTCGGCCCGCAAGGCCTGCCCCTCGTCGAACGCGTCCCACAGCGCGACGGCGACTCCGAGCAGCAGCACGTCGCAACCGGTGGACGCCAACGCCAGCCAGCTCGGCACCAGGCCCAGCGGGATCACCAGAATCGCGTTTCCGAGCGCGAAGAACAACGTGGCGACGACAGCGCTGCCAACCACCGACCGTGGCCGCCGTCCACCCGTGAGCACCTTGGCCATCGCCGCGAGGGTCGTCAGCGAGATCACCGCGAACATCACCCAGTGCCCGGTGCGCAGCGGACCGTCGACCGACCCGGCCATCGCAGCACCGGCCAGCGCGAGGGCGGCGACGACCGCGACCATCAACAGCTCGCCCGCCCTGCTGCGCCACGTATCGCTGTCTCGCGAGAGTTCCAGAAGCACCGCGACCCACGCCACCCCGGGCACGACGACGAGGTA
>NZ_JAVRQA010000010.1:0-2908 GCF_032161845.1 Mycobacterium sp.
TGAGGTCATCGGCGGCATAGCGGGCCAATGCGTCCTCGGTCGGCACGACGACGGCCAACAGGTAGGGCCGCGCGCTGTTGCCGTAGATGTAGATCTGCCTGACCAGCGGGCTGTTCCCGAACGCCGCCTCGAGCTTGGAGACCGTGACGAACTCGCCCTGGGACAGCTTGAGCACGTTGTTGCGGCGGTCGAGGTATTGCACCCGGTCCGGGCCGAGTTCGGCGACGACGTCACCCGTGCGATAGAAGCCGTCGGCATCGAACACCTCGGCGGTGACGTCGGGCCGCTTGTAGTAGCCGGGAAAGAGCATGTCGGACTTGACCAGAAGCTCACCGCGGGGGTGCGGCACGTCTGTGCCGAAGTAGCCGAGTTCGGGAACGTCGACGAGCTTGTACTCGAGCACCGGTGGGCGGCGGATCTGCCCGTCGACGAACACCGCACCAGCCTCGGTCGAGCCGTAGCCCTCGACGAGGTGCATGTCGAGGAAGTCCTCGACCCACGCCTTCAGCTCGGGCGAGATGGGGGCAGATCCGGTCATGGCGCTGACGTAGCGGTCGCCGATGAGCTTGGTGCGCAACTCCTCTGCGATGAGGCCGCTCGAGGCCTGGCTGAGGTACTCCTGGTGGAGCATGTCCCAGATCCGCGGCACGAAGTTCATCTGCGTTGGCCGGACGAGGGAGAGATCCTCGAGGAAGGTGGACAGGTCGCTGCGCGCGGCGAAGTAGACGGTGCCGCCGCTGGCCAACGTGCCGTAGAGAACACCGCGTCCCATCACGTGGCTCATCGGCAGAAAGGCCAGCGTGATGGCGGGAAGCACGCCCTGCTTGTCGTCCCAGTGCGCGTTCGCCGCCGCCCGCCACATGTTGGCGACCTTGCCTTCTGGGTAGATCGCGCCCTTGGGGGTGCCGGTGCTGCCGGAGGTGTAGACGAGCAGCGCCGCTGGGTCGTCACCGTCGCCGACGACGGACTCGGGAACCGCACGCGTCCTGCCGCGGCCGAGCGCGTCGGCGATGGTCTCGACGACGACGGGGCTGTCGGCGAGACGCGCCTTCGCGGCGGCCAGGGCCTCGCGCTGTTCGTCGACCTCGGGTGAGAAGTCGAAGACCATCAGCCGGGCGGGAGCGGGTCCTGTGAGGATCAACTCGACCGCGTCGTCGACGAAGGCGATGCTCGACGCGATCAGCGACGGTTCGGTCTCCGCGACGATCGGTTGAAGCTGAGCCAGAGGGGCACTGGTCTGCAGTGGAACCGAAATCGCGCCGAGCTGCATGAGCGCCATGTCGATGACGGTGTAGTCGACGCTGGTGAAGCCGAGGATGGCGACGCGCTCGCCGGGGGCGACGGGCTCGTCGCGGAGGGCGGCGGCGAGTGTCTGCACACGCTTCCAGAGCTGGCCGTAACTGATGGTCTCGAAGCGGGGAAGCAGCGTTGCCGTCGTGCGACCCGCTGCGTCGGTGGAGTACTCGACGGCGCGCTCACCCACTGCGGGGCGGTCGGCGTAGGCGTCCATCACTGCGTGGACTACGTCGGGCAGGCGCAGACCCGGCTTGTCCGTGGCGGTCCCCACGGCGGGGTCGGGGCGGGCTGCGGCGAATTGCTCGTCGCGGGCATACAGATCGGCGACGCGGCGCTCGAGGCGCGCTTCGCGGGCTTGGCCGGTTTCGGTCGACATTGTCTTTCCTCTTCGACGCTTTCGCGTCCGTAGCTTTGACGGTGAGGCGTGCGCAGTGCTGCGTTGCACTCCCACCAAACAACGTTAGCAAAACTAAAGATATGCCCCGGTTCACTGAGCTGCCAGTTCCCTGTGAGGAATCGCACTTCCCGAGGCTTCGTTATACTAACTAAGCATATCTCAACGGAAGGCAACAACCATGACCAGAAGCAACGACGACAGCTGGGACCTGGCCACCAGCGTTGGCGCCACCGCCACCATGGTGGCCGCCGCGCGCGCGATCGCCACGAACGACGACGTGCTCGACGACCCGTTCGCTGAGCCTCTGGTGCGCGCCGTGGGCGTGGACTTTCTCACTCGCTGGGCAACCGGCGAACTGTCCGGCGCCGACCTCGACGGCGACGGGTCGGGCTGGGGCCTTCAGCAGATGCCGGCCGCGATGGCGTCTCGCACGATGTTCTTCGACGAATTCTTCACCGCTGCGGCGAAGGCAGGAATCCGCCAGGCGGTGATCTTCGCCTCCGGCTTGGATGCCCGCGCGTACCGACTGGACTGGCCCGCGGGCATGACCGTGTTCGAGATCGACCAGCCCGAGGTCATCGAATTCAAGACGACGACGCTGGCCGGCCTCGGCGCCGAGCCGAGGACCGACCTTCGCTCGGTCGCGATCGACCTTCGCGACGATTGGCAGACGGCGCTGTTGGCAGCAGGGTTCGACACCACCCGTCCCGCGGCGTGGATCGCGGAAGGCCTGTTCGGCTATCTGCCGCCAGAGGCCCAGGACCGCCTGCTCGACGCGGTCACCGAGCTCAGTGCGCCAGGCAGCCGGATGGCCACCGAGGCGGTGCAGAGCGGCAGCTTCGACGATGCCGAGATGGACGAGGTCCGTCAGCGGATGCGCGAGGCAGGCGAGAAGTGGCGTGAGCACGGCTTCGACTTGGACTTCTCCGAGCTGGGGTTCCATGGCGAACGCAACGAGGTCGACGCGTACCTCGACGCCCGCGGGTGGACGTCGGTCGGCACGCCCATGGGTGAGCTGCTGGTGGCCAACGGGTTTCCTGCGCTCCCAACGTCAGAGGACGACCGGATGACGATGAACGGCGTCACCTACTTCACGTCGACACGCTGAGCTACCAGCAAATTCACAGGTCAACTTAGCCACCGGAGACGGCTGGTACAGCTAACATTGGCCGATGTTTCGCGGCCAGGTCAGCGTCGTGCGTACGGGCTTCTCTG
>NZ_JAVRQA010000011.1:0-16093 GCF_032161845.1 Mycobacterium sp.
CAACTGGTTTGCCGCCTACGCGTACTGGTACTTCAAGCTGTACGGCCACCAGGACGTCAAGCTGCTCGACGGTGGCCGCAAGAAGTGGGAGCTGGACGGACGTTCGCTGACCGCTGACGCGGTGAACCGCCCGGCGACGTCCTACGCCGCCGCCCCGCCCAACACCGCGATCCGCGCCTTCCGCGACGAGGTCATCGCCGCCATCGGCACCAAGAACCTGGTCGACGTCCGCTCCCCCGACGAATTCTCGGGCAAGATCCTCGCCCCCGCGCACCTGCCTCAGGAACAGAGCCAGCGGGCGGGTCACATCCCCAGCGCCATCAACGTCCCGTGGAGCAAGGCGGCCAACGAGGACGGCACCTTCAAGTCCGACGCCGACCTCGAGAAGTTGTACGCCGAGGCAGGCCTGGACGGTTCCAAGGAAACCATCGCCTACTGCCGGATCGGTGAGCGCTCGTCGCACACCTGGTTCGTCCTGCAGGAGCTCCTTGGCCACACCAACGTCAAGAACTACGACGGCAGTTGGACTGAATACGGCTCCCTGGTGGGTGCCCCGATCGAGTTGGGAAGTTGATATGTGCTCTGCACCGAAGCAAGGACTGACGTTGCCCTCCAGCGTTGACCTCGAGAAGGAAACGGTCATCACCGGCCGCGTCGTCGACGGCGCCGGCCAGACCGTCGGCGGGGCCTTCGTGCGCCTGCTCGACGCCTCCGACGAGTTCACCGCCGAGGTCGTCGCGTCGGCGACCGGTGACTTCCGGTTCTTCGCCGCACCAGGCACGTGGACGCTGCGCGCCCTGTCGCCTGCGGGCAACGGAGACGCCAGCGTCGCACCGTCGGGCGCCGGGATCCACGAGGTCGACGTCAAGGTCGCCTAGCCCCGGCGCGTCGTGGCACCACTGAGGCTGGGCTGAACCCCCGGTCGCTCCGCTCCTGCCCGCCGGATAGACTCGTCGGCGTGGTGCTCTTCTTCGAGATCATGCTCGTCGCAGCAACTGTCGTCATCACCTGGTTCGCCCTGTATGCGGTGTACCGGCTGGTCACCGACGAGTTGTGACGGCAGACGAAAACCCCGAAGTCCCGGGTGAGACACCGGACTCGGTGGGTTCGGTGGTTCCAGGCTCAGCCGACCGGGCGATCGAGGCCGCTGCCGAACGTGCCAAGGTCACGGCCGCACGCAATCTCCCGGCCTTCGATGATCTGCCGGTTCACCCGGACACGGCCAACCTTCGCGAAGGTGTCAGCCTCAACGACGCGCTACTGGCCCTGCTGCCGCTCGTCGGAGTGTGGCGCGGCGAGGGCACGGGTCGCGGTGTGGACGGCGACTACCCATTCGGCCAACAGATCGTCGTCTCCCACGACGGAGGCGAATACCTCAATTGGGAAGCACGCTCTTGGCTGCTCTCCGACACCGGCGAGTACCGGGGCCCGTCGCTTCGCGAGTCCGGATTCTGGCGATTCGTGAACGACCCCGACGATCCCGCGGAGTCCCAAGCGATCGAGCTGCTTCTCGCTCATTCCGCCGGATACGTCGAGCTGTTCTACGGGCACCCGCTCAACCAGTCGTCGTGGGAACTGGCCACCGACGCGCTTGCCCGCAGCAAGTCGGGCGTTCTCGTCGGAGGCGCCAAGCGCTTGTACGGCATCGTCGAAGGCGGCGACCTCGCGTACGTCGAGGAGAGAGTCGACGCCGACGGCGGACTGATTCCACATCTGTCCGCACGCCTGTCGCGGCACGTCGGCTAGGGAAAGCGGCGCGCAAACTTGCGTGTCCGTTCCGATCTGCAGACGAGGGCCAGCCGCTAGGCTCTGCCAGGTCAGGTGTTTACATCGCGAACCGGGGGGATCCACTATGAGCGCCGACGTGAAGGGGTTCGAGGAAGATGCCCGTCGGTTGCGTGAGTTCGACGCGTTCGCGACGTTCTCCGACGACGACCTCCTACGCCTCGTTCGGGCAGCACATCGCACCTCCACCTCCGGACCGTGGCCGCTGATTCGAGAGCAGACGCCGTCAGACGCCTGCTACATCCTGCTCAGCGGCGAGGCCGGAGTGTATGTCGGCCGAGACCGCGTTGCCGTCGTGGGGGCGGGTGAAGTGATCGGGGAATCGGTTTTCCGCAGTGGGAAACTCCGTAACGCCACCGTGACGACGGTCGGCCGGGCGGAGGTGCTGCACATCGCGCGTGACGACGTCGTCCGCTTGGTGAACGACATGCCCGCACTTCGTGAGCTGATGGACGAGACCGTCGCCCGACACGTCTCGGGGTCGGCGACCACCGATTCGAGTTGAGATCTTGCATCTCGGCCGGCCCAGCACACACCTGCTGACGACTTCCTGATCTCGTCGATCGAGTCGGCGGCGAGGTAACGGGGAAGGCGAGCGGGTGCGCAGATGATTCCCGTCGATCCCGAGTCCGTCACGGCGGCATGGCTCAGCAATGTCCTGAAGGCCGACGTGCGAGCGTGCGAGCTCGAGCAGATCGCCATCGGCGTGGGGCTGCTCGGCCGCCTGTTCCGTGCCCATCTCGACGGGGGACCCGGGGTGCCCGCAACCGTGGTCGTCAAACTTCCCATGCTCGACACGAAGGTTCGAACGACGCTGTGTGAGGGTCTCGAGTTCTACCTGCGCGAGGTCCGCTTCTATCAGGAGATCGGGCTTTCCAACCCGCTGCCGCCGGCCCGGCCCTTCTTCGCCGCCTTCGACGAGGCCAGCCATGACTTCGTCCTTGTGCTCGAGGATCTGGGCCACCTCCGTCGAGCCGATCAGAACGTCGGATGCAGCGCGGCGGACGCCGAGACCGTGATCGCAGCCCTCGCCGATCATCACGCGCACTGGTGGCAGAACGATCGCCTCGACTCGCTGCAATGGTTGAAGCCATACAACGCACCATCTTTCGTATCGGGAGTGATCGGAAACTACGAGGCCGCCTGGCCGACGTTCCTCGATCTCATCGGGTCCGACATGTCCCCGGCGATGCGCGACTTCGGCGAGCGTTTGCCGTCGCTGCTCCCGTGGTTCACCGACGAGCTGGCTCGGTATCCCCAGACCTTCTTGCACGGCGACCTGAGGCTCGACCAGCTGTTCTTTGCCGTCGGTGCCGACGACCCACCGGTAACGGCATTGGACTGGCAGGTCGCCGGGAAGGGCCGCGGTGCATATGATTTGGGTTATTTCCTGAGCCAGAGCCTCACCGTCGACACCCGGCGCAGCTGTGAGGACCGGCTGCTCGAGCAGTATGCCTCGTGCCTCGCCGAACACGGAATCGACTACCCCCCAAGCGAATTGCAACGCGACTACCGACTCACCACGACGATGTGCTTCGTCTACCCCGTGATCGCCACTGGCCGGATCGAGCTGGCCAACGAACGCCACCTCGAGCTGTGTCACACCATGCTCGACGGTGCCATGGCGGCGATCGAGGATCATGACGGTCTGTCGCTGAGGCCGGACTGATGGTCGGGCAGTCACGGGCCTGCTCCGCCTGCGGCGCACCTAACGACGAGGACGCTCACTTCTGCGAACGCTGCGGTGCCTCGCTGGCACGCGGTTGTGCGGCATGCGGCGTGGAAGCCAATGCGACCGCGCGATTTTGCCGCGGCTGTGGCGCACCGCTCGACGGGCCGGCGCACGACGTCCCGGCGGCCGGTCCCGTACGCAAGACGGTGACGGTCATGTTCGCCGACTTAGCCGGTTCGACCAGCTTCGAGGAGAAGGTCGACGCGGAGACGGCGCGCGAAGTCATCGGGCGTTATCACGACTTGCTGCGTTCGACCGCGGAGCGGCATCGGGCAGGCGTCACGAAGTACATCGGCGACGGATTCATGGCGGTCTGGGGCGTTCCGGAGGTCGGGCCCGATGACGCAGCCCACGCCGTCGACAATGCGGTCGAATTGCAGGAGCGCTTCGTCGACCTCACCGCGCGGGTGGCCGAAACCCACGGCGTCGAGCTCGCTCTACGGGTCGCGGTCAACACCGGCGAGGTCGTGGTGGGCGCCGGTGACGCCGATCTGGTCGGCGATGCGCTGAACGTCGGCGCCCGACTCGAGGCGGAGTGTCCCCGCGGACAGGTCGTGGTCGGTGAGGAGACGTGGCGGTCGACCCGCGGCCACTACCGTTACGAATCCCTCGGCCGGGTGCAGGTGAAGGGGCGAACCGCACCCGTCGCGGTGTACCAGTGGCTCGATCGGCAGGCGGAGGCCACCGACACCGCTCCGTTCGTCGGCAGGGCCGACGAGGTCCGGCGACTGCAGGCCGTCTTCGACGATGCGGTCGCCGGGCGGGCGGCCCGGTTGGTCACGGTCCTTGGCGACCCCGGCGTCGGCAAGAGCCGGTTGGCGGCCGAGTTCATCCAAGCCAGGGCCGATACCCGAGTCGTGGCGGCCCGCTGCGACGTCGAGCGGACCGTCGCGCTGGCTCCGATCATCGAGGTGCTGCGGGCCCGTGATCTCGAAACCGACGTTCCCGCAAGCGTTCCCGAGCGGGATCGTCTGCTCCGCGATCTCAACGGCCTGGCCACGGGCGACCCAGGATCGGTCGAGGAGAACTTCTGGGCTTTGCGCCGGTTCGTCGAGGTGCTGGCGTCGGACGGGCCGGTGCTCCTCGTCCTCGACGACATCCAATGGGCCGACACCCTGCTGCTCGACTTCATCGAACATCTCGTCGAATGGGTGAAGGAGGTACCGGTCTGCGTGCTGGCCCTCGCCCGGCCCGAGCTGCGCGAGATCCGGCCCGATCTCGTCACCGCCAGCCGGTGGCTGTCCGAGGCACTGCACCTGAGTGGCCTCGACGCCGGGGAGACCGCCGAACTCGCTGCCAACGTGCTCGGCGCCACCCGGTTGCCGGACGATCTCCTCCGCCGTCTCCCGGCATCCACGGGCGGCAATCCCCTGTTCGTGCGCGAGCTGATCGGAATGCTCGCGCACGACGGGGTGCTGGTCTCCGAGCCTGCGGGCTGGCGCCTCACGATCGACGTCGACGCCATCACCGTTCCGCCGACCATCCATGCTCTCCTGGCCTCGCGGCTGGAACGGCTCGACGCCGCAGATCGACGAATCCTCGAGCTGGCCTCGGTCATCGGCACCGACTTCTCGCTTGGCACCGTGCGCGCGCTTGCCGGCAGCGGCGCCGCGGGGGTCCAGACGTCTCTCGACCGGCTTCGTCGACTCGAACTCGCCCAGCCGAGCGGCGCCTACCTTGGCGACGAGCCGGTCTGGCGCTTTCACCACGTGCTGGTCCGCGACGTCGCCTACCGCCGGTTGCTGAAGTCGGACCGCGCAGACCTCCACGAACGGCTCGCCGACTGGGTGGAAGCGGGCGGGCGGAGCGTGGCGTTCGACGCCGACGAGATGATCGCCCGGCATCTGGAGGCTGCCCGCGACTACCGACTCGAGCTCGGCACGGTCGACGAGCGCGCCGGTGGTCTCGCGCTGCGCTCGGCCCGTCATTACGCCGCGTCGGCGCGGCGCGCCCTGGACCGCGACGAGCTGGTTTCCGCGGGTGCCCAGGCCGCTCGCGGCGCTGCCCTGGCGGCTGACGACGCCGCGCTTCACGCCGAACTCCTGCTCATCGGCTGCGAAGCCCTCCTGTCCGCAGGTGACGTCGTGGCAGGTGCGCCGCTCGTCGACGATCTCGAGCGCATCGCACGCGACGCGCTCGCGCCGTGGTCGACCTGCTACCGCTGTCAGTTCGTCGTCTACACCGACCCGGACCGATTGCTCGAGGTCGACGCGCGCCTCCAGGGCGCGATCGACGAGTTCGCCCGCCGCAACGATTCGGCGGGGCTGGCCAAGGCACACCGGGTGCGCGCGGGCGCGCGGGCCCGTCTCGGCCGGATCGGTGACTGCGAACTCGACCTGTTCGAAGCGCTCAACGCGGCGCGGAAGAGCGGGGACCACCGACAGATCACCGCGGCGCTGGGCGCTGCGCCGAGTGCCGCGCTGTGGGGTCCGAGCCCGGTGCCGAAGGCCGGCGGCCGCTGTCTCGACGTGGTGCGCATGCAACGGATAACAACGGCCGCGCCATCGCTCGAGGCAACGTCGTTGCGCTGCCTGGCAGTACTGGAGCTACTCCGGGGACGCCCGGTCAAGGCACGGACGATGCTGGCCGACGCCCGCCAGGTGGTCGCCGACCTCGGCCTGCGCCACGGGTTGATGGAGACCGAACTGTTCGCAGGCATCATCGAGTCGATGGAAGGCGACCAAGTCGCCGCCGAGCCGCACTTCCGAACCGCCCTGGAAGGCTTGGACGCCTTGGGAGTCGGGGCCGACGCTGGCCTGGCGGCCGCACTGCTGGCGAGATCCGTACTCGCGCAGGGACGGGTCGAGGAAGCCGACCGGCACGCAGCGGAGAGCCAGCGCCTCGCCGGCTACAACCTGAAGACGGCCATCGCCTGGCGCGCCGTGCGGGGTGAGATCCTGGCGGCCCAGGGCAGGCACGACGAGGCCGGCGTCATCGCCAGGGAGGCGGTTGCCGTCGCGGCCGGGACGGACCTGGTGCTCGACCACGCCCTTGCTTGTCTTTCCCTGAGCCGGGTGCTCGACGCCGTCGGCGATGGGAAGGGCGCCAACGACGCTCGCAGTGACGCCGATGCGTTGTATGCCGCCAAGGAGGTGGCGAGTGCCATCGGCCGGCCGCATTCGCCTGCCGCCCCTGCGCCGTTGCCGTCGCCGGCTGCGGCTCCCGCGTCGCGGCTACCGGTGACGAACGAGTGCCGCAAGCTGATGGAAGAATTCAACGGCGCGATGCGGGCCGGTGACGTCGACGGCGTCCTCCGAAGCTACGCAGACGAGTTCGTCTACGACGATCACCGGCGAATCAGCGGCGCCCCGGTGCATGGCCACGACGCGATGCGGGCGGCGATCACGCAGGTCTTCGTGCAGTACACCCGGTTTGACAGTCGCGTGTTAGCGGTCCGTGGTCAGCGCTTGGCCCTTGCCAGGAATCGCTACTCGGATGACGACGGAAACGAGACGACGAGTTTCGACGTGGCCGAGACCGACGACAGCGGACACGTCACCTACCTATCCCGCTTCGACGACGACGATTTCGACGGCGCCTACCGGGAGTTGGTCCGACGCTACTGCGCCGGGGAGGGCGCGGCGGACATCGAAGCGAATACGGCCGAGGCCGAGTGGATTCTGGCCTCCGCCGAGATGCGTGGGGAGAACCCGTCGGGCTCGCCGTTCCCCAAGCTCGACACCGCGGTCGCCTCGTCGCGGACGTGGAATTCGGCGGTGTGCTGGCTCTCGCCGGTTTGGGGCGTAACCCGCCAGGATCGGGAGGCCGTCGGGCACGACGGCGAGCAGTACGCCTGGACGCGGCTCGCCGTGGTCGAGCTCCGCGATGGGATCGTTGCGTCGGTTCGTCACTTCGAACTCGACGACGAGGGCGCGGCGTTCGCGCACGCCGAGGAGCTGGCAGCGGCGACTGGAAGTCGGCTTGCGGTGGCGAATCGTGCCAGCGAAGCGTGGCGCGCAATGTTCACGGCCCTGCAGGCACATGACGTCGAAGGCGGAATGGCGTTCTTCTCGGATCGGGTCGTGTACGACGATCGTCGGCGGCTCAGCGGGGACCCGATCCGCGGAAAGGTCGGGTTGAAGGCTGCGACTGAGCGAGTTCTCGAACACTACAACCACTTTGAGTGGCGCACGCTCGCAGTTCGAGGTGACCAGTCCTGTTTGCATTGGAGTCGTTGGTCGGACGACGCTGGCAACCAGACGACCTGGCTGCACGTGTCCGAGATCGGCGACGACGGGTTCCTCGACTATGAGGCCCGCTTCGACGGGGACGACTTCGACACCGCGTACCGCGAGCTCGAGCTGCGCTTCTACGCCGCGGAGGGAGCGGCGTTCGCCGAAGCGGGGACGACCCAGACCGAATGGATACTCGCCGTTGGTCGGGGTGACTTCGATCGGGCCTTCGACGAGCTCACGAATCCTGACCTGCGCGTCGAAAATCGATCGCGCTCGGCGTTCTCCGATCGCACGGCAGGCGAATTTCGCGCGAGTTTGGAGGAGCTCGCCGCGATGCTCGCCACGGTGCGGACGTGGAACTCGGCCATGTGTTGGGTGTCGCCGACGTACAGCGTGGTCCGCGCTGAGCGCACGGGCGTCGGGCGGGAGGGTGAGGAGTACAGCTGGTCCTGGCTCATCGTGGTGGAGGTCCGCGACGGGCGGAATGCGTCGATGTGTTTGTTCGACCTGCAGGACGAGGAGGCGGCGTTCACCCACGCCGAGCAGCGGACGGGGGCGACCAGCAAGATGGTGCTCACGAACCAGTCCTGCGAGGCGGTAAACGCCCTCTACCGGGCGTTCCGGACCAATGACGCCGATGGGGTCTTGCGCTGCTTCTCCGATCGGCTGGTGTACGACGATCGTCGACGACTCAGTGGTGATCCCGTCCGCGGGCAGGTCGAGCTCCGAGCGGCCGCGGCGCGAATCCTGCAGCAGTACAACGATTTCGAATTTCGCCTCCTGGCGGTTCGTGGCGAATTTCTGAATCTGTATTGGAGCCGTTGGTCAGACGATGCCGGCAATCAGACGACCTACCTGCACGTGTTCGAGATCGACGACGACGGGCAGCAGGTCTACGAGGGGCGCTTCGACGAGGACGACTTCGAGGGCGCGTATCGCGAGCTCGAACGGCGCTATTACTCAGGCGAGGGATTGCCGTTCGCCGGCGCGGGCGGCACGGCCACGGAATGGCCGCTTGCTCTCAACCGAGGTGAACTCGACACGGTCTTCGGCGAACTCAGCAGAGCCGACCTGCGCGTTGAAAACCGGTCGCGGGCGCTCTTCACCGACCGCTCGGCGAATGAGCTTCGCGCGAGTTTCGAACAGCTGAACGCACTGGTCACCTCGGCCCGGACGTGGAATGCGACCGCCTCGTGGGTGTCGGCGGACGTGCTGGTGAACCGCCTCGAGCGCGAAGCGGTGGGACTCGACGGCGAGGATTACGCGTGGACCCGGTTGCACGTGTGCGAGTTTCAGGCTGGGCAACTCGCGAGGGTCTGCCAGTTCGAGCCCGGTGACGAGGAAGCCGCGTTCGCCTACGCCGCAGAGTTGGCTCAGGCGAGCACCAGTCGGCTGGCGGTCACGAACCGGTCCTGCGAGACGATCCAAGCCATAGTCGCGGCATTGCGAACCGCTGATGTCGACACGGCGATGGCGTTCTTCACGGAGCGATACGTCTACGACGATCGCCGACGGCTCACCGGTGACCCCGTCCGCGGAACCACCGAGTTGCGAGCCGCCTTCGAGCGAATCCTCTTGCAGTACAGCGAGGCTGAATGGCATACGCTGGCAGTTCGGGGCGAGCGTCTCAGCCTGCACTGGAGTCGTTGGTCGGATGGCGCGGGAAATGAGACGGCATATCTTCACGTCTTCGAAGTCGGCGATGACGGTCGGATGATCTGCGAGGGCCGCTTCGACGAGGACGACTTCGAGGGCGCCTACCGCGAGCTCGAACAGCGCTACTACGCGGGCGAAGGAGCGGCATTCGCCGAGCAGGGTGCGATCGGGACCGAATGGGTAACCGCACTCAACCAAGGTGATTTCGACCGGCTGTTCAACGAGCTCACCGATCCCGACATGCGTGTCGAGAATCGGTCGTTGTCGCTCTTTGGAGATCCGTCGGCCACCGACCTTCGCGCCACGTTCGAGGAGTTGTACGCCATGGTCGCCTCGGCGCGGTCATGGAGCTCGGCGTTGGAGTGGGTATCCCCCGCCTGGGCCGTTGCGCGCTTCGAACGGGAAGCCGTCGGGCACGATGGCGAAATCTACTCGTGGGCGAGGCTTCAGGTCATCGAGCTCCGCAACGGACTGCTGGCGTCGCTTTGTCGTTTCGAAGTCGACGACGAGGAGGCGGCGTTCGCCCATGCCGAGGAGCAAGTGCGGGCTGCTTCCAGCCGACTGGCGGTGACGAACCGGGCCAGCCAGACGTGGGCTCGCGTGCGCCGTGCCATGGCCAACCGGGACATCGACGCCGTGGCCCGGCATTACTCGGATCGAATCGTCTACGACGATCGGCGGCGATTCAGCGGTGATCCCATCCGCGGCACAGCCGAATTCCTCGCTGCCGCTCAACGTGTTCTCGAGCAGTACTCCGACTTCGAGGGAAGCACCCTGGCCGTTCGGGGTACGCACCTTGCGCTGCTGAGGGGCCGTTGGTCGGACGCCTCCGGCAACGAGACCGTCCAGCTCCAGGTGTACGAAGTCGGCGATGACGACCAAGTCGTCTATGAGGGCCGCTTCGACGCGGATGACTTCGAAGGCGCATACACCGAGCTTGAGCGCCGTTACTACGCGGGCGAGGGTGCTGCGTTCGCCGAAGTCGGTTTGCGCCAAGCCGACTACATAGTCGCCATCAACCGCGGCGATCTCGACCACGCGTTCGGCGACTTCACTACCCCCGACGCGTACATCGAGAACCGGTCGCGCTCAGTCTTCGGCGATCGCACGATCGGTGAGTTTCGAACCAGCGTCGAGGAGCTGAACGCGATGGTGACCTCCGTGACGGCGTGGAACTCAGCCATTTGTTGGCTCTCGCCGACCTGGCTAGTGGTTCGCAGCGAGCGCGAAGCCGTCGGACCGGACGGCGAGCTGTACACGTGGTCGTGGCTCTACGTCAGCGAGGCCCGCGGCGGGCGTGCCGCGTCGCTATGCCAGTTCGACGTCGAGGACGAAGAGGCCGCGTTCGCCTACGCCGAGGAGCGGATGCGGGCGAGTAGCAGCCGCCTAGCGGTGACCAACCGGGCCACTCAGACGGGGGATGAGCTGGCAACGGCGGCGGGGGTTCGTGATGTCGAAGCCGCTGTCGCGTGTTACGCCGAGCAGTTCGAGTACGACGATCGGCGACGGCTGGGCGGTAACCCGCTCGATGATCTACGCACCTCCCACGAACGCATCCTCGACCAGTACAACCACTTCGAGTCGCGCACGCAGGCGGTGCGAGGTGAGCACCTGCACCTAGTCTGGACCAAGTGGTCGAACGACTCCGGCTACGAGACGACCTATCTGATCGTGCACGAGGTCGGCGACGACGGACGCATCGCCTACGAAGGCCGTTTCGACGAGGACGACTTCGACGGGGCCTACCGCGAGCTCGAACGGCGCTACTACGCCGGGGAAGGCGCGGCGTACGCCGAATCGGGTGCCACGGTCACCGAGGCAGTCCTCGCGTTGAACCGCGGAGAGGTCGACCGGTTCTTCGACGACTTCGTCGCCCCGGAGTTCCGAACCCAGAACCGGTCGCACGCGCTGTTCACCGACCTCTCGGCGGCCGAATTTCGCAACACCTTGCAAGAGCTCAGGGCGATGGTGGCCTCGGTACGGGTGTGGAGCGCTGCCGTGTGCTGGTTGTCGCCGACGTGGGTCGTTGATCGTCTCGAGCGGACAGCCGTCGGGCGAGATGGCGAGCAGTACGCGTGGTCCATGCTCTTGGTGACCGAGGTCCGCGCCGGGCGGATGGCGTCGATGTGCATCTTCGAGGTGGACGACGAGGAAGCGGCATTCGCCTACGCCGAGGAACGCTCGGCGGAGCCGACCACGCCCTAAGGCGGCAAGGCCCCTTGGACATGGAGCGGCCCCCGAGCCTTTGGTTCCTGGTTGGACGGACCGAGGGGCTCGGGGGCCGGGTGACTGCAGGGAATTCGCCAGCGCACGCTGGTAAACACCCGGTGCTGCTAGCGGGCAGCCACCTCACTTGTCCATGAGTCAATCAAATTCTCGGACCACCTCCTTTCACGTGTAAATCCGAAGGTACTCCCCGAGCCTTGGGCCGACAACCGATTTTCGAGCATCGGTCAGGACGGTCCGCCCACCGCTTCGTCCACGGTCGTCGCCATGTCGAACGCGTCGGCCGCAACGGGCAGTAACGCGCCGTCCAAGGTGTGCACCCGCGCCGCGAGCGTGACACTGGACAACAGCCAAACCCCCTGGGCGACAAGCAGATCACCGACTCGAAGGGATCGTTGTTCACAACGACTGCCGCGCCGTAAGGCCACGTCGAATACTGCCCGAACCGTGGTGCCTGCCAGGATCGGCAGCGTCGTCGGCGGCGTCACCAACGCTCCGTCCCCGTCGACGATCACCACGCTCGACCGCGGGCCCTCCAGGACGAATCCGTCCGCGCTGACCAAGAGCACCTCGTCGACGCCGTGACGTTCGGCCTGCCGCAGGGCCGCGGCATTGACGGCGTAGGAAAGCGACTTCACCGCCGCGATCGACCACGGCGCCGGGGCCCCTTGGCCCACCGTCACCCCACGATCCAGCGTCATCGCCGACACCCCGTCGCGCCGCGACACCAGTACCCGGTCGGGCAGCTTCGAGAGGGTGACGAAGCCCGTCGATCCACCGTCGCGTCTGCGTCCGAACACCAGCCTCAACACCGCGTCGCCACCGTCGGTCCACTGCGCACACGCACCGAGCGCGGCAGCGCGCCACCGGGCCGGTTCGGGCCGCGGCAACCCGACGATCGCCGCGGAACGCGCCAGCCGTTCCAGATGCGCGTCGAGCAGGCACGCCCGCCCGTCCCGGACCAGCAGCGTCTCGAACACGCCGTCCCCGCGGGCGAACATGGGGTCGTCGACGTACCCGACGGGATGGTCTGTCGTCACGACCTCGCCGTCGAGCGTCACGACGATCTCGCTGCGGGTCCTCACTAGGCATGAGGGTAATGCCGCGACACCTCCGTAGGCTGGAAGGATGTCCGCAATCCCAGCTCCCGAGTCCGGACCCGACGCCGGCGCCACATGGCACTACGGCGACCCGTTGGGCGAGCAGCGCGCCGCGGAGACCGACGTCGTCGTGGTGGACCGCTCGCATCGCGCGACCATCCAGCTCACCGGCGCTGAACGCCAGAAGTGGCTGCACACGATCTCCACCCAGCACGTGAGTGACCTTCCCGACGGCGCCGTCGTGGAGAACCTGAGCCTCGACGTGCAGGGTCGTGTCGAAGATCACTGGCTGCAGACGCAGCTTGACGGCGTCACCGTCATCGACACCGAACCGTGGCGAGGTGAAGCATTACTGACCTATCTCCGCAAGATGATCTTCTGGGCCGACGTCGTCGCCGACCCCGCCGATCTTGCGGTGCTTTCCCTGATTGGTCCGCATCTGGGCAGCCCCGCGGTGCTCGAGGCCATCGGCGTGCCAGCGCTTCCGACCGAGGGAACGGCAGTTCCCCTGGCGGACGGCGGATTCATTCGCACGCTGCGCGCGGATGAGGTCGACCTGCTGGTGCCGCGCAGCGCCAAGGCCGCCTGGTGGGACCGGCTGATCGCCGCAGGCATCCAGCCTGCGGGCGTGTGGGCCTATGAGGCACATCGCGCAGCGGGACTGCACCCCCGACTCGGGGTCGACACCGACGACCGAACGATCCCGCACGAAGTCGGGTGGATCGGTGGGCCGGGCGATGGCGCCGTTCACCTCGACAAGGGCTGCTACCGCGGCCAGGAAACCGTGGCTCGCGTCCACAATCTGGGCAAGCCCCCGCGAATGCTCGTCTTGCTGCACTTGGACGGCTCGGCAGACCGTCCCGCGACCGGCGATCCGGTTCTGGCTGGTGGACGCCCGATCGGGCGGCTTGGAACCGTCGTCGACCACGTCGACCTCGGCCCGATCGCCGTGGCGTTGGTCAAGCGCGGGGTGCCCGCCGACACGCAGTTGACGACCGGCGGCGAGACCGCCGTGAGCGCCCTGATCGATCCGGATTCGATGCCCGCGGCGGCCGAGGCGGGCGCCGGACGGCTTGCCGTGGAACGTCTGCGGAGCCATCAGCGTTGAACTTCGAGTCGTCGCGCTCGCCGCGGGGATGGGCCTGCCAGCATGAGACCGGCGGACACGGTAAAGTGTTGACAGGACGATAAACACACTCAGATCGGAGCCGCCTGCTAATCGGGCCGCTCCGTTATTGCGCGAGGGGGTCCCCTATGGGCCGCGGCCGGGCGAAGGCGAAGCAGACCAAGGTTGCACGTGACCTTAAGTACAGCTCGCCGCAAACCGATTTCCAACGGTTACAGCAGGAACTGGGTGGTCCCGGTTCCCCCGAGCCGGACGTTTTGACTGGCGACAAGCCGGTCGAAGACCTCTGGGTCGACGACGACGACTGGCGCCGCTGAGCGGTCCCCCTCAGACCCGGTACGACGGTCCCGCGTTCAGAATCTCGGGTGCTGCCCGACCAACTGCGCGCGGGACTTTCCCTTGCCACCCTTCTTGACGGTGCCGAGTGTCCAGCAGTCCAGGTGCCGAGCAGTCAAGATCGCCAACGCACGGTCGGTGTCCTCCGGCGCGACGATGGCGACCATGCCGATGCCCATGTTGAACGTCTTGTCCATCTCCGCGCGCTCGATGCGTCCGCGCTGGGCGATCATCGCGAACACCGGGGCGGGCGTCCAAGTGCCGCGGTCCAATTCGGCGCTCAACCCGTTGGGAATGACGCGCTCCAGGTTGCCGGCGAGTCCCCCACCCGTGATGTGGCAGAACGTCCGCACCTGGGTTTCGGCGGTCAACGCAAGGCAATCCTTGGCGTAGATGCGCGTCGGCTCGAGAAGCTCTTCGCCCAGCGTGCGGCCGAATTCCTCGACGTGCCCAGCCAGATTGCCCCGGTCGATCTCCAGCAGCACCTTGCGGGCCAGGGAGTACCCGTTTGAGTGCAGTCCGGTCGAGGCCATCGCGATGATCACGTCACCCGGCTTGACCCGATCGGGACCAAGGACGTCGTCGGCCTCGACCACGCCAACCCCCGTCGCGGAGATGTCGTAGTGGTCAGGCGACATCAGGCCGGGGTGCTCGGCCGTCTCACCGCCGAGAAGTGCGCACCCGGCCATGACGCAGCCGTCGGCGATGCCCGACACGATCTCGGCGACGCGTTCGGGCACGGTGCGGCCGACAGCTATGTAGTCCTGCAGGAACAGCGGTTCGGCCCCGCAGACCACCAAGTCGTCGACGACCATCGCCACCAGGTCCAGGCCGACCGTGTCGTGTTTGTCCATTGCCTGGGCGATCGCCAGCTTGGTGCCGACGCCGTCGGTGGACGACGCCAACAGTGGCTCGCGATATCCGCCCCTCAAGGCGAATAGCCCCGCGAAGCCGCCAAGGCCTCCCCGTACCTCCGGTCGGGTGGCCTTCTTCGCAAGCGGTTTGAACAATTCGACCGCGCGGTCACCCGCCTCGATGTCCACTCCGGCAGATGCGTAGGAGGCGCCGCTGTCGCCGGCCCGCTGATCCTCGCTCATCGCGCCCAAGGGTACCGGTCGCCGAGATGCTGTGACACGCTGACCGACCATGGACGGTCTTCGTTGGCTGGTGCCCGCCGCAGCGGCGGTCATCCTGGTGCCAACCGGTTCGGCAGCCCCGGCATCCGCCACGCCCGGCGTCGGCGTGGCTGCGGAGACGCTGTCGCAGGCCACCGTCGACGGACACGACTACATCACCAAACAGATCACCATCGCGCCGGGCGGGAGCACGGGGTGGCACTGGCATCCCGGCCGGGTATTCGGCGTGATCCGGGCAGGAACGCTGACCCACGACTTTGCGGACTGCTCCGTCGACGGCATCTACCCGGCGGGCGCCCCGATCACCGAGGGGAGCGGTCCGGACCACGTACACATCGGCCGCAACCTCGGCACGGAGCCCGTCGTGATGTGGGTGGTCTACATCGACGCCGCAGGTGCTCCGCTGTCGGTGGACGCGCCCAACCCCGGATGTCCGTTTGAGTAAGTCCTCCGGCGGACATCTGTACCCATGTCTGCTCCGAATACTTCGGTAGCACACGCGACGGACGGAGGCTAGGTGTCGGACGTTGAGTCAGGCCGTTCACTGGTGACGGGGGCAACCGGGTACATCGGCGGGCATCTTGCCGCGCTGCTGGTGGACCGCGGTCACACGGTGCGGGCGTTGGCGCGCAAGCCGGAGAAACTGCGCGACGCACCCTGGCGCGACAAGGCCGAGGTAGTGCGTGGCGACCTGAGCGATCCCGATTCGTTGGTCGAAGCGTTCGACGGCGTGGACGTCGTCTACTACCTAGTTCACTCGATGGGCACGTCATCCGACTTCGTCCGCGCAGAGGAGGAGTCGGCGCACAACGTCGCCGCCG
>NZ_JAVRQA010000012.1:0-9906 GCF_032161845.1 Mycobacterium sp.
GCGCGTTCAGCAGGGCGGCGTTGCGGTCGATCTCGCCGTCCTGGGCCGCGGAGATGCCCAGCGCGCGGCGGGCGGCGGGCCGGTCGGCGGCCAGCTCGATCAACTCGTCGACCAAGGCGGCGCGCAATGGTCCCAACTCTGGCGAGCTCAAGGCGTCCAGGCGCAGTGGCGGACCGTCGCCGCCGTCGCGCTTGGTCTCCGACGGCGGCAGCAGCACGATCACGGCAAGAGGTTATCCGTACGCCAGAAGCAGCGGGACACGCTGCTCGGCGGTGGTCAGCGAGCCGTGGTGTCCGATGAGCCCCGATTCGACGGGCTCCACCGTGCGACGCACCAGCACGGCCGAGTTGCGGCCCGCAGCTACGACGTCACCGATTCGAGCCCGCACGCGATCGGCGATCCGGTCACCGAACCAGCCCGCCGCGATGGCCTCGTCGCGCGACACCACCCACGCCTTGTCGCCGAGCGTCTCCCGCCAGGCAGCGAGGACCGTGTCCGCGGCGCCGTCGTCGGCGTAGACGTGCCTGGCGCGTGCCTCGCCGCCGATGGCACTCACGCCGTCGAGCAGCGCCTCACTCGCGTCGATGTCCACCCGGTCCGCGTCGCCGACGCCGACCATGCCGTGATCCGCGACCACGGCGAGCAGACCGCCCGGCGGCAGGGTCTCCACGACCGACTCCACCAAGCGATCGACCTGGCGCAACTGCAGGCGCCAGGCCAGCGAACCAGGGCCGTGAAGGTGGCCAAGCAGGTCGAGATCGCCGTGGTAGCCGTAACAGAACCCGTTGCCCTCGATCGCGTCGGCAATCCCCGCAGCGAGGTCGCCAATTCCCTGCACGCCGACGTACCGGGCACCGCGGAGCACCGCGCGGGTCAGCCCGGAGTCGGCGAATTGCGCCTTGGATACGACGCTCACGGCGAACCCCGCCTCCGCGGCCCTCTCGAAGGCCGTCGGCAGCGGTTGCACTTGCTCGGGCGGGACCGATTCGCGCAGATCCTCACCCCACGGGTGCGGCCGCCACTGCAGGGCGTTGACCACACCGGCGTCGGGCAGCCTGAAGGTGTAACCGACCATGCCGTGTTCACCGCTGCGGCAGCCGGTGCCGATGGCGGCCAGGCCGGCGGCGGTCGTCGATGGAAAGCCGACGCTCAGGGTCTGCCCTCGAAGCCCGGCCAGCACCGGGGCATCGGCGGCGTAGGTGTCGAGCAGTTCCGCGCCAAGCCCGTCGATCAGTAAGACGCTGGCGCCGGAAAGTCCGTCCCGCAGCGGGATTCGGCGCTCGAAGTCGGGGGCGCCCAGCGCCGCCAGCACCGACGGCACCACGTCGGCGAGATGGGGGAGAGCCGGATCGGGGCGCGGGAGGTCCACGATCTTCAGAGCCTGCCACAGGCTCCGAGGCGCGGAGGACCGCCCGCGACGAATACGCTGACCCCATGGGTCAGGGGGTGAACGGGTCGGTCGTGACGGCCGTGGGACTGAGCGCAATTCTGATGGGATGCAGCCCGACGCAGCACGCCGTCATACCGCCGGCCAGCTCTGCGATCACCGTCGAACCGTTGGCGGTCGGGCCCGCGTCCGTTCCATCGTCTGGCAGCATCGACCCAGCCGACGCCGATGCTCTTTCGGTCGGTACCGGCGCCGTCGACACGACGGGAGGATCGATTCCCGAGGGTCAGATGGTCTCGCCATTCGACGCCAAGAACCCCGTCGTGGGCTTTCTGGACCCGTTGTTGCGCAACGCAATTCAAGATGCCACCCAGGCGGCCGCGGCCGAGGGGATCGCCGTGTCGCTGACGTCGGGTTGGCGGTCGAAGGGTTTCCAGAAGCGACTCTTCGACGAGGCCGTTGGCACGTTCGGCAGCGTCGACATCGCTTCTCAGTTCGTGGCATCACCGGAGGTTTCGATGCATGTGGCAGGCAAGGCCGTGGACGTCGGCCCCACTGCGGCGGACGACTGGATGATCCGCAACGGAGCGCGGTTCGGGCTGTGCCAGATCTATGCCAACGAGATCTGGCACTTCGAACTCGCCGCCGACGCTCAGGGGAGCTGTCCACCGCTGCGGCCCAACGCAGCCGGCTGACCATTGACATGCCCGATCCACCTGTTCGCGCCGTCGACCGAGGAGAAGCTCGCCGAGTTGGCCACCGAGCGCAGATCGCGGGTGGCCTTCGACATCGAGCAGGACGGTGATCAGGTCAAGCTCACGGTCGTCCACGACGACTTCGACCGCGACAGTCAGGTGCTGGGGATGATCTCCCAGGGCTGGCCGAGCAAGCTCGCCGATCTCAAGTCGGGGCTCGAGGCGTCGTAACGGGGATCAACCGGCGACGATCGAATCTCCTTGCACGGTGATTGGTTTCGCCTCTAGCGGCTTCGTCGCGGGACCCTGCGCGACGGAGCCATCGAGGTTGAACTCACTGTGGTGACACGGGCAGACGATCTTCCCTTCGGTGATGGCGTCGACGTTGCAGCCGCGGTGAGGACAGACCGACGAGAATCCCTTGAAGACCCCGGCGGTGGGTTGGGTGACCACGACGTCCCCAACGATGACGCCCGAACCGACGGGCACGTCGGCCGTCTTGGCGAGCGCCCCTGGCTTGGGGGCGCCCGAGGTGTCAGCCGATGGCGGCGCCGAGGTCGCCGATTCGGAACCCGCCGCCGGGGTCTTGGACGTACCGCAGGCCGCGACGGCGGTGGCGAGCGCTCCGAGGCCCGCGGTGACGATGACCGCTCTGCGCGGTGGTCGAATCTCTTCGAGCATGACTGGGAACCCTCCTCGGGGTGGCACTGCTTGACCGTGCGGGCTGTGCACGGTGGTGAACGAATTGTGGCGCACCGGCGGGCGCCGGAACGGGAAACCGGAAAGTGATCTTGGTGGTCTGCAAGAGATCTCGGCCATTGTTCAGCAACCGCACAGCGTTGCGGACATGCCAGAGCCTCGGCGGCGCTGTTACCCTGCCATGAGTTGGTGGCAGGTCGTCGATGAGCGCTTGCGCGAAGAGCGAAGGCCTCGACCGCGCGGCGAGCGGACGCAACGGCGCGAATTACCCGCGAAACGAACAGCTCGAGTCACGGAAAGAGTGTTGTGCGCACCGGAGAAATCAAGGCCCTATCCGGCCTGCGCATCGTTGCCGCCCTCTGGGTGGTGATGTTTCACTTCCGGCCGCTGCTGAAGCTGGCGTCGCCACCGCTGTACGACTCGCTGAAGCCGATCCTGGACTGCGGGGCGCAGGGCGTCGACCTCTTCTTCATTCTCAGCGGCTTCGTCCTGACCTGGAACTATCTGGACCGGATGGGCGACACGTGGTCGACGAAGGCCACCATGCACTTCCTGTGGCTGCGGCTGGCCAGAGTGTGGCCGCTCTATCTGGTCACCATGCACCTCGCGGCGCTGTGGATCATCTTCACCCTCAACGTCGGCGACTTTCCGTCGCCCGAGGCCTCCTCGCTGACGGCGATCAGCTACCTCCGTCAGCTGGTCATGGTGCAGCTGTGGTTCCAGCCGTTCTTCGACTTCTCGAGCTGGGACGGCCCGGCCTGGTCCATCAGCGCCGAATGGCTGGCATACCTGCTGTTTGGCCTGCTGGTGCTGGTGATCTTTCGGATCAACCGCGCGACGAGGGCAAGAGGTCTGCTCGTGCTGTCCTTCGCAGCCACCCTGCCGCCCGTGCTGCTCCTGGTGGCCTCGGGCGGACAGTTCTACACGCCGTGGAGTTGGCTACCGCGCATCGTCCTGCAGTTCACCGCGGGCGCGCTGGCCTGCGCTGCCGTGCGCAAGCTCAGGCCCAGCGACCGCTCCCGACGGGGCTACGGCTACCTCTCGGTGGTGTTGCTCGCCGTCATCGTCGGCGCCCTGTACTGGTTCGACGGACATCCGATTCCCGCGATCCGCGACGACTTCGGCCTCGTCGACGTGCTGTTCATGCCTCTGGTCGTCGCGCTGGCACTCGGCGCGGGCACGCTGCCCGCACTCCTGTCGACCAGGCTGTTGGTGTACGGCGGCCAGGTCTCCTTCGGGCTCTACATGGTGCACGAACTGGTCCACACCGCCTGGCTGTGGATCATGGCGCAGTACCAGATCACCATGGCACCGAGCATCGGGGCGAAGTTCATCTTCGTGGGGCTGATCGCCTTCGCCATGGTCCTCTCGGTGTTGTTGTTCCACTTCGTGGAGGAGCCTGCGCGAATGTGGATGCGCCGGATGGTCGGTGAGCGCAGGCCCCCGGTCGACCTCGCGCACACCCCGCAGTCCGACGGGCCCACCGGCACCCTGGCAACACTCCGAGCACGGGCGGGTTGATGCACCTCACCGCTAGCCGTTTCGCCACCTTCCTCGTTTCACTGGCCTTGCTCGTCGGGTTGGTGTTGAACGCGCCTTCCATGCGGATGACACCGTATGACCCGATGACCGCGGGCTCGCCCGTGACTCGGATCGCCGTCATCGGCGACTCGTACACCAACGGCACCGCCATCGGCGGCCAGGGCCCGAAGTCGTGGCCCACGCTCGCCTGGATGACGCTGGCACGGCGGGGGATGCAGGTCGCGGCGGACGTGGCCGCCGAAGGCCGAGCCGGCTACGGGGTGCGCGGCGATCAGGGCAACCTGTTCGCGGATCTGACGCCAAGAGTCGTCAAACCCGACGACGCGCTGGTCGTGTTCTACGGCTCCCGCAATGACCAGGGCATCGATCCGAACGCGCTCAGCGGTCAGATCTTCAATGCGCTCTCGCTGGCGCGCGGCATCGCGCCGAACGCCCGCCTGTTGGTGATCGGACCGCCGTGGCCGACCCCCGACGTGCCGCCCGCGGTACTGCAGATCCGCGACGTCCTGTCGTTTCAGTCGATGCTCGCGGGAGCCACCTTCGTCGATCCGATCGCCGCGGGCTGGTTCATGGACAGGCCCGACCTCATCGGCCCCGACGGCGTCCACCCGACGGACGCCGGCCATGCCTACATGGCGGACAAGATCGCACCGCTCATCGGCGATCAGTTGCCCCGTCGGGTGTGACGGCGCGAGGACCTACTTGGTGCCGAAGATGCGGTCACCTGCGTCGCCGAGACCCGGCAGGATGTACCCGTGCTCGTCGAGTTGGCGATCGATGGCAGCCGTGTAGATCGACACGTCCGGATGGGCCTCCTGCATGGCCGCCAGGCCCTCCGGGCACGTCAGTAGGCACACGAACTTGATCGACTTCGGGCTGCACTCCTTGAGCCGGTCGACCGCTGCGACTGCCGAATTGCCGGTGGCGAGCATGGGATCGACGATCACCACGTCACGCTCGTGAAGGTCCCCCGGCATCTTGAAGTAGTACTCGACGGCGCCGAGCGTCTTGGGGTCGCGGTACAGACCGATGTGCCCAACGCGCGCGCCTGGCACGACGCCCAGCATGCCGTCGAGGATGCCGGTACCCGCCCGCAGAATTGAGACGAAGACCAGCTTCTTACCGTCGATCACCCGACCCGTCATCGTCTCCAGCGGGGTTTCGATCTCGATGTCGTGAAGCGGGATGTCCCGCAATACCTCGTAGGCCACCAATGCCGCGATCTCGTTGACCAGCTGTCGGAAGGTCTTGGTGGAGGCCTCCTTTCGGCGCAACAGAGTCAACTTGTGCTGTACCAGGGGGTGATCGATCAGATGCACCGCGCTTGGTTCCAAGCCCTTGTCGTCGCTCATGTCATCCTCCTAGAAGACCGTGCCGTCGCTGACGATGACGAATGGCGGTAAACCCCCGCGGAGGCGTTGCGCGAGCACCCGTCCCGCGGCCCAGGTGCCGCCTTCGAGCACGCACGCCAACGGCATCCGCGCCTCGTCGACTCTGAGCTCCGCGCGGACCAGGGGAGCCAGCTCGTCGAGCAGGCCCACCGTCAGCGCCCGCCATTCCACGACCAGTTCGGCATCGACGGACCAGGCGCTTCTGAGCCAGCCGGGGTCGCGCATGCGGAGCACGCCGGTGTCCAGGAGCAGCCCGCCGTTGCGGTATTCGGGGAGCGCCGTCAACGAGTCGAGGCCCCGCACCTGGACACCGGCCCACGCGAACGGTTCCAGCAGTGAATAGGTCAGCCATTGCGACAGCTTGTGAAAGGGCATCCAACCCCGGGTCAGCCCGGGCCCATGCACCGCCGCGTGGGTCCAGCAGTCGCCGAGCCGCTGTTCGCCGATCACGTTGTCCGCCAGCCAGATTCCCGAAAGCGAGACCAGGAGCTGGGACAGGATGTCGTGCGCCGCGATCGCCGGGGGACCGGGTTGGGGGAGCAGCCGGTCGAACAGCCCGCCGGGGCGCCCAAGCGGACCGAACGTCTCGGGTTGCGCGGCAAGCGCCTCGCCAAGCCGGTGCAGCAGTTCCACCCGGCCGTCGATACCAACCAGGGGATTCCCAGGGGCGGCCTGGAAGGCCGTGGCCAGTCCCGCCGTGGTCACGCTCAGAAGCCCCTTCGCGTCGACTCGCAGCGGCGCGCCCGCATCGCTGGAGAACTCCCCGTCCACGAACGCGTTCCACGACGCGACACCGAGACCCTCTGACCGGTCGAACCGCAGTCCGCTCGCCGCCTCGTCGTAGTGCCAGTCGGGACCAGCACCTGCGTCGAGCAGCACGCTGACCACGGTGAGGTCGATCATCGCGCGGGCCCGCGCCGCCGCGTCCAGCGAAGCGAGCCGCGCGTCCAACTCGGCCTTGCGGTCGATCCCGCCTGCCTCGAAATGCCGCCAACGGCTGTGGAACGGGATGTCGAGACCGGGGTAGCGGGCGCGCGTGACGTCGACGACTTCGGCGACCGCCGCAGGCACTGCGCCGTCGTCGACGTCGAACCACGACGACTCTCCGGCGCGTGCCCTCTGCAGCAGGTAGTCGGCACGTTCGCGAACCGCGGTGGTGGTGCGGAGCAAGGCCGCTGCCCCGTCGGCCTTCTCGGAGTCCAGTTCGGGCGACGTGCCGAGGCTCATCCGCTCAACCCGCGGCCCTTCGTGTTCCTCAGCTCCTCTTCACCGGGTACCGGTCCCGGGGTGAAGTAGCCGGCGGCCATCTTGGCGTCGATCTCGACGCGCGCGTCGGCAGGCACCAGGTCTTCCGGGATGTTCACGCGCTCGACGACTTCGATGCCCGATCCCGTGATCGCGTCGTACTTCATGTTGCTCATCGACACCAGTCGATGGATCTTGCGAACGCCCAACCAGTGCAGTACGTCGGGCATCAATTCCTGAAAGCGCATGTCCTGAACTCCCGCAACGCATTCCGTGCGGGCGAAGTACTGGTCTGCGGTGTCGCCACCCACCTGCCGCTTGCGCGCGTTGTAGACCAGGAACTTCGTCACCTCGCCGAGCGCGCGACCCTCCTTGCGGGAGTAGGACACCAGCCCCACCCCGCCGCGCTGGGTGCCCAATATGCACTCCTCGATCGCGTGCGTGAGATACGGCCGGCACGTACAGATGTCCGAGCCGAACACGTCCGAGCCGTTGCATTCGTCGTGCACCCGCGCGGTCAGCTCGACCGACGGATCGGCCAGATCGTGGGCGTCGCCGAAGATGTAGACGGTCTGCCCGCCGATCGGCGGGAGGAACACCTCGAGATCCGATCGGGTGACCAGCTCCGGGTACATGCCACCGGTCTCCTCGAAGAGGACCCGGCGCAGCTCGGTCTCGGTGCAGTTGAAACGCGGCGCGATCCCTGGCAGGTACCAGACCGGCTCGATCGCCGCCTTGGTGACGAGCGCCGCACCACTGGGCAGCAGGACGTGCCCGTCGGGGACGAGCCTGCCCTTCTGCACGGCTTCGACGACCTCGGGCAGGATCACGTGTGCCTTGGTGACGGCGATCGTCGGGCGCATGTCGTGGCCCGCCGCCAGTTCGTCGGCGAAGACCTCGGCGACCATCGCGCCCCATGGGTCCAGGCTGACGATCTTGCCCGGTTCGCTCCACTGCGGGTACGGGCCGATGACGTCGGTGGGTGCGGTATTGGTGAGGTCGGCCTTGTGCTCCCTGGACAGCGCCCCTGCCGCGACGGCGAGCGCGCGGTAGACGCTGTATGAGCCACTGTGCGTGCCGATGACGTTGCGGTGGGCGCGCTTGGTGGTGGTGCCGATCACGGGCCCACGCTCGGTCGCAGTTGGGGCGTCCCAAAGAATCCGGAGTGCGCCGACACCACCGCTGTGCGACGTCAGCCGAATGTGGCCGGCGGCAGACTTCGACACGGCAACTGGTTCGCTACCGGTTTCAGCAACCATGGCCGCTCCTCGCTAGTCGAACGTCCGGCCCTCCGGCTTCGTGAAGGCGCCAGCATAGCGAGTTGGGCTGGACCACGTCGGCTGCGAGAGCTACGCGCCGAAGGTGGTCAGGCCACACCGACCCGGCGGTGGA
Source organism: Mycobacterium sp. (assembly GCF_032161845.1). Lineage (GTDB taxonomy): Bacteria > Actinomycetota > Actinomycetes > Mycobacteriales > Mycobacteriaceae > Mycobacterium. The sequence goes on from NZ_JAVRQA010000012.1 coordinate 8,352, forward strand.
CCGACACCGCGTAGTCACCGCCGTCATACGGGTCACGGCCCCACGTCGCCCAACGGGCCACGGGTTCCAGCCCGGCGGCGTCGGCGAGCCGGTCGTAGTCCTCGAGTTGCAAACGGCCGGGCCGAAGCGAGAATCCGGCGACCAGCAGCCCGCCGGGAGCGAGGTGGTCGGCCAGTTCGTGCACGACGAGCCCCTCGGTTCCCGGGTTGAGGAAGATCATCACGTTGCCCGCCAGAAGGACGAGGTCGAAGGTCTCCAGTGAAAGTCCGGTCAGTTCTGCCAAATCGGCCAGAATCCAGGTGACCTCGGCGGCCTTGGCGTGCGCGGCGGCGAGCATCGCGGCGTCGGCATCGACGCCGGTCACCGAGTGACCACGACGCGCCAGTTCGACGGCGACCCGGCCGGTGCCGCAGCCGGCGTCGAGGACGCGTGCGCCACCCGACCCGCCGAGCAGGACATCGACGAGGTCGGCCTCGCCGTGAACGTTCTGGCCCGACCGGGCGAGCCGAACCCACCGTGCGTCGTAGTCATCGCCGCGCGGCGCGTCGGATTCCTGCCATCGGGTGCCCATTCGCCCATGATCGCAGCGCCTCAGGTGCCACACCGAACGCCCCGCGACAGGAGAGCTCGCGGGGCGCCGGGTCGGTGTCCGTCAGGTTGATCTCAGCTCGCCGACCTCGGGGACTGGGGAAGCGGAGTGACCTTCGTGGGGAACGTCGGCTTCGTGGGGAGCTTGCTGTTGATGATGTGCTCGTTGCCGTCGAAGTCCTGCCAGTGGCACTGTTCGATACCCGCGGCGGGGATGACCGCGTTCCAACCCTGCGTGACCACGCAGGCCTGCGCGAACGAGGTGTTGCCAGAGGCGGATACGGCCGGGGCGCCGATCGGGCTCTTCTTGATCCACTCGTTACCGGTGTTGGGGTCCTGCCAGTGGCATTCCTCGATGCCCGCAGCGACGACGGTCGCGACCCAGCCGTGCGTGGTGGTGCACGCCTGGGCGAATGTCATCGGGGCGGCTTGGGCCGCGGGGGCGGCCAGGATGCCGAGTGCCGCGGCGCCTGCACCGAGGGCGAGGGTGGCGGCGGTGATGCGTCGGCGGGTGGTGGTGGTGTTCATGGTGTGCTCCTTGGGTGTGTCGCGGCGATCTGCCGCGTTCACAGGTAGGAGCGACGGACCATCGCGATTCCCACACTTTTCTCGGATTCGACTCAAAACAGCACGACACCCCGCGAGCCGGAGCTCGCGGGGTGCGTGTGTAACGAGGATCAGACCAGGTCGAACCGGTCGTTGTTGATGACCTTGACCCACGCCGCGACGAAGTCCTTGACGAACTTCTCCTTGGCGTCGTCTTCGGCGTACACCTCGGCCAGCGCCCGCAGCTGCGAGTTCGAGCCGAACAGCAGGTCGACGCGGCTGGCGGTCCACTTCTGCTCACCGCTGGCCCGATCGGTGCCGACGTAGGTGCCGTCATCGGCCGACGACGGCGCCCACTTCGTGCTCATGTCGGTGAGGTTGACGAAGTAGTCGTTCGTCAGCTGACCCGGCTTGTCGGTGA
>NZ_JAVRQA010000013.1:0-3533 GCF_032161845.1 Mycobacterium sp.
CGACGTCGGCTCCGGCGTCGATTCGGACGTGGGAGCGCTCGATACCGTCGACGTGACGTTCGACTGAGAACTCTCGGAGGACGGCGCCGAGGTCTTCGTGGAGAGGCTGGTGGTCACCAAGCCGTTAGCGCCCGTCGACGAGATCGTGACGACCTCGGTGACCGTGCCGCTATCGGTCGAATTGCCGGTCAGCGTGACCGCGAAGCCGCCCACCGCAAGCAGTGCGGCGGCCGCGGCGGCGCCGAAGAGAATGGGCGGCCGCTTGTACCAGGCCAGCGGCTCGGAGTCCGGAAGGTTGTCCTCTTCCTCGTGCAAGAAGGCCATCTCTGGCCTCGCCCCGGTCGACGAGTACTCCGATTGGTATTCACCGCCGCCGTAGGGCACCGGCTCACCGGACGGGGCGTCGTCCTGCGACCATGCCAGCGCGCCAGAAGACCCGTCGCTTGGCGGCGGACTTGCAGGCGCCGCGCCTGCCGCCCAGCCCATCGTCGGCGCCAAACCCGTTGGCACGTCGGCGCTGGGGGCCATGCCGGTCGGGGCCATCCCCGTCTGGGCGTCGTCGAACCCTAGAGCGGCGACGACGGCCGCGCCCGCGGCGATCGACAGGACCGGCAGCGGGCTGGCGACCACCGGTGCCCGCAGCTGCTCCGACAGTCGTTGGGTGACAACGGGTATCGCGGATCCACCACCGACCGTGGCGACCGCGGAGATGCTGGCGAGCGGAATCCGATAGCGCTGCAACGTCTCTGCGATGGTTGACAGCAGGCCGGCCAGCGGTGCTTCGATGAGGCGCTCGAGCTCGGGCCGGGTGATGCGGACGTCCGAGGAGTAGCCGGGCAACTCCGCCTGGATCACCGTCACGGTGTCGGAGGACAGCCGTTCCTTGGCGCCCCGGCACTCGTCGCGAAGGTGGGTGAGCGACCCGACCGCAGCAGTGCTGGCGGGATCCGCGGAGTTGGCGTCCGCGATGCCTGCGACGACGTGGTTCAACAGGGCCTGATCGACGAGGTCACCGGAGAAGTCGGGGTACCTGACGGTGTCACCGATGATCGCGAGGCCGGACCGCGCATCTGCCAGCGTGACGCTGGTTCCGCCGCCGCCGAAGTCGCACAACACCACGACACCGTCGTCGGGAAGTCCGGGCGCCGTCCGGAGCCCGTTGAGCGCAGCGACCGAGTCGGGAACCAGCGTGGCGACGATCCCATCGGGCGACAGGCTTGGCTTGCCCCGCAACGCATTTCGCAGAGCGCCGACGACCCCCGGCCCCCAGTGCGCGGGCACGGCAACCGTGACGGGGGAGCCACCGCCGACCGAGCGTGCCATCACGTCTAGTGCCTCGGCGAGGACCACCTCGCCGCGGTGAGAGGAGCCGTCGGACGCCACCAGCGGCACCGGATCACCGACCCGCTCGACGAAGCCGGTCAGCACCAGCCCGGGCTGGTTGGGGCCGGGCACCTCGCCGACCTGTGGCGCGCGGTCGTTGAACACCGTCAACACGGATCGCCGTGTGACGGGTGGGGCACCGACGCGGGCCGCCACCAGGTTGGTGGTTCCGACTGACAATCCGAGTGGTTGGCTCATTAATCAGCACCATAGCGGCTACCGGGCGGCCAACGGGCTCGATCCCCTAACGATTTCGAACCCCTAATGCAACGGCCCCTAATGCCCGCTCGGGCTGGGTGGGCTCAGCACCGATCCCCGAACCGAGCTCCGCCGATAGCATTCCCCTTGAACCGAAATCCCCAAGCAGCCGATAGGAGGTACGTCGTGGCGAATTCGCTGCTCGACTTCGTGATGTCGCTGGTACGCGATCCGGACGCTGCTGCCCACTACGCGGCCAATCCCGCGCAAGCCATCGCCGACGCCAACCTGACCGATGTGACCAGTGTGGACGTCAACCATCTGATCCCCGTCGTCGCGGAATCGATGTCGACGGCGGTTCCGTCGGCCGGAGTGTCTGGCGGAGCCGACACCCTCCTCGACTCGGCCCACAACGTCTGGGCCAGTGGTGCGGCGACCGCGGCCTTCGACGCGTTCGATGATCACCTTCCCATTCAAGGCGGAGGCCTGGACGTGGGCGAATTCGCCGACCACGTGCCTACCGTGGCGAACGTGATCGACCTGCCGGAGGATTCGGTGCCGACCATCGTCGACCATGGTTTCGACCAGACGAGCGTGCCGACGATCGCGACCCAGTCCGACCCCGCGATGACGCTGGACGCCCCGCAGTTCGACGATCTGCACGTGCCGGACGTCGCCTCCGTGGACGACTCGATCGACGCCGGACATCACGTCTCCGGTGCCGGCTCTGATGTCCTGGACGATCACCTGGACCATCCACAGGACCCGGGTTTCGACATCTTCACGTGACCCAGCCACCGCCAGCTAGTGACGATCCGCGACAGCGCGGCCAGCAATGGCCGCGCTGTCGTCGTTCGTGGGCCGCCATTCGCGCAGGTCAGCGACGCGCAATGAATACCCCGCACCGACCCCCTAATCCCCTAACCGCGGCCCCTAGGGCACCCCGTAACGGCCCCCATGAGCGAGGGGTTACGGCCCCGTTTCCGGGGCACGGACGGGCCCATAACGTTGTCTCCAGATCGCCGGAAGCCCGGCGACACGACCTGAAAGCCCACAACCGAAAGGCACTCCAATGACGAACCTCCTCGACTTCATCCTCGACCTGTTCCGCAGCCCCGTCAGCGCCGCGACGTTCGTCCGGGACCCCGACGGCGCCCTGCGCGATGCCGGCCTGCCGAACGTCAGCGCCGCCCAGCTCCAGGCCGTCGCAGCCAGCGCCGCCCCCGCCGGTGTGTTCCTCGGCGGCGGAGACCCGGTCTACGGCCTGCAGAACGCGGTCGCGAGCTACCACAACATCCCCGCGGCGTTCTCTCCGCAGACGGCCTTCTCACCGCAGACGGACTTCGCCAGCCACAACGACACGCAGCTCGCGAGCAACAACGACTTCATGAGCCCCGATCAGCATGCCGGTGCGAACGCCCAGAACGGCGCCTTCAACCTCGGCTTCGGCGACATCACCCTCGGCGACAAGACCAGCAACACCGCCACCAACGGCGGCGTCGTGAACACCGGCAGCGCCGGCCACATCGACACCACCAGCGTCAACGGTGACGGCAACGTCGTCGGTGACGACAACAACGCCAACACCGGCGTGATCCACGGTGGCAGCCATTCGCCGATCATCGTCGGCGAGGGCAACGAGACCACGGTCAAGGACACCTCGCAGCACTCGGGCGGGGACATCATCGACGGCAACCAGGGCACCGTCATCAAGGACAACGACATGTCCGGCGGGCACGGCGGCAGCGCAAGCTCCAGCGGCGGTGGCGGGCTGCTCGGCATCGGCAACGGCGGCAACGAGGCCAACGCCGGTGGTGGCGGCGGCGGTGGCTCGATCATCGTCAACGACCAGGGCAACCACTCCAACACCAGCACCACGGCGGTGGCGGGTAACCAGACCACGGTCGGCCACGACCTTGGCAGCGGCAACACCTCTGCCGTGGACTCCTCGT
>NZ_JAVRQA010000014.1:0-36005 GCF_032161845.1 Mycobacterium sp.
CGCGAACCATTAGGAGCGTTGCAGTGACGATCACGTCGGATACCGAAGAGGTCATCGCCAAGCTGCAGCAGGAAGTCTGCGACCTGCACGCGCAGCTGACCCGGTACCAACTGGTCGTCTGGACGGCAGGAAACGTCTCAGCCCGCGTTCCCGATCGCGACCTCATGGTCATCAAACCATCGGGGGCGGACTATGATTCGCTGACCGCGGGCGACATGGTGGTGTGCGATCTCGACGGCAACCTCGTCGACGGCGCGCTCAGCCCGTCCTCCGACACTGCGGCACACGCCTATGTGTACCGACACATGCCCGAGGTGGGTGGAGTCGTGCACACGCACTCCACCTACGCCACGGCCTGGGCCGCCAGGGGTGAGCCGATCCCGTGCGTGCTCACCATGGCGGCCGACGAGTTCGGCGGTGATGTCCCGGTGGGACCATTCGCCCTCATCGGAGACGACTCCATCGGCCGGGGCATCGTGGAGACGTTGCGGGAGAGCAATTCTCCCGCGGTGCTGATGCGCAATCACGGTCCGTTCACCATCGGGCGCACCGCGCGCGACGCAGTGAAGGCCGCGGTGATGGTCGAGGACGTCGCGCGGACCGTGCACATCAGCCGCCAACTGGGTAGCGCGCCGCCCATCGACGAGGCGGACGTGGCCGCCCTGTTCGAGCGCTACCAGAACGTCTACGGCCAAACCGGCCAGCCCTCTTCAACCCCTCAGGAGAACCAACGATGATCGCGTCCCGACTCGTCACCAGCCAGGTGTGGCTGATCACGGGCAGCCAGTCCCTGTACGGGCCGGACATCCTCGATCAGGTCGCCGATCAGTCCCGCCAGATCGCCGCACGGCTCGACGGCAGCACCGAGATTGCGGTCGAGGTGCGCTGGCTGCCAGTCGTCACCGACGCCGACGAGATTGCGCGAGTGCTTAGCGAGGCCAACACTTCTGAGGACTGCATCGGTGTCATCGCCTGGATGCACACGTTCTCGCCGGCCAAGATGTGGATCCGCGGGCTCAAGACGCTGCGCAAGCCGCTGCTGCATCTGCATACCCAGTTCGGCGTCGAGTTGCCCTGGCAGAGCATCGACATGGACTTCATGAACCTCAACCAGGCCGCTCACGGCGACCGTGAGTTCGGCTACATCCAAACGCGGCTGTCGACCTCGCGAAAGACGATTGCCGGGCACGTCAGCGACCCGAACACCCGCAGGCGCATCGGCTCTTGGGTGCGGGCGGCGCTCGGCCGGGCGGAGCTCTCGACGCTGAAGGTCGCGCGATTCGGTGACAACATGCGCGGCGTCGCCGTGACCGAGGGCGACAAGGTGGAGGCCGAGGCGCACTTCGGAGCCTCGATCAACACCTACGGCGTCAACGACCTGGTGGAGGTCGTCGAGCGGATCCGCCCCGCCGACGTCGACAAGCTGATCCGGGAGTACGAGCACACCTATGACGTCGCGCGCGAGCTACTGCCGGGTGGGGACCGGCACGCATCGCTGCGACACGGTGCGCAAATCGAACTGGGGCTTCGAAAGTTCCTCCAGGAAGGTGACTTTCACGCCTTCACCACCAACTTCGAGGACCTCGGTGGACTGCGTCAACTACCGGGCTTGGCCGTGCAGCGCCTGATGGCCGACGGTTACGGGTTCGGTGGCGAGGGTGACTGGAAGACCGCGCTCTTGCTGCGCGCCGTCAAGGTGATGGCCGAAGGGCTGCCGGGTGGAACCTCGTTCATGGAGGACTACACCTACGACCTGACGCCCGGCCACGAGCGCATTCTCGGCGCGCACATGCTCGAGGTCTGCCCCAGCATCGCAGCGGGGACACCGACGCTGGAAGTGCATCCACTCTCGATCGGCAATCGCGAGGATCCCGTCCGGCTGCGCTTCACCGCGGCGCCCGCAGATGCGGTCATCCTCGGGATCTGCGACATGGGTGCGCGATTCCGTCTGGTAGCCAACGAGGTACGCGTCGTCGAGCCGTCCCACGAGCTGCCGAACCTGCCCGTCGCCTGCGCCGTCTGGGAACCGTTGCCGTCCTGGGCGACGTCGGCCGAGGCGTGGCTGATGGCCGGTGCGCCACACCACACCGTGATGACCACCTCGGTGGGCACCGAGACCATCGACGACTTCGCCGAGATGACCGACACCGAGCTGCTCGTCATCGACGCCGCCACCACGGTGCGGGGCTTCCAGCATGAACTCAGGTGGAACGACGTCTATCACCACGTCGCCGCGGGACTCTGAGGCGGACCTGATCCGATGATCGTCGCCCGCCTACACGCCATTGGGGACCTTCGGGTGACCAATGAACCGGACCCCGACGAGCCACCGCCAGGTCGGTCGCTGCTTGCCGTCACCTCGGTGGGCATCTGCGGATCCGACCTGCATTGGTTCACCGACGGTGGAATCGGCGAGAACCGCATCGAACGTCCGGTCGTGCCGGGACACGAGTTCGCTGCCCTCGCGGTGACAGGGCCGTACGCCGGGCGCCGCGTCGCGGTCGACCCCGCCATTCCGTGCGAGTCATGCGAGACGTGCCGCGCTGGTCACCAGAACCTCTGTCCCACTGTGCAGTTCGCCGGCCACGGGACACTGGACGGTGCGCTGCAGGAGCAGCTGGTGTGGCCGGATCACCTACTGCACCCGCTGCCCGACGAACTCAGCGACGCCGCCGGAGCTCTGCTCGAGCCGCTGGGCGTCGCCATCCACGCCGTGGGAGTGAGCCATCTTCAGCCGGGGTCCGACGTGCTGGTGGTGGGCGCAGGCCCGATCGGCGCACTGACGATCCAGGTGGCTCGTAGCCAGGGCGCCGCCCGGGTGTTCGCCACCGAACCCCTCGAGCACCGCAGGGCGACGGCGCTTCGCTGTGGCGCCGACGAGGTGTGGCCGGAGACGCACGCCGTAGAAGCGGTGCTCGACGCGACGGATGGCCGTGGCGTCGACGTGGTGGTGGAGGTGGCCGGAACCGACGCCGCGATCGCGACCGCCGTCGCCGCGAGCAGGCCAGGTGCCCGGGTGGCGTTGGCGGGCATTCCCTCGCAGGACAGCTCCTCGTTTCCGGCCGCCTTGGCGCGCCGCAAGGGTCTGACGTTCGCGATGGTGCGGCGGATGAACGACACGTATCCGCGAGCGATCGCCCTTGCGACGGCAGGTGTCGACCTGGACCTGCTGGTCACCGAGCGCCATCGCCTCGTCGAGGCGGCCAAGGCGTTCGGCTCGGCTGCGGAGCGTCGTGGCGACAAGGTCGTGGTCGACGTGTCGGTGAGTTGAGTGATTGGCGCTCACCGCGTGGTCGCACTAGTTTCGGCGGGGTGATGTTCTCAGCCGCTGGCGCCGTCGCGCGGTGGATCTCTCCCGTTCTGACCGTTGCCGCCGTCGCGGCAATCGGTTGCCTTGCCACCCCGATGCATGCCGGACCCGCCCCGGCGGTGCGCCTGGTCGGCGACGCCAACCCGCTGGCCGGACAGGCGTTCTACGTGAACCCCAACTCGGCGGCGATGCGCGCCGCGAACAGTGCCGATCCGCCGAATCCCGAGTTGAGTGCCATCGCCAACACGCCGCAGGCGTACTGGATGGACAACCTCTCGACGCCGTCGGTCGACGCGGCGTACATCGGTGCGGCCCAGGCCGCAGGCACCATGCCGATCCTGGCGCTCTACGGCATTCCGCATCGCGACTGCGGGAGCTTCGCCGCGGGTGGGTTCTCCTCGGGTGCCGCCTACCGTGGCTGGATCGACGGCGTTGCAGCCGCCATCGGCTCGGGGCCGGCGGCCATCATCCTCGAACCCGATGCGCTCGCGATGGCCGATTGCCTGTCCGGCGACCAGCGCCAGGAACGCTTCGACCTGATGAGCTACGCCGTCGACACCCTGACCCGCAATCCCGCGACGGCCCTCTACGTCGACGGTGGTCACTCGCGCTGGGTGAGCGCCACCGACATGGCCGCCAGGCTCAACCAGGTGGGTGTTGGCAAGGCGCGGGGCTTCAGCCTCAATACGGCGAACTTCTTCACCACCGACGAGGAAATCGGTTACGGCGACGCGATTTCGGGGCTCACGAACGGGTCGCACTACGTGATCGACACGTCCCGCAACGGAGCTGGACCCTCCGGCGACGCGCTGTACTGGTGCAATCCCAGCGGCCGCGCGCTGGGGACCCCGCCCACCACGGCGACGGCGAGCGGGAACGTCGACGCCTACCTGTGGGTCAAACGCCCCGGCGAATCCGACGGCTCTTGCGGCCGCGGTGATCCTGGCGCGGGTCGCTTCGTGAACCAATTTGCCCTCAATCTCGCCCACAACGCCGGCCAGTAGGCGCCCGCAACCGCTCCATCGAGTGGGTCGCTGCAATCGCCGGCGTCATGACGAGGCTCGCGATGGGCGGTCTTCCCTCCCCGTGACCAATTCGGCGGGCAGGCTCACGTCTGACGGCTGGTCGGCGTCTTCCCTACGAGCGCTTCACACGGTAGCGCTCGGTCATCAACGTGGGAGGGAACATTCAATGTCGATCGAGGAGAACAAGGCGGTTGTCGGACGGTGGTTCACCGAGTTTTGGGGCGAGTCCTTCAACCCCGATGTCATCGACGAACTGGCTGCACCGGACATCCGCTTCGAGTACTCGTTGCACACCCCGTGCCGTGGCCGCAGCGAGGTGCGGGCGTTCGCCACCAAGTTCCGGGCTGCGTTCCCAAACTTGGCCTTCGGCGCCACCGCCGATTTGATCGCCGAAGGTGACTATGTGGTGGGCCAGTGGGTCGGCGGTGGCACCCAGACCGGGGAAGCGTTCGATGACATGCCGATCGGTGCACTGCCGGCCGGCACCGGCAAGACGATGCGGTTCACCGGAACGTCGGTTCTCAAGGTCATCGACGGTCTGATCGTCGAGGAGATTGGACTCGACGATGGAGTCACGGTGCTGCAGCAGATGGATTTGATCAAGCCGGCCTAGTCCGCGGTGTGCGTGCACCCCCGCCGCCGCCCCGCAGAGTTTTGCGGTCCGGCAGATCCGACCAGTCCCTCTTGCGGTTCCAGCGATGGACACGAGGTACGCGGATTCCTCGTTGATGCAACGGGTCTCGAGCCGTGATCTGCTCGGCGTCGGTCAGCGACGGGGCGTGCAGCACGTAGATGCCGTTCCCCGAATTCGCTCCGTCCGGTGTTTCCAGGGGCCCTCCAAGGACGAGCTTTCCTTCACTGTGAAGCTCTGAGAGGAACGCGAGGTGTTCGGCGAGTGATGCACGTATGACCTCGGGATCGTCACCGACGAGTTCGCTGTACACGAAGTACAGAACTTCGTGGCCCTCGCCAAGGGCCGACGATCCTGCTGAACCGTGCATGTCATCGCCCGCCAGGTCCTCCGGTGTCGTCATCAGTTGACGCCGATCTGGGAGTGATGCGGTTCCACGTCGTTCGCCTCAGCGGTTGCCGCGAACGGGATGCGCGCCCATCGCAGCGGTACCGCGGCCAGCAGAACGAACGCCAATGTCGCGACGGCGGTCCGCGCTGCGTGGGCAAGCTGCCATCGGTCACGCATGCCCGCCCAATTCGCTGGCGGCGCGAGCACGGTCCACCTCTGTTGGTCGGTGTTGATGGGAACGTTGATCGACACGCTGACCGCAAGCGCCACCAGCAGCAGGAGCACCGCGGCTGCGGCAAGCCAGCGTCCACCATCCCGCCGACGTAGCAGCCCTTGGGTGAGTACGGCAGCAGCAAGGATGGCTGGGGCCAGCAGCGTACTAGCCAACGCGCCGAGATGATCGAGTTCGACGTGCCGGACCTGGGTGTAGACCGCCGCGGAGGTGCCGCGCAGGCTGACCTCCAGTACGAGGACGGTGAGAAGGAAGCCGGCGAACAGCCCACTGAACAGCACTGCCGCGTAGGTCGCGGTCATGAGCAGCGGTGATGACCGGGCCGCTCGGCGGCGGATCGTGATCGTCATGGGCATGTCACCCTGGCCGGTTCAGGACGCCGCTGCCGACTGCGCGTCGGCGTTGTCACTGGGTGCGGCCTCGCGGCGGATCATCTGCCACAGGCTCGGCGTCTGCTCGATGGTCGAGATGACGACGGTGCGCCGCGCGGTGGCGGTATCGGCCGCCAGCGAAACCAGGTACTCGGCCAGATCGATGCGCGCGGTGAAGGCGCCGACCGGAGCGATTTCGCCTCGGAGGTAGTCGGTGGGTGCCGCTAGGTCGAACAGGCCGGAGGGCCGGACGATGGTCCAGTCGAGGCCGGTGCCGCGCACGGCGGTCTCCATGCGGCGAATGTCCTCGTAGACCGTCTTGCCGATGGTTCGGGTGAGGATCGGCTCGATCAATCGCAGGGAGATGGGGATGTGTTCGCGGTGAACCGGATGCGCGGCCGTAGAACTCACTACCACCAGGCGGCTCTTGCCAGCTGCGCGCATGGCAGTCACGATGTTCTTCGTCCCGACCGAATAGGTATCGACCGGCTCCCTCGTGAAGGTGACGCCGAGTGTCGACACCACGGCATCGACTCCGTCCACGACCGGCAGGACCGAGGCAGCATCACGGACGTCAGCTCCGCTGACCGTCAATCGTGCTGCGGCCAAGGGAAAGTCGCGTGGCCGCCGAGTCACCGCTACCACGTCGTGGCCGGCCTCGAGAGCCAGTGCGGTCGCCAGGCGGCCGGTCTGGCCATTGGCGCCGAAGATCGCTAAACGCATGTTGCACACCTTTGGTCGGATTGATTTTCATCACATACTATGATTGTCACCGTACGTGACTATCATCAGGAATGCTAGAGTCGGTCCATGAAGCAGGACCCCGCCGGCATCGCCGCACTCGACGAGCGCATCCCGTTCCTGTTGTCACAGTTGGGTTCACTCATCGCCGACGCCTTCCAGGCCAGGATGCGCGACGTCGGCACCGAACCACACACCTATGCGGTTCTGATGGCACTTGCCACCCGAGACGGTCAGTCACAGCGCGAGTTGTGCGCAGGGCTCGGCATTCACCGCAACGCGATGGTGGGCATCGTCGACACGCTGGAAGCCGAGGGTATGGCTAAGCGAAAGACTCATCCGGACGACCGTCGAGCGTTCGCCGTCACTCTCACCGACAAGGCTCGCCGGCTGCTGCCCGAGTTGGACCAATCGGCCCGCGCCTTGGAAGACGAAGTGACCGCACCCCTGTCGACGGTCGAGCGCGACGTTCTGCGTGGTCTGTTGCAGCGCGTCGCCGCCGGCGCCGGACTCATTCCCGGTGTCCATCCCGGCCTCCTCGGCGGCGCCGTCACCCGTTGAGTCCCAGCAAGCTGGCGACGCGATAGTGCAACGATGAACCCATGACGGCCACGCTTGTCGCGAAGAATCTGGCTGGCGGCTTCGCCCATCGCACCCTTTTCGAGGGCCTCGACGTGACCGTGGCACCTGGCGACGTCATCGGAGTCGTTGGCGCCAACGGCGCGGGCAAGAGCACGCTGCTGCGGATCTTGGCCGGGGATCTCGAACCGCTCGGTGGTGCCGTCAGCGTCGCGCCACCCGACGCGTTCATCGGGTGGCTGCCGCAGGAGCACGAGCGGATACCCGGCGAAACCGTCGCCGCTTACATCGCGCGCCGGACGGGGTGCACCGACGCGACGCAGGCCATGGACGCGGCGGCCGCGGCGTTGGCAGAGCCCGATCAGAGTGCCGCGAACGAGGACCCGGCCGTTGCCTACTCCGCAGCGCTGGATCATTGGCTCGCCACCGGTGCAGCGGACCTCGACGAGCGGTTGCCAGCGGTGCTGGCCGACCTGGGGCTCGATTCCGATGCCGTGCGGCCGGAGTCGACCCCGATGACCGCCCTGTCGGGTGGGCAGGCGGCGCGGGTCGGACTGGCGGCGCTGATGCTGTCGCGGTTCGACGTCGTCCTGCTCGACGAGCCGACCAACGACCTCGACCTCGACGGGCTCGCCCGCCTCGAGCACTTCGTCCGCGATCTTCGCGGTGGCGTGGTGCTCGTCAGCCACGATCGAGAGTTTCTGGCCCGCAGCGTAACTCGCGTCCTCGAACTGGACCTGGCCCAGAACGCCACCACCGTCTTCGGCGGCGGCTATGAAAGCTATCTGGAAGAGCGTGAGGTCGGGCGCCGACACAAGCGTGAACAGTACGACGAGTTCGCCGAGAAGAAGGCCGATCTGGTGGCGCGTGCACGCACGCAACGGGAATGGTCGAGCCAAGGTGTCCGCAACGCGATGCGCAAGGCTCCTGACAACGACAAGATCCGGCGCCGGGCGGCCTCCGAGTCCAGCGAGAAGCAGGCGCAGAAGGTGCGCCAGATGGAAAGCCGGATCGCCCGCCTCGAAGAGGTCGCCGAACCGCGCAAGGAATGGACTCTCGAGTTCACCATCGGCGCCGCGCCACGGTCGAGTGCCGTGGTGGCGACCCTCGACAACGCCGTTGTGCGCCAAGGCGAATTCGTCCTTGGCCCGGTGTCGTTACAGGTCGATGCCGGTGAGCGGATCGGCATCACCGGCCCCAACGGGGCTGGAAAGTCGACGTTGTTGCGGCTCCTGCTCGGTGGTCAGCGGCCAGACGAGGGGCGCGCCAGTTTGGGTGCCAACGTCGCCATCGGCGAGATCGACCAGGCGCGCGCCGATTTCACCGGCCCAGGGCGTCTGGTCGATCGCTTCGAGCAGTGTGTGCCGTCGTGGACGACCGCCGACGTGCGCACCCTGCTTGCCAAGTTCGGGCTGCGCGCCGACCACGTGGAACGAGAGGTCGACGACCTCTCGCCAGGGGAGCGCACGCGCGCCGGCCTCGCTCTGCTTCAGGCGCGAGGCGTCAACGTGCTGGTTCTCGACGAGCCGACGAACCATCTCGACCTCGCCGCCATCGAGCAGCTAGAAGAGGCGCTCGAGACTTATGACGGGGCGTTGTTGCTGGTGACGCACGACCGACGGATGCTGCAGAACGTCCGGTTGGACCGCACGTGGCTAGTCGCCGACGGGCGGGTCGCCGAGCTGTAGACGATGAGCCTGGTCGGTCACTCCACGACGAAGACCGGGATCAAGCGATCGGTCTTGGTCTGATACTCGGCGTACGGGGGATAGGCCTCCACGGCCAGCCGCCACCACTGTTCGCGTTCGGCTCCATCGATCTCGCGTGCGGTCCCGGTCGACGTCTTGTCGCCATCCTGCACCGTGACCGCCGGATTGGCCTTTACGTTGAAGTACCACGACGGGTGCTTGGGGTCACCGCCCTTGGAGGCGACCATGGCGTAGCGGCCGTCCGACTCGACCCGCATCAGCGGCACATATCGCTTCTTGCCCGACTTCACGCCCGTGGTCGTGAACAGGACGATCGGGCGGTCGAGAACCTCGACCCCGTCGGTGGTGCCCTGCTCCAGAATGCGTTCGGTCTGCTCGCGTACCCACTCGGTCGGGCTCTTTTCGACATGCTCAGTCATGTGGGCGGCAACAGGGCAGGCGTCACCGTTATTCCTGCTCGTCGGCGGCTGACCAGACCCGAGAGTGACGTGACGCGGAGGAATGTCGAGTGGTTACCTGCGTGGTTGCACTCTCGCGGCAGCTAGGTTGTTTGATCATGGCTCTGTCACCGGACATCGTCGGTCTGACCTACCTGCATCCCGACTCCTACGTGGTCAGTCGGGAAGAGGTCCGTCAGTACGCGGTGGCGGTGAAGAATCAGGATCCTGCCTACTCCGACGACGCCGCCGCCCTAGCCCTGGGCCACGACGCAATTCTGGCTCCGCTGACCTTCATCTCGGTCTTCGGTTATCGGGCGCAGATGGCGTTCTTCGAACATGCCAACATTGCGATCCTGGACGAGAAGCTCATCCAAGCCGAACAGGGCCTGAAGATCCTCCGTCCGATCAAGGCCGGTGACACGCTCTACTGCCGCATTCGCATCGACTCGCTTCGGCAAGCCTTCGGGGCGGACGTGCTCACCATCAAGAGCTGGATCACCAACCAGGACGGCGAACTGGTCCAGGAGGACTTCACCATCCTCGCGGGGCGCAGCGCGCCAGAACGGGGATTCGAAAGCGGTTCCGCGACAACGACTCCCTGACCGCCAACTCCCCGACCGCAGTGTCAAAGGTGGATGCGCCGCGCGAGTGAGTCGATGGCCTTGATGGCAGGGCGAACGTCATAGGCATGCCGCGGCGCGGAGACACCTGCCGAGTGTGCCGAGGCGGGCGACCGCACGGCATCTTGATGGGCGCCGAGCGTGGTGAAGCCCATCACCGTTCCGGCGAGCACCGCCAGAGGTAGCAGGACGAGTCGCGGACCCGACCGGGCAGGGGACGGTTCCCGGCGCGGTGTGGAGGCCATGGCTCACGGTGACAGGTCAGCCTTGTTGGTCGCTGTCAATCAGCCGAAGATTTCTTGGCTGTCTGGCCGCGAGTGACTAGGTAGCGGGGCCGTCCCTGTCCCCGTCGGCCGGATCATCCCTTACCGCAGCGATTTCGATGGGCATCCGGTCCCCGAGGCTGTCGTAGATGGGTCGAGATCTGAGGAGTTCGGCGGCCAGCACGGCAGCCGCCGTGGCCGCCATCATCGGCACCGCCACCGACGTCGTGGCCGTCATCTCGATGACGATGACGATGCCCGTCACCGGCGCCCGGACCGTCGCTCCGAAGAACGCCCCCATCCCGACGATCGCCATCGGAACCGTCAACGTCGCCGCGCCCGCGGGCCACAGGGCGTTGACTCCGCCGACGAACAACACCCCCCACAGGGCGCCGATCGCCAGAAGCGGGGCGAACAGCCCACCAGGGACGGCCGCCGAATACGACAGCGGGCCGGCGACGAGGCGCACGACGAGATATCCGATCGCCGCAGGGAGCACGATGTTGCTGCCGCCGAGGATCAGTTGAGTCAGGGTGTCGCCGCCACCCACTGCGAGCGGGTCGATGAATGTCAAGAGCCCGATCGTGGCGCCGATCATGGTCGCCTTCAAGACTTTAGGGACACGGCGCACCGCCCCGACGACGTCGAGGAAGCCCAGCACCAAGCGGTTGTAGACGGCGCCGAGGCACCCGGTCAGCAGTCCGAAGAGGACGAACAGCGGCAGCAGGGCAACCGACGGAGCCGGCAGCGCCGCAATGACGAAGTCGGGGTGGTTCCCAAGGAGCAGCCGCGAGCAACCGACGGCTGTGGCGGCAGCGAGCACCGTCGCCAGAACGGTGCGAATGCGGAACGACTTCGTTGCCTCCTCGAGGGTGAAGAGCACGCCCCCGATCGGCGCGTTGAACGCGACGGCAAGGCCGGCGCCGCCCACGGCCGTCTGCATCAACCTGACGTCGGAGTCGCGGAGGTGAGCGCGGCGCGCCGCTTCGGCTCCGATAACCGCACCCATGTGAACGGTCGGGCCCTCGCGACCCAAGACCAAACCCGATCCGATCGCCAGCACCCCGCCGATGAACTTCGCGGGAAGCAGCAGAAGCGGCGGCGGAGCCACGGAGCCCCTGAACACCGCTTCGACGTGCTGGATGCCGCTTCCCGCGGCGAGCGGCACCCACCGCACGATCAGAGCGGCGAGTGTCGCACCCGCCGCGACGGCGACGACGGGGACGAGCCAGCCGGGACCCGGCAGCCGGTGCGCCCAGTCGACGAGGTCAACGCGCCACGCGTCCGCGGTGTGCAGGCACCAGCGAAACGCGCCGCCGACGAAGCCGATGACGACGCCGGCAACGATCGCGACCGCGCATACCAACACCGATCCGGGTGAGGAGTCATCCGACGGCCCGTCGTGGTGCGTCACGGGCAACCGTTCTCCTCGCCAGCTCGGCAGTGGGTGCGGCCAGTCTGGCAGATCGGCGCCCCCAATGAGCCGAACACGTCAGGGCAATGCGCCGATCATCGAGCCGGGCGAACGCCGTGTCCCGCAGCGCGCACGGGGACGAACAGGACGACCGAAGCCACCAGGATCGCACTCAGTGCGACGGCGTTGAGGATCTGGTCGCGAGTGTCGTACATGTGCAACATCTGCATGTGAAAGATGAAGTGCAACAGGTTGAACACCGTCCACGCTGCGGCAGTCACCCGAAGCAGCGTGGTGTTGGTGAGGTGGATGGCCGCGAACACACTGAGCAACGCCAATGCCAGGTACATGGCGCCGACGTCCTTGACGAAGTGTTCGTTGTAGGGGCCCAGTTGAGGCAGCCAGCTCAAGCCCATGCCAGGAAACGTGTCGTACCAGTGACGTGGCGCGGCGTACGCCCACCCGCCGACCACGACGCCGGTGAACGCGAGGAGACCCAACAGGGCACGATGAAATGTCGACTTCATGAAGCTAGGACGACGTAGGCCACCGGAATGTGACGCGGACACCGTCGGGGCCGACGCGCCGCTGGGGAAGGCCCCCGCGGGACCTACAGTCAGACAATGAACTTCGAGGAGTACCGGTCCTACGATGCCACGGGGCTGGCGAAGCTCGTCGTCGATCGGCAGGTGTCCGCGGCCGAGCTGCTGACGCTGGCACGGGAGCGGGCGGCCGCGGTCAACCCGCGCATCAACGCAATCGTGCGCGACGTCCCTGCCGCTCCGTCGGACCACCTCGATGGCCCGTTCGCCGGCGTCCCGTTCCTGATCAAGGACCTCGCGCAGGACTTTGCGGGGCTGCCGACGTCGGCGGGCTCGCGAGCATTGAAGTCGACACCGGTCTCGGAGCACGCGACGATCGTCCAACGCTGGATCGACGCCGGGCTGGTCATCTTCGGCAAGACCAACACCCCCGAGTTCGGGGCGAAGGGGATCACCGAGCCCGTCGCGTGGGGTCCGGCGCGCAATCCCTGGAATCCGGAGCGGACGCCTGGCGGGTCCTCGGGCGGATCGGCGGCGGCGGTCGCCGCGGGGATCGTGCCGTGCGCCGGCGCCAACGACGGGGGCGGTTCGATCCGCATCCCCGCCGCGTGTTGCGGGCTGGTCGGCCTGAAGTCCGGCCGCGGCCTGACACCCTCGGGTCCGGCGACCGGTGAGTCGATGCACGGCGCCGCCGTACAGGGCGTCGTCTCGCGGACGGTGCGCGACACCGCCGCGATGCTGGACGTCATCAGCGGGGGTGAGCCCTTTGGGCCCTTCGTGCCGGGGCTGCCCGCGTCGTCGTTCGTCTCCTGCGTCGGAGAGGACCCTGGGAAACTCCGCATCGGCGTGAGGGTGCCGTCGGCGATCAATCCGGTGCCGCATCGCGAGGCGTTCGCGGCCGTGGAGGCGACCGTCCGTGCGCTCACCGAACTCGGCCACCACGTCGAGGAGTTGCCCCAGGCCCCGTACGACGACGCCGAACTGGCCCGCGACTTCCTGCTCACCTGGTTCGTGTACGCCGCCTGGGAGCTCGCCGAGGCCAAGCGGCTGACAGGTGCCGGCGATGACTCGTTCGAGCGCGACACGTTGATCATCGCCGCGCTAGGGCGGGCGACCAGCGGTGTCGACTACCTGGCCGCGGTCCAGCGGCGACACGAGCACACCCGCAGGCTGACGACCTTCTTCGAGTCGTATGACCTTCTGCTGACGCCCACGTTGGCGACGCCACCGCCGAAGATCGGTGAGTTCGACCTCCCGGTAACGCTGCAGCGGGCATCGGACGCGCTGCTCAAAACCCGCACCGCGAGTCTGCTGCGCTACACCAAGATCGTCGACGACATGGTCGACAAGAACCTCGGCTGGGTGCCATACACGCAGTTGGCCAATCTCACTGGCCGACCGGCGATTTCGTTGCCGCTGCACTGGACGGCGGACGGTTTGCCACTCGGCGTCCAGTTCGTCGCGCCGCTGGCGGGCGAGGCGCTGCTCATCCGATTGGCCGCGCAACTCGAGCAGGCAGTTCGGTGGGCCGACCGTGTCGCCCCGGTCTAGCGGCCCTCAGAGGCCGTCATCGAGGCCGCCGCCGGTTCGCCCAGCCATCGTCCTGGTGGGCCAGCCATTGCAGAGCACGATCCCACGTCCGGGCGCGGGACCGGTCTAGACAGTGCCGGATGCCAAGACCCGTCAAGCCGTTGAACACCACGGCCAGCACCCAAACGGTCCATCCGACGCTGGCCGCATTCACCGAGGCATCAGAAGGCGTCAGCGGTGCCGTGACGACCTTCCCCGTGGAATCGAGCCAGATGGTCAGGTGCGCGCCCGCTTTCACGAGGCCGGGGTCGGGGCTGACGACGTTCTCGATGCGCTGCTGCGTGCCGTCGCGCCACTGAACGCGTACGTACTGGGGAGTGTCGAGATCGGTCAGCGGACCGGTGCTTCCCTCGACGACTGCGGCCTGAACCGAGTGGCGACTCTGCGCCTCCTCCTCGACGATGCGGATGGTCGAGTCGTAGGTCTGGTGGCTCACCCCCACCGCGAACGGGATGGCAAGAAGGGTCATGCCGAGCAGGGCCAGGACGGCTAGCGCTTCGAGCCGATCGCTGGCCCGTACGAGCGGGTTGCGATCCAGTGCGCGGAGATACCAGCGGCACCGCAGGGCAAACGTTTGGAGGCTCATCGGCACGGTCCGAGTCGGGGCTTGGCGTTACTCTTCAACACCTCTCTCATGGTGACAGCGGGGGCACCTGGACTTCAAGTTGTGCAGCGTGATGGCGATCGATATCACAGCTCTCGCGTCGTATCGGCTGCCGAGCGACCTGTCGCTGCAGTGTGATCGGGGTCATCGGTCAGCGTCGAAGGTGCTGTCCAGCAAACACTTCGCCGAATGACCGCCGCTCTGTGCGTTCGCCCAGAGCTGTCGGCCGCCGCCGTATAAGGTCCAGGCATGACGCAAGTGACGGTGATAACGGGTGGCGCCGGGGGGATGGGTCTGGCCACCGCCAAGGCCATTGGCGGTGAGCGCGCCGTCGTCCTCTGCGATGTGCGGCAGGACCGACTCGGCGCCGCGGCGAAGACGCTCAATGACATGGGCTTGTCCGCCACACCCATCAACTGCGACGTCACCAACCGAGCTGCGGTGGTGGCACTGCTGGAGGAGGCAGCGGCGCTCGGCACCGTCTCGGCGGTCATCCACACCGCGGGGGTGAGCCCCAGCATGGGTGACCCCGACTACGTCATGAGAACCAACGCCATCGGCACTGTCAACGTCAACGAGGCCTTCTACGCCGTCGCCGGGGAGGGCTCCGCCATCGTCAACGTGGCGTCCATGGCGGCCCATATGTTGCCCGAAAGCATCATTCCGACAAGTCATTTCCCGCTCGCACTGCACGACGAAGCCCGGTTCATGACGGAGATGATGGCAGCCTGCAGCATCGCTCCCGAAGAGTCTCGCTCCGGTCTGGCGTATGCAGTGAGCAAGAGCTTCGTCCGGTGGTACTCCACGTCGCAGGCCGAGAGGTTCAACGGTCGCGGGCTGCGCGTCGTCTCCATCTCTCCGGGTTCCGTCGACACCGAGATGGGCAGGCTGGAGGAGAGTGCCGGTGCGGGTGCGATGGTCGCCGACTTTGCGGTCCCGCGATGGGGCAAGCCGGAGGAGATGGCAGACCTGCTGACCTTCTGCGTCAGCGCCAAGGCGGGCTACCTCACCGGCACCGACATCCTCAACGATGGCGGTGTGATCGCGTCGATGAACGAGCGGGCCAGGGTCGCGGCCGGCAACGGTTGACGTCACGTGCCCAACGATCGCGTGCTGATCACCGGTGAGACCTGCTGGCGCTTGGAGCGGGCCGACCAATTCGCCGTGATCGTCGACGCCGCCGACTACTTTCACCACACCAAGGCGGCGATGTTGCGTGCCCAGCAGCGCATCGTCCTCATCGGCTGGGACTTCGACACCAGGACGATCTTCGAGCCGGGCGGCAAGACCCTGCCCGGATACAACGAACTGGGTCCATTCCTCCGGTCGTTGGTGCGCAAACGCCCGAATCTCGAAGTCTTCGTGTTGAAGTCGAATCT
This sequence comes from Mycobacterium sp., assembly GCF_032161845.1. Taxonomy (GTDB): domain Bacteria; phylum Actinomycetota; class Actinomycetes; order Mycobacteriales; family Mycobacteriaceae; genus Mycobacterium. The sequence continues at coordinate 15,841 of NZ_JAVRQA010000014.1, forward strand.
GAGACTGCTCCCCGCCTTCGAAAGCCTTTGGAGCGGGGTAACTCCCGTGGCCGTGGTGAACCTGTTCAGCAGCGAACGGATGCACTTCGCCATCGACGGGGCACACCCGACCGGCGCCGTTCACCATCAGAAGATCGTGGTGATCGACGACGCCGTCGCCTTCTGCGGAGGTATCGACTTCGCCGCCGACCGTTGGGACACTTCCGACCACTTGGATGGCAACCGGCTCCGCCGAGCGGTGGGTGAGAGCTACGGCCCCCGTCACGAGGTTGCCACCGCGGTCGACGGGGCCGCCGCCCGTTCGCTCGCCGAGGTCGCCAGGGAACGGTGGCGAGCCGCGACCGGTCAGTCGTTGGAGCCGGTCGAGGCTTCTCGCGACGTCTGGCCAGGCAAGTTGGCGCCCACTCTGCGCGATGTCGGCGTCGGTATCGCGCGCACCATGCCCGCGCTCGATGACGGCGTCGAGATCCGTGAGGTGGAGGCACTGAACCTCGCCGCGATGGCCGCGGCGCGCGAGGTGATCTACGCCGAGAACCAGTACCTCGCATCGCGGGTGCTCGTCGATGCTCTCGCCGCTCGCCTTCGGGAGGCGGACGGTCCGGAGATCGTGATAGTCATGCCCCGTAACTCCGAGAGTCGCTTGGAACAGCAGGCGATGGACAGTGCGCGGCACCGGATGTTGGGCAGGCTCTGGTCGGCCGACCAACACAATCGACTCGGCGTGTACTGGCCCGTGACCGACGAGGGAACGCCCATCTACGTACACGCGAAGGTTCTCGTGGTCGACGATCGGTTGTTGCGCATCGGCTCGTCGAATCTCAACAACCGCTCGATGGGGTTCGACAGTGAGTGCGATCTCGCCGTGGAAGCCGATCCCGCCAACTCCGCCGACCGGGACACCAGCCGGACGATCGTGTCGATCCGCAACCGATTGGTCTGCGAACACCTCGGCGTGCCCGTCGACGAATTCGAGCGGGTGATGCAGCGGTGCGGTTCGTTCTTGACGGCAGTCGAGGAGCTTCGGGGACGCGGAAGGACGCTGCAACAGTTCACCACTGAGACCGTCGCCGACGAGGCCAGCCTGTTGGCGGAGAACGACCTCATGGATCCCGACCGCGTGCCGCAATCGTTGTCCCGAAGCGTGCAGCGGTGGCTTGACGGATTCGCCGACTGACCGCTGACCGTTCCGTTATCGTCGCTGGATGAGTGAATCGGCTACGCCGTCAAGCCAATCCGGTCCGACGCTTGCTCCCACCACTACCCGGCGGGCGGTGCTCAACACCATGAAGGGCTCGGCGGGAAATCTCGTCGAGTGGTACGACGTCTACGTCTACACCGTCTTCGCCATGTACTTCGAGGCGCAGTTCTTCGACAAGAGCGACAAGAACTCGACGCTCTACATCTACGGAATCTTCGCGGTCACCTTCGTGATGCGGCCGGTGGGATCGTGGTTCTTCGGCAGATACGCCGACCGTCGCGGCCGCAAGTCCGCGCTGATGCTGAGCATCACCGTCATGTCGGGCTGCTCGTTCCTCGTCGCGGTGATGCCGACGCGGGAGGTGCTCGGCTACTGGGCCGTCGTGATCCTCATCATCGCCAGGCTGGTGCAGGGCTTTGCCACGGGCGGGGAGTACGGCACGTCGGCGACCTACATGTCGGAAGCGGCCACCGCGAACCGGCGCGGCTTCCTGTCGTCGTTCCAGTACGTCACGCTGATCGGCGGCCACGTCCTCGCGCAGTTCACGCTGCTCATTGCGCTGCACTTCCTGGACAAGGAAGCGCTTAGCGCCTGGGGCTGGCGCATCGGCTTCTTCATCGGTGGTGTCGCCGCCCTGGTGGTGCTGTGGATCCGCCGCTCGATGGACGAGTCGCTCAGCGAGTCACACCTGGAGGCCATTCGAACGGGCGAGGACCGGTCCGCGGGATCCATGAAGGCGTTGTTCACCACGCACTGGCGTCCGCTGTTGCTCGTCTTCCTCATCACGGCCGGTGGCACCATCGCGTTCTATACCTACAGCGTCGGCGCGCCGAAGATCGTCAAGGACGCCTTCGGAGCCGACCGCGCGCTGACGGCGACGTGGGTCAACCTGGTGGGATTGATCTTCCTGATGCTGCTGCAGCCGCTGGGCGGCCTCCTCAGCGACAAGGTGGGCCGCAAGCCACTGCTGGTCTTCTTCGGCGTCGGTGGCGTCCTGTACACCTATGTGCTGCTCACCTACCTGCCGACGACCACGTCCGCACTCGCGGCGTTCGCCCTTCTGGCCGTCGGATACGTCATCCTCACCGGCTACACGTCGGTCAACGCGATCGTGAAGGCTGAGTTGTTCCCCGCGGAAATTCGAGCTCTCGGCGTGGGGTTGGGGTACGCACTGGCGAACTCCGTGTTCGGCGGCACCGCGCCTGCGCTGTACGAAGCGTCCAAGCCCGACCACGTCACCTTGTTCATCGGCTACGTCACGGTGGTGATCGGCGTGAGCCTGCTGGTCTACGTGTTTGCGTTGAAGAACAAGGGAATGACGGTGCTGGATCGCGAGCAGGGAAGTGCGTGGGCGGTGCCGTCCGCTCGTTGATGGGTCTCACACCACGCGAGATGCCTTGCGGGTGAGCTTCACGTAGCGTGGTGGCTGGCGTGGGCCGTGCGTCACGAATCCACGGCACGCCTGATTCGAACACCGTCGTCGGCGCTGCGCCGAGGCCTTGGGCGCCAACGCCTTTCGTCGTTTCGCGCAGCATGGACCGAATTCGGCGACGACGGATGACATCCCCAACTCGAAGGATTGCGGCTTGGATGGCAACCCTGAACAGGGCGCTGAAGAACGCGCGGATCGCGTCGTGCATCGTCGAACGGCACTGAAGGTCCCGCTGATGCTGGCAGGTGGCGCTGCGCTCACCCCAACGTCGCGTGCCTCCGCCGCTGGAAGGGAGCGGTGGTCGGTCGACCGCGCCAACAGCTGGTACCGGGCTCAGCGCCGACTCGTCGGCGTGAACTACATCCCGTCGAACGCCGTCAACCAGCTCGAGATGTTCCAGCCGGACACCTACAGTCCTGGGCGCATCGACGCCGAGTTGGGCATGGCCCGACAACTCGGATTCAACACCGTCCGGGTCTTCCTGCACGACCTGCTGTGGGCCCAGGACCGGCACGGCTTTCTGCGGCGCCTGATGCAGTTCGTCGCCATCGCGGCCAGACACTCCATCAAGCCGATGTTCGTCTTCTTCGACTCCTGTTGGGACCCACACCCCAAGCTGGGTCCGCAGCGCCCGCCGGTGCCAGGCGTGCACAACTCCGGGTGGGTGCAGAGCCCAGGGGCCGAGCGTCTCGGTGATTCGCAATACACCAGCGTCCTGCGCGACTACGTCACCGCAGTGCTACGCCAGTTCCGCACCGACGACCGCGTCCTGGGGTGGGATCTGTGGAACGAACCCGACAACCCCGCGAGCGTCTACCGCACGGTGGAGCGGTCCGATAAGGACGTTCTGATCGCCGGGCTGTTGCCGCAGGTCTTCCAGTGGGCGCGCACCGTCGACCCCGTTCAGCCGTTGACCAGTGGCGTCTGGCAGGGCGCCTGGGCAGACCCGGGACACCGCAGCGCGATCGCCAACATCCAGCTCGACAATTCCGACGTGGTCACCTTTCACTCGTATGCCGAGCCCGCCGGCTTCGAGGCCAGGATCGCCGAACTCGCGCCGCTGCAACGCCCCATCCTGTGCACGGAGTACCTGGCTCGCACTTTGGGCAGCAGCGTGGAGGGCATTCTGCCGATCGCCCAGCGACACAACGTTGGCGCGTTCAACTGGGGCCTGGTGGCGGGCAAGACGCAGACGTATCTGCCATGGGATTCGTGGGATCACCCGGACCGCCCGCCACCGGAGGTGTGGTTCAGCGATCTGCTGCGAGTCGATGGGCGACCCTATCGAGACAGCGAGGCTCGCGCGATACGACGCGTGACACCTCTGATCCGCGCCAAGTGAGTAGCTGATAGCTAACCCGGACTGACCGTCCTGACCAGGTTTTACGAGGGTCGTAGCTACCGCTTTAAATTGAGAATTTGCGTGTTACGATGCTGTGACAATCCTAAGAGCCCCCGCAGAATGGACTGTTCACATGGCATCTAAGCAGCATCGTCGTGTCCAATCGGCCAAACGGATCGCCACCCTGGGGGCCGCCGCCGCAACTGTCACGGCGCTGGTTGCTGCGGGGACGCCTTTGCCCCCGGCAAACGCCGCAACGACGGTCGGTTCGGCCGGACTGCCCGCCATGGCGCTCGCTCCGGGGGCAATCGACCCGGCGTCGATCCCCGACCTGACGTTCGGCTTCGGAGGGCGGACGTACGACTCGTTCCAGTCGCTCGGGGCGGCGCTGGAATCGGCGCTGCTGAACAACGTCAACTTGGCGGGGCTGCTGGAGCGGCTGGGCTACGACCCCGAAACCGCCATCAACACAGCGCTGGGTAACGCGCTGACGCAACTGCTGGCGGGCGTCACGGTCGACGTCGGCAGCATCCCGGTGCTTGGACCGATCTTGAACAGCGCCGGCATCACCAACGCGGGTGCGTTGCTCGACCTGCTCGGGTTCGATCTCGCCGACCCGTTCAACCTCTCCGGAGCGGCCACCCCCGGCCTCAACATCATCACCGCGGGCCCGCCGTTCAGCCTGCTGAAGTTCTTGGGCATCGACCTGGGTTGGGTGCCCGGCTTCCCGAACTCGGTGGCCGACGAGATCAACGCCACGCCCTACCTCGGCATCAGCCCGCTCGCCGTCCTCAAGGCAATCCCCACCGACCACCTCACCTTTCTTCAGAAGACCACGCTGGCGGGGTTGATAACCACCGTCGACGGAATCCTCGGTGACGCCAACGCGGTCGACGTGCGGGTGCCCGTCGTCATCGGCTTCGGACTCGGCGCGTTCGCGGCGGGAATGGCCTATTCGCAGGTCGTCGCGGACCTCGCGAATCAGCCCGGTGGCGCGAACAACGTGGGCGCCGACCCGCTGGCAGGCAGTATCACGATCCTGCCGCTGATCCTGTTGCGCAATCCCGGTCGCGCCAATGGCGGGCTGTTCGCGCGCGGCTACCCCCTCGCCGGTCTGGTCGGCATCGATACGGTGACACCGGACACCGCGGTGAGCAGCAGTTCCGACGGCACCGGGCTCAACATTCCGGTCGGCACCACCGGCATCGTGCTCGGTGCGGCAAACCTCATCCCGATCAAGGTCGACGCCACGGTCGAATACGATCCGCTGTCCGACGTACCGGCCTGGCCGAATCCGGTGTCACTCGCCAATTCGGCTGCCGCACTGTTGTTCCCGACGTACCTCCTGCGCGGTATCACCGCCGCGAGCCTGACCCAGGTCGTCGACGGTCAGCTGAATCCGCAACTCGCCGCGGCACTCGCGAACAACGGTCCGCTCGCCCTGAACCTGTATCTCACGGTTCCGGTCAACAACGCCCTGCCCCTGCTCGAACCGATCAGGCTGCCGATCGACGTCATCAACCTGTTCACCGGTGCGAACCTGAACAACCCGATCGCCACCGCCCTGGAGCCCGCGCTGACCACGTTGGTGAACCTCGGGTACACCGACGTGAAGCGCACCGTCGTCAACGGCGTCCCGGTGTATGACCGCAGCCTCGATCAAGCGAATGTGATCACCCCGTTCGGCACGCTGCCTTCGGGTATCGATTGGGGACAGGTGCCCGGCGATCTCCTGATTCAGCTGGCGGCGGGCATTCAGCAGGCGATCGCTGGGGGCCTGGTCAGCAGCACTCCCGTCGTCAATCCGTTGGCGATCCTCGCCAATCTCCTTGGCGTGAATGGCCTTCCTGGCGCGGCGAATACGGCCAGCCCGCTGAGCGCGCTCACCGCCCTGCCAGGACTCACCACCAGCGCCGTCAATGCGACGGCCGGCGCAGTGGTCCCGGCGGCGCAGTTGCAGGGGCCGACTCCGAGTACCGCGAAAGTCCTTGCGGCCAAGGGCAACGACACCGACACCGATATCGACACCGACATCACGCCCGTCGGTGACACGACCCCAGCCGCCACTGTCGCCGCCGACACCCCTGCCCAGCCCGCCGCAGCTGCCACGCCGGTGACGACGAACACCGTCACGACGAACACCGGAACGCCGGCGAAGACAGCGCAGGCCCGCGCGGACGCCGCGGCGAAGAAAGCCGCCGACCGTCTCGACAAGATCGCCAAGGACGGCATGGACCAGCTCAACAAGATCGTCAAGGACGGCCAAGACCAGATCCAGAAGGTCCTCAAGGATGCGCACGACAATCTGGAGAAGTCGGCGAAGACGGCGACCGGGGCCGACAAGCCCGCAGACAAAACTGCCGACAAGCCCGCCGACAAGGCTGCCGCGTAGAAGGCGCGACGTCAGCGAATTGCTAACTGACGGCCTGGCACTCGGGCACGATGAGGACCGGCGTCGCCGAGTGGGCGACGACAGCCGCCGCGACGCTGCCCTGCAGGTGCCCCAGTAGTCCGTTGCGCCGGTGCGGTCCGAGCACGATCAGGGTGGCGGAGTGTTCTTCGGCGGCCGTGACGATGCCCTTCCACGTCGGCGCCGCCTCGATCGCCACACTCCGCGCCGAGAAGCCTGCCTCGTTCGCGAGCGATGCACCGTGGGCGGCCGTCGACTCGGCCGCACGCCGCACCTCGGTGGCTCGGTCCGCGTCGAAGTGTGTCGGGTCGGTGGGGGTGAAGCCGACGTCGACGGGCTGCCAGACACAGACGACCAGGGCATTGCGCCGCGGCGCGAGCTGGGCCGCGGCGTCGGTGATCGCGCACGCCGCAAGATCGGAGCCGTCGTAGGCGATGAGCACCAAGCCCGTGGGATCTGCCGAGTCGTCGGCACGTGACGCGGCAATCACCGGGGCGTGGACGGGCAGAGCGACGGCCCGGGGTGGCAGACCGGAGCGGACTCGGGCCAGCAGGGGCGGCGAATACCAGGCCGGGTCGTCGCCGTCGAGGAACTCGTCCAGGTCGGGTCGTTGCGGTCGGGCCCCGCTCAGCGCGTAGACGGCCACCCCGAACACCGCGCCGCCCACCGCGAGGCCGAAGCCGATCCAGAGTGCGGCACCGGTGCCCGAGGCGAGGTCGGTCGATGCAGTCATCGCGAAGTGGGCCAGGATCGGCGCGACCATGAATGCGGCAACCGCCCGAAACAGTTCGATGATCGCGAAGACCCGCTGCAAGCTGTTCGACTGCAGCGAGAAGCCCGCAACGAAGAGCGCGGGAGCGACGGTGGCGCCCAAGGCAAGTCCCGTCAGCGCCGCGGCAACGAGGACCAGAGGCTGGTTGGCGGGAAGGGCGACCTGGAACACCAGGATTCCGGCTGCCAGGAGCACCATGCCGACGAGCGGGAGGTAGTGCATTGCGCGCCTGGTGATGACGATCCCGAACACGACCGCCATCACGACGGCGCCGCCGAGTTCGGGGAGGTACAACATACCGACGTGGACGGGGCTGTACGTCTGCAACAACACGTTGGCCGTCAGGGCGGTCGCCGCCACCGATGCGGCAGCGGCGAACAGCGCGACACCCACACCGGCGACCGGGATCGAGCTGGTGAGCATCGTTCGGACCGTCAAGAGCGGACGGCGGGCCCGAAACTGGTAGACGACCAGCGCCACGATCAGGGCCAGCCCACCGAACATCGGCACGGTCACGGCCGCATCCCCGAATCCGTGACTGGTCAGTTGCGAGGCACCGATGAACGCCGCGGCGCAGCCGACTGCCGCGAGCCCGATGGCGGGAAGGTCGCGTGGGGCGTCGGGATCTGCCGGCGGGGCGTCTTCGAACGTCAAGGCCGCCATCACCAGGGCGAGGAGCGCGATCGCGGCGATGATCCAGAACAGCGGTCGCCATGCGTGCGCTTCGGCCTGCACCCCTCCGATGAACGGGCCGAGTGCCACCGCGCCGAAGACGCACATGTTCATGATGACGGCCGTGTTCCGGAGCTTGTCCTTCGGGAAGCCGATCGTCAGCGGCGGCGCTGCGGCGATCAACAGCATGCTGGTGGTCAGCCCCTGCAGGACGTGTCCGCAAATGAACATGGCCGAGTTCAGGGCCCCGGCGGCCAAGACCGATCCGATCGCGAGCACGACCGCGTAGGCAAGCAACATCCTGCGCTGGGGCAGGTGCTGCGCGAATTGCACCGCGAGCACCGTGCCCACTGCGTAGGCGGCATTGCCGAGGCCCGAGCTCAAACTCATCGTCTGCTCGGTCATGTGCAGCTGCTCGGTGATGATCGGCACCAAGGGGTCGATCGCCGCGGACAACGCCAGATAGGGGATAAGCGCAAGCGTGACCATGGCGGCGACGGCGGGATAGCGCCCGGCGAGGGGGCCCTGGCGCATCAGTACCGCCCGCAGACGTCGGACGGTATCGGGGCTGGCACGTGTGCCTCCAACTTCTTCTGAGCGGACTTTGTTCCCGCAGCGACGGTGTTCTCGCGAATGGTTGTTCGCGCCCGAAGCACCTTCGATTCCGGCTCAACCCATAGTGACCCTATCTAACGTTCGTGGCGGCGGCCTCATCCGGGGTGGGCGTCCAGAATTTTGACAGGAAACTGCCAGACGACAAAAGAGCTTGCAGTTCAACGTGATCCGACTGAATACCGCGCGATCCGGGAATAGCGTTGACTGGATAGCGTTCCCAACCGTGACGTCGACAAGTGAGGTTGAGATGAAATTCGGGATTTCCACGTTCGTCACCGACGACGGTATCGACCCGGTGTCGCTGGCAACGGCGATCGAGGAGCGAGGCTTCGAGTCGCTGGTCATCGCCGAGCACACGCACATTCCCGCCAGTAGGGAGACGGCGTACCCGCTCGGCGGCGAGCTACCGGACATTTACTACAAGACCCTCGACCCCTTCGTCACGCTTGCCGCGGCGGCGGCGGTGACCTCCAGGATCGAACTCTTCACCGGCATCGCGCTGTTGATCCAGCGCGATCCGATCATCACCGCGAAGGAGACCGCAAGCATCGATCTGATCTCCGGCGGCCGCTTCGTGTTCGGCGTGGGCGCCGGCTGGAACCTCGAAGAAATGCGCGACCACGGTACGGACCCGAAGACCCGTGGCGCACTGCTGGACGAGCGCATCGAGGCCATCAAGGCGCTATGGACTACCGAACCCGCCGAGTACCACGGCAAGCACGTCGACTTCGAATCCTCATACGCTCGGCCCAAGCCGGTCCAGAAGCCGCATCCGCCCATCTACATCGGTGGCGACTCCGACGCCACCGTGAAACGGGTCGTCCGACACGGCGCCGGCTGGATCTCCAACCCGTTCCCGGCGGAGCACCTGAGCAAGCGCATCGATCAGCTCCGAGATGGTGCAGGCCAGGACGTCCCGCTGGCGATGTTCGGCACTCCCCAGGACCCGGCCTACTGGCGCGCCGTCGACGACCTTGGGTTCGACCAGGTCGCTCTGCTGCTGCCGTCGGTGCCACGCGACGAATCCCTGCGCATCCTCGACGAATACGCCGAGAAGGTGGCGCAGTACCACCGTTAGCGCACCCGATTATGGTCGAGCGGTGACGATCACCTACGACGAAACGCTGCGCGAACGGGTCAGGCGGCACCTCGCGGGCCATCACCGCCGCGAGGTGACCGACTCATCGAAGCGACATGCGGCCGTGGCGGTGGTGCTCGTCGACTCCGAAGTCGGCGAGGACAGGGTGGATCCGGCCCCCGTGGACGATTGGATCGACGGTCGGCCCATGGACGCCGGGCTCGACGGACGCATGGTCGACGTGTCGGGTGGTGCGGCGTTCCTGTTGTGCCGCAGGGCTTCTCGATTGCGGGCGCATGCCGCGCAATGGGCGCTGCCCGGAGGTCGCGTCGACCCGGGCGAGTCCGCCGTCGACGCCGCGCTGCGGGAACTCGACGAGGAGGTCGGCGTCGAATTGGCGGAGGAGTCCGTGCTCGGTCTCCTCGACGACTACCCGACCCGATCCGGGTACGTCATCACCCCGGTGGTCATCTGGGGCGGCGGCCGCCTCGAGCTCCGGCCCTCACCCGACGAGGTGGTCGCCGCCTACCGGGTGGGGCTGCATCAACTGCAACGCGAGGACTCGCCGCGCTTCATCACGATCCCCGAGAGCCCACGGCCCGTCGTGCAGATGCCGTTGGGAAACGATCTCATCCACGCGCCGACGGGTGCGGTGCTGCTGCAGCTGCGCTGGCTGTGCCTGGAAGGGCGCCACGACCCGGTCGACCACTTGGAGCAACCGGTGTTCGCCTGGAAGTAGGGCTGTCCTACTTCTCTTGCTCACGCAGGGTCTGATGGAGCCGGGCGGCCTCGCGGGTCAGGTGGTCGCGTTCGGCGAGGTTCGGGGCACGCGCCGCCGCCTCGACGTAGAGCATCGCCGCCGTTGCCAGGTCACCGCCCTGCTCGTGCAGGAAGGCCGCAGCTGCCTGGTGGCGCGGCACCGTCGGATCGACGTCCGCGAGAGCGCTCAGTCCGGCGCGGGATCCGTCGGCCTGACCGACCGCGACGGCCCGGTTCAGCCGGACCACCGGGCTGTCGGTGATGGCGAGCAGTTCGTCGTACCACTCGACGATCTGGACCCAGTCGGTCTCCTCGACTGCTGCGGCGTCGGCGTGCAGGGCCGCGATCGCCGCCTGCGCCTGATATGGGCCGAGCGCGTCGCGGACGAGTGCAGTCTGGAGCAGCTCGACTCCCTCGGCGATGAGATCGGACCGCCATCGGGTGCGGTCCTGTTGCGCGAGGGGAACCAGGCGACCGTCGGCGCCGATGCGGGCATCGCGCCTGGCGTGATGCAGCAGCATCAGCGCGAGCAGCCCACTGACCTCGGCGTCGTCGGTGACCCTGGCCAGCTGCCTTGTCAGCCGGATGGCCTCCGCCGCGAGGTCGACGTCTCCGGAGTAGCCCTCGTTGAACACCAGGTACAGCGTCACGAGAGCGGTGCCAAGGTCTCCGGGTTGGTCTAGGCGGACGTCCGTCACGGCGCGCTTCGCACGGCTGATCCGCTGAGCCATGGTGGCTTCCGGAACCAGATATGCGGCAGCGATCTGCCGGGTGGTGAGGCCGCCAACTGCGCGCAGCGTGAGCGCGACCGCCGAAGCCGGCGTCAGCGACGGATGAGCGCACAGGAAATACAGGTCGAGGGTGTCATCGGTGCTCTCGGTGGGACCCATCTCGGGCTCTGCGAGCAGCCGCTCCTCCCGGCCGCGCCGGGCGGCGTCCGAGCGGATCAGGTCGAGGAACTTGCGCCACGCGACGGTGACGAGCCACCCCTTTGGATCGTCCGGCGGATCGGAACTCCAGCTACGGAGGGCCGCGACGAGAGCTTCCTGAACGGCGTCCTCGGCCGTCGCGAAGTCGGCTCCGCGGCGGACGAGAACGCCGAGAACGGCGGGGACGAGTTCCCGCAGCAGATCGTCGCTGGGGTCGCCGGTCACTCGGTGACGGTGGTCGGCGCGCCGTAGAACGGCCTGATCTCCAACCACTCGTAGATCGGCTCGCCGTCCTTGCCGGGGGCGGCGGACAGCTCGCCGGCGAGGTCGAGCGCCCGCTGGTAGCCGTCCACGTCGACGATCATCCAGCCTGCGATCAGGTCCTTCGTTTCGGCGAACGGACCATCGGTGACCGGCGGGCGACCCGGGCCGTCGTAGCGGACGAACGTGCCCTCCTGCGACAGCGCCTGCGAGTCGACGAATTCACCGGTCGCCTCGAGCTTTGCGGCGAAGTCACTCATGTACTTCATGTGGGCATCGATCTCCTGCGGCGTCCACTGATCCATCGGGACACCGGCGGCCGACCAATCGGCGCCGGGGGTGGCAACGTTGGCGGGTCCGGCGGAGCGGCGGTAGTGCTTGAGCATCAGGTACTTGGCCATCGAGATCTCCCTCTGTGCGGTGCGGCCCATTCTTGCCTCACTCATCCCTGGGACGGAGTGGCGGCAGAATTCTCGACATTCCTTCCCGAGAATTCTCCCGCGGACATTTTGGCCCTGGTGAGCGGGACGGTTTGGCGACACCGCACCGCTGCCGCGTCCGATCTACGCCCTGCCGATCGGACACCGATGGGACCGCGTTCCTTGTTCCCGCGAAGCGCAGCGCAGCCGACGCCGTCGGGGATTTGCCGATTTCGCTCTCGGCGAAGTCGTCGGCAAGCGAAAAGACTTGGCCTGTACAGAACGTGCTCTCAGTTCTGTCTCAGATGCCGAGGGCATGGTGGTGTCAACGCTTTGCTGTCCATTTGAAGAAAGTATGACGCCAAGACATGACGAATCACCCGCGGTACCCGCTGCATCGGCCCGGTCAGGATCCTGGCACCAATCCCACTGTGGAGCAGCACTATTCGAGCCAACCCGGTCAGCCCTACGATTGGCGCTACGCCCAACAGCCGTCGTCGCCGTATGACCCCCGGCACCACCCGCAAGCGGCCGTTACGGCCCCGATGGCAGCTATTTCGCAGCCGCGCAAGCGATCCCGCGTGGGTGTCGTGATCACCAGTGCCGCCGCCATCGCCCTGGTGTCCGCGGGTGCCGGCGCTGTCGCAATGACCAGCCAGCACGACAGGTCGGCCGCTAGCGGTCTCGCCACCGCACTGGCCACCGCGCCCAATCAGCTGCCCGCCGCCGCCGCGCCGACGGCCGATCTGCCCGCCGGGTCCGTCGAGCAGGTCGCGGCGAAGGTCGTGCCCAGTGTGGTGAAACTGCAGATCGACATGGGCAGTCAGAGCGAGGAGGGATCCGGCATCGTCCTCGACTCGGACGGGCTGATCCTGACCAACAACCACGTGGTGGCCGCGCTCAACGCCGCCCCCACCGGCGACGGGGCCCCGAGTGGGCAGGGCGGCGGAGGCGGCCAGGCCGCCCCGAGTGGGCAGGAGCTCCCTGGCCCGCAGTCCATGACGGCCACCGTGACGTTGTCCGACGGCCGCACTGCACCGTTCAGCGTGGTCGGCGCCGATCCCTCGAGCGACATCGCCGTGGTTCGCGCCCAAGGTGTTTCGGGGCTGGTGCCGATCGCTCTGGGCTCGTCGAAGGATCTCAAGGTCGGTCAGAACGTGGTGGCGGTTGGCTCGCCGCTGGGCCTGCAGGGCACCGTGACGACTGGCATCGTCAGCGCGTTGGATCGCCCGGTGTCCACCGGAGGCCAGGGCCAGGACCAGAACACGGTGCTCGACGCCATCCAGACCGATGCGGCGATCAATCCCGGTAACTCCGGGGGCGCTCTGGTGAACATGAACGGCCAGCTGATCGGCGTCAACTCGGCCATCGCGTCGCTGGGTGGCGGCGAGAACTCGTCAGGATCGCAGAGCGGTTCCATCGGGCTCGGCTTCGCCATCCCGGTGGACCAGGCCAAGCGCATCGCTGACGAGCTAACGTCCACGGGAACGGCCACGCACGCCTCGCTCGGGGTGCAGCTGAGCAATGACGCCAACGCTCCCGGCGCCGCGATCGCCCAGGTGGTTGACGGCGGACCCGCGGCCACGGCCGGGGTGCCGAACGGCGTGGTGGTCACCAAGGTGGACGGCCTCGTCATCGACAGCTCTGAGGCACTGGTCGCAGCAGTACGGTCCAAGGCGCCGGGGGACCTGGTGACGCTGACCTACCTTGACGCGTCGGGATCGAGCCAGTCCACCCAGGTCACGCTGGGTACGGCACAGCAGTAGGACGCCGACGGCCAACCGTGGGACGCCGCCGAACCAGTTGTCTAGGTTGGACTTCAGAGTCCAAATAAGGGACTACAGTTGGGTGATGCCGCCACCATCGCACGACGTGTCGCGGCCGAAGCTGACCTCGCGCGGCGCCGCCACCCGCAATCGGATCGTGCTCGCGGCGGCGGAGTTGATGCACGTGCGCGGGGTGGCGGCAACGACGATTGACGAAGTGCTGTCCTCGAGCGCCACCAGCAAATCGCAGTTCTATCAACACTTCGACGACAAGACGGATCTGGTGTACGAGGTCATCACCGTCCGCGCCGACGAGATCCTGTCCTGGCAGCGCCTCCGGCTGGAGAAGGTCGACTCCTTCCGCGGGCTCTATCAGTGGCGTGATGCCATGATTCAGCGCTGTACGCTGCGTCGCGGCTTGTGGGGATGCGAACTCGGATCGCTGGCGGCGGAACTGTCGGACAGTGACGACAAGGCCCGCGTGTCCCTGGCCGCGCACTTCGCGGAATGGCGGGCGATCCTCGCGGCGGCGCTGGAGCGCATGCGCGATACCGGCGTCTTGAGGGCCGAGATCGATGCGCCGGCGTTGGCCACCGGCCTGTTGGCAGCGGTCGAAGGCGGCTACCTCCTATCGCAGACAGCCCACGATCCACGACTCATGCAGACCGCCTTGGATTCCGCGATCGAGCACATCAAGTCGTTCCGTCCCAGTGGAGCCGACCAGGCGACCTGACCCACCCCAGAATTGGACGAGGCGGGCCAGTCGAATGACTGGCCCGCCTCGTTCGGTCTGCTCGGTCTAGCCGCCGGTGTGATTGGTGCCCGGCATACCGGTCGGCGCGGGCGGCGCCTTCACGGGCGGCGTGAACAGGTTGCCACCGGAGGGGCTGATGCTCTTCTCGGTGGGCGTCGCCGACGGTGCCGTGGTGGTGGTCGTGGTGCTCGTCGGGCTGGGGGATTCGCTTCCGCCACAGGCGGTCAGCGCACCCATCGAGATGAGGGCAGCGACGCCAAGACCGGCGGCGATGCGGCGGGTATGTCGACTGGGCATGGAGCAGTCCTATCTGTGCTGTCGGAAGGCCGGTGAATTAGTTGTTGTGGGTGCCGGGGATGGCGGTGGGTGCCGGCGGCGCCTTCACGGGCGGCGTGAACAGATTGCCACCGGTGGGGTTGATGCTCTTCTCGGTGGGCGTCACGGACGGTGCGGTGGTGGTGGTCGTGGTGGTGCTCGACGGGCTGGGGGATTCGCTCCCGCCACAGGCGGTCAGCGCTCCCATGGAGACGAAGGCAGCGACGCCAAGGCCCGCGGCGATGCGGCGGGTATGTCGACTATTCATGATCGAATCCTATCTATGCTGCCGGGAATGCGCTGAAGACTAAGTGAACTGAACTCTATCGTCCATAACCGTCATGCGTCAAGATAGGATTCCCAGTCGGGGTGGACCCCGGTGCAGGGGAAAACACTCTGTTCATGGCCCTGTTCGTCGAGAGCGACGAGCGGTCGGGCCATTTCCTTCGGACAACGGTCCGGGACTTCGTAGTCCAACTCGACCGCCCGCCCTCGGCCGGCGATGCTTGGCGGACGCCTCATCTGTAACACCGGCTGCCTCTCGGAGCGATCAACCGACTGACGCGGCGGTAGGAAATCACCCACTGCCGCCAGGGTTGGAGGGAACTCGACATGTTTCGTCGTCTGGGATTGGCCGTTCTAGTGGCAGGCACAGCGCTGGCCGGTCTGGCCACCGGCACCGCCGCGGCGGCATCCGGATGCGGCGACTTCCACTGGATCGGTGCGGCCGGTTCGGGTCAGCGCGACGCCGCAGGTCTCGTCACGAACGGTGGGATGGGCGGCGTGGTCTACCAGTCCTACTTGCAACTGCGCGATGACCTCGCCGCCAATGGCCAGACCATCACCGCCGAAGCCGTGCAGTACCCCGCGGCGCCAGTCCCGTTGGAGGGCGGCCTCGGTGGCTGGATGGGGTTCATGGACAGCGTCAAGAGCGGGACGGACGCGACCGCAAAGCAGTTCGAGGCGTTCACCGAGCGATGCCCGGACACCAAGGTGGTGCTGGCGGGGTACTCCCAGGGCGCCATGGTGATCCACCGCAACCTGCACGACCTGGCCGACGACCCCCATGTGGCGGCGGCGCTGCTCGTCGCCGACGGTGACCGGCTGCCCGCCGACAACACCATCAACCTCGGTTCGACGGCGGTCGTGCCCAGTGCGGGCAAGGGCGTCGCTCAGGAGCATTCCTTCCTGGCGTCGGCCCCCACGTCGAAGCTGCCGCTGCAGATCGGCGCGCGCACCGTGAGCGTCTGCGACGTCGGCGATCCGGTCTGCGACGCCAACCCCGACGCCGACACGGACGCACTGTCGCCGGCGGCCCTCGCGATCCACACCTCGTACGCACCGACGGCGAGCGGGGCGCATGCCTGGGTCACGCCGCTCTACCAGCTCGTCGCGAGTGCCGTGCCCACGTCCACGACGGAGTTGGCCGCGCACGCCGGCTGACGTCGCGCTCACGGCGCTAGCCCGACACTGGCACCGGGGCTGTGTCGCTGTCCTCGCTCGCCGGGGGCGGTGACTTCCGAAAGTGGTTGTCGCCGCGCGGGTAAACCACCTGCGGCCACCAGAACCACCGACCCAGCAACGTCGCGATCGACGGCATCAGGAGCGAGCGCACGATGAGCGTGTCGACGAGCAGACCGATCGCGATCGTCGAACCCATCTGAGCGAGCACGATCAGCTTGCTGCCCATCATCGCCGCCATCGTTGCCGCGAACACGAACCCGGCCGACGTCACCACGCCACCCGTCCCGGCCATCGAGCGGATGATGCCCGTCTTCAAGCCGGCATGGATCTCGTCCTTGAACCGGGACACCAGCAGCAGGTTGTAGTCCGATCCGACGGCCAACAGGATGATGACCGACATCAACATGACCAGCCACTGCACCGGTTTGCCGAAGAGGTCCTGCCAGATCAGCACCGAGATGCCGAAGGACGCGGCGATGGAACTGCCCGCAGTGGCGACGATGACGAGAGCAGCCACCGCACTTCGCGTCAAGATCAGCATGATCATGAAGATCAGCGTCAACGCCGACACCACGGCGATCATCAGGTCGTACTTGGCGCCGTCGGCCATGTCCTTGTACGTCGCCGCCACTCCACCGAGGTAGACCTTGGCGTTCGACAGCGACGACATCTTCAAGGCGTCCTGCGCGGCCTTGCGCTCCGAGTCGACCCTGGCGATGCCCTCGACCGTCGCGGGATCGGTTTCGTGGGTGATGAACATGCGGGCGGACTTGCCGTCCGGCGACAGGAACATCTTGAGACCGCGCTCGAAGTCGGGATTTTGGAACGCTTCCGGCGGAAGGAAGAACAGGTCGTCGTTCTTCGCCTGATCAAAGCTCTCACCCATCGCCAGCGCCGTGTCGTTGCTCGCCTGCAGCTGGTCGAGCAAGGCCTTCTGCGAGTTGTACGACGCCAGCGACAAGTCCCTGCTGGCCTTCATCGACGCGATCGTCTGCGGAAGGAGCGCCGTCAGCTGCGGAGCGAGGCCCGCAAGCTGGTCGGTGTTGACCTGCACCGCTCCCGTCCTATCGGTCAACTGGTCGATCCCGTCGAGGGAATCGAAGAGCGACCGAACCGCCGAGCACAGTGGGATGTCGAAACAGTGCGGCTCCCAATAGAAGTAGGCGCGCATCGGCCGGAACGTGTCGTCGAAGTCCGCGATGTGGTCTCGCAATTCCTCGGTGGTCGCGAGTAGATCCCGCGACTTGGCCGCCGAGTCCTGGGTGAGCTTGGTTTGCTGCAGGGAGAGTTGATACTGCCGCTCCAGGATGTCGATCGAGACGTTCGTCGCGTCGACCATCTTGAGCATGTCGTCCAATTGAGCCCGCTGGAAGGGCAGGTTCATGTTGTTGGTCTGGCCGGAGATGCTCGTCTGAAACGGAATCGAGCTGTGCTGGATCGGGATTCCCAACGGTCGCGTGATGTTCTGGACCATCGCGATGCCCTCGACGTGCATCACGTTTCGGGACACCGCGTTGAGGACCAGCATGTCGGCGGGGTTGCGCATGTCGTGGTCGGCGTTGACCATCAGGATGTCGGGGTTCATCCGGGCCTGGGAGAAGTGGCGGTCGGCTGCCGCGAACCCGACGTTCGTCGGGGCGTCGGTGGGCAGGTAGTAGCGATCGTTGTACGCCGGCTTGTAGCCAGGAATCGCGACGATGCCGATCAGCACGATGAACAGGCTCGCGACGAATACTGGTCCAGGCCAACGAACTACGGTGGTGCCAACCCGCCGCCAGAATCGGCTCTGGGCGGGGCGCTTGGATTCGTAGAGACCGACCTTGCTGCCAAGGAAGAGCACGGCCGGCCCAAGGGTGACCGCGATCGCGACGACCACGATCATGCCGATCGCGACGGGGGCACCCATGGTGCTGAAGTAGGGCAGTCGCGCGAAGCTGAGGCAGTACGTCGCGCCTGCGATGGTCAGGCCGGAGCCCACGATGACGGGGGCGACGGACTTGAACGTGGCGTAGTACGAGTCGTCTCGATCCAGACCCATTCCGCGGTCTTCGCGATATCGGCCGAAGATGAAGATGCCGTAGTCGGTGGCCGCCGCGATGGCCAGCATCGTCAGGATGTTTCCGGCGAAGGTCGTCAGGCCGAAGACGTCGTGCAGAGCCAGGGTCGAGACCACGCCGCGTGCCGTCAGCAAGCCGAGGAACGTCAGGAACAGCTGGATCAGCGTGGTGATGATCGAGCGGTAGACCACCAGCAGCATGCCCGCGATCGCGACGAGGGTGAACAGGGTGATCTGGGCCAGGCTGGCGTTGCCGATGACGTGGAGGTCGTCGGTCAACGCCGCGGGCCCGGCGACGTAGGCCTGGACGCCCGGCGGCGCCTTGGTGTCCTCGATGGCCTTGCGGACGGCGGTCACGCCCTCGTTGGCCAGGGTCTGGCCCTGCTCGCCCGCCAGGTTGATCATCACGTACGAGGCCTTGCCGTCGGCGCTCTGCGCTCCGGCCGCCGTCAGGGTGTCACCCCAGAAGTCCTGGATGTGCTGGATGTGTTCGGGATCCTGCTGCAGCTTCTTGATGATGGCGTTGTAGTAGTCGTGCGCGTCAGGACCGAGGGGCTGCTGGCCTTCGATCACGACCATCACCGTGCTGTTGGAGTCGAACTCCTTGAAGTTGCCGCCCATGAGCTTCATGGCCTTCATCGACGGCGCATCTTCGGGGGCCATCGGTGCCGAGTGCAGCTCGCCGACGACTTCCAGCTGCGGGGCGATCACGTTCACCAGGACCGCGACGCCGACCCAGAAGAAGACGATCGGCAGTGCCAGGAGGCGGACCGCGTGAGGGAAGAGGGGGCGCTTGGGGCGCGCCGTGGTCTCGACTGGGGTTTCGGTGGGGGTGGCGTGGGTCATGCGGACTTCACCAGGCAGTAGGTCTGGGCGTCGACGCCATTGGCGGATTGCTCCTCACGAACGGTTCCATTCACGGTGACGCGGCAGCCGATCTGGTCGCCGTCGGCCCGCGCCATCAGATTCGCGCTGACCGTCGGCAACGTCGTCGACAGGGTTACCGACCACGGCAGCGTTGCGGTGAGCGAGTGCACGTTCGCGTCAGGGTCGAAATAGCTGATCTGGGCCGTGGTTCCAGGTGAGCCGTACACGTCGTACACCATGACCTTCGGGTTGAACTGAACGATCTCGACGCCGGCGCCGGCGTTGGCGTTGAGGTCCTTGGACGCGAACTGCCCGTGCAGCCGTGACACCACCAGCCCGGAGACCGCAAGCACGACGATCAGCACCAGTGGGATCCACCCCGCCTTCGCCATCCGTCCGATCGGAATACGTTTCATCCCAACACCTTCCGCTGATCGTGGGGCGGGCATTCCGCATTCGCGACGAGCCGGCGCAGGACTGGAAATGCGACGCGGGCAGAGAGCCACAGCGCGTTCTCTTCTTCGGGGGTCAGCGACTCCAGCAACTCGCTGAGCCGCTCCCGGCGGATTCGTCTCCGGTCGTCGATGACTTCCTGGCCGTGCTCGGTGATCCCGATGAGCGTTGCGCGACCGTCCTCCGGATCGGCCACCCTGGCCACCAGGCCCTGACGCTCCAACCGTTTGATCAACTGAGTCATCGACGGCTGGCTGATGCCCTCCTTGGCGGCCAGTGCGGTCAGCCGCAGGGGTCCTTCACGGCACACCCTGTTGATCGCGAATCCGGCGGACGCGCTCAAGTCGGCGCGATCGGTCAGGAAACGGGCGGTCAGGTCCATCGCCTGATCCAAGAGCTCGCCGACGGAGTCGCTGACGTCCTGCTCGGTCGGCTGTTTTCCCACCAGGTACATATATCACGCACCCTATGTAGCGGCCAGTCGTGGCCAGCTTCGGCGTTCTCACAGGCGCCTCCAAGGATTGGCTGATCGGGCCGATTGCCTGGCCCGAATGGGGTCCACTGCTTGAGGAGACGGTGAAAGTCATTGTCCAACAATCAGTT
>NZ_JAVRQA010000015.1:0-6143 GCF_032161845.1 Mycobacterium sp.
GACGCCGGCCCTGCCAACGCGACGCCGATCATCGCCTCCGTGGTCACCAGATCCATCAGCATCTCGTCGGTGAAACCCTCTGTCCCTGAGGGACGTTCGGGGATGACGAACCACCGTGAATGCCCGCTGGAGTCCCACACCTTGATCTCGGTGTCGGCGGGCAGGTCAACCCCGACCTCGGCAAGCACCTTGCGGGGTTCGCGGGCGGCCCGCGAGCGGAAGGTCGGGTCCTTGTACCAGTAGGGCGGCAGTCCGAGTACCGGCCACGGAAAGCAGGAGCACAGGGTGCAGATCACCAGGTTGTGCACGCCCGACGTGTTGGCCACCGCCTGCAGGTGCTCCCCCTCGGCGCCGGCCATGCCGTCGGGTAGGTCCAGTTCCGCGATCGCCGCGGGCGTGTCGATGACGACCTTCTCGGCGAATTGCGGATCGGTCCATGCCTTTACGACGATCTTCTTGCCGTTGAGCGGCGTCATCTCGGTTTCGAAGTAGGCGAGCACCTTGTCCACGGTTTGGGGGGTGATGACGCCCTTCTCGATGAGCAGGGCCTCCAAGGCGGCAACCTTCTTGGCGCTCGCCTCTTCGCGGTCGGCCGGGTACGCGAACTGGTCGGTCATGATTCCTCCTCGATGGGTGCCAAATAGGCTTCGAACAGCTCGGCGTACAGCGTTTCCGGGCCCGCTTCGGCACGTGGCCCCCAGATTTCGCCGGGGTCGAATTCGACGATGTAGATCGGCATCGGGTCGCCGATGCCGTCACCGGTGTGGGTGAAGTAGGCGTAGTCGCCCTCGAAGACGCGCTCCACGGTTCCGGTCCTGCCGCGGAGGTATCCCGGCAGCCGACTGTGCGCATCGGCGGCGACGTTGGTGATCCGCACCGTCGAGCCGACCGGGAACTTGGGATGCGCGACGTCCCGCCGGGGGCTGTCGCCCTTGCGGAGGTAGGCGACCACCTGATCGTCGATGGCCTCTTCGGGTGCACCCGCTACCGGTGTGGGTTCCCCGACCTTGGCAGCGAGTTCCTCTTCGGTCACGTACCCCTTGTCGACGAAGAACTGGGTGATGCCGCCCAACCACTTCTCGTAGTAGCGAAACTTGAAGTAGTCGAAGGGGTTCATCGCCTCGGCGCCGGTGCGCAGGTCGGCCCACGTCCACTCGTCCTCGAAGGCCGTCGGCACCTCGTCGATGGGGTACGCCGGCAGCGCCGCGCCGAGGTGGCTCGACAGCCCCATCATTGCGACGTGGATGCCGAAGATGCGTTTCTCCCAATCTTCAACGAAGACACGCTTTTCCAACGAGAGATCTTCCGGCAGGCCCTCGAGGCCACCGAGATAGTGCTGCAGTTTCATGCGGGGCTTCCTTCGATCGGCGGGGTGGCGGGGCTGGTGGCGGATGACTCGGATGATCTAGCCATGACGGTGGCCAGATACTCCGAGAGCAACCCGAAGGACGCTCCGAGCACGCAGGCCACCGCGGCGACCAGGCCAGGGTGGGAGATGGTGGTGACGGTGACGTCGTGGCCCCGTCCGGCGACCGTCGACACCGTTGAGGCGAATCCGATGACGACGGCCGGGGTGGTCGCCAACAGCGGCACCCACGACGCCTGCACCATGACGGCGCTCCCGACCCCCACGGCGATGGCGGTGACCAGCAGGCTGCCGCCCATCAGGTGGGCGGCGAACAGGCTGGCCGACGCGATGACCACGCCGACGAGGTTCGACGACACCGACGTGACCCAGCCGGTGACCCCACCGCCGACGAAGAAGAACGACGCCCACGCCAGGAACACCACCCAGATGGGTACCGTGATGACGTCTGCGGTGAGTGCGACGGCGAGTCCGCCGAGGACGCCGATGCTCAGCGTCAAGGCTGTCCGTGAATCCATGAAATGAGCTTCGGCTCAGCAGGTTTCGCTGGCGTTACGTCCGGATTGCTCTGCCCGTCAGGTCCGGACACGATTCGGGCGAATCCGGACTTCGGCCCGCTCGCATTGCCGTCGTCGAATACCGAGACTACGTTGGCCTCACCCTAGGAAGGACCGCTGCAGGTGTCCGACATCAAACCGAAGGCGCCCAAGACCGTCGTATTCGCGCTGTACGACAAGGTGACGTTGCAGGACGTCGCGGCACCACTCGAGATCTTCGCCCGCGCAAATGATTTCGGCGCGCAGTACAACGTTCTCCTGGTGTCCCCGACCGGCAGCGCCGTCGACACGACGTCGTTCGTCTCGCTGAACGTCCACATGTCGCTGACCGAGGTGCCGGACCGGTTCGACACGTTGATCGTGCCGGGCGGGGTACCGCCCGACTTCTACTTCACGCCCGGCGAGCACGACATCCCTGAGGAGCGGACGCCCGACAACGTCGCGACGGCGTTGCACATGGTGGGCGAACTGGCGCCGCGGGCACGCCGCGTCGCCTCGGTGTGCACCGGCGCGTTCGTGCTGGCCGCACTCGGCTTGCTCGACGGACGGCGCGCGACCACACACTGGGCGCACTGCCAGGAGCTGGCCAGGACCTACCCCGAGATCGAGGTCGTTCCGGATTCGCTGTTCGTGCAGGACGGGCCGTTCATCACCGGTGCCGGCATCACCGCGGGCATCGACCTCGGGCTCGCCATGGTGGAGAGCGACTACGGTCCCGACGTGGCCCGGCGGGTGGCCCGGTGGATGGTGGTGTTCCTTCAGCGGCCGGGCGGTCAGGCGCAGTTCAGCGTGTGGACGGAGTCGGAGCTCCCCGTGTCGGGCGGACTGCGGGAGATCCTCGACGCGGTGGTCGCCGATCCGGGCGCCGACCACTCGATCGCGGCGATGGCCGATCGGGCCGCGGTCAGCGAGCGACACCTCGTCCGCATGTTCCGGGTACAGGTCGGGATGACGCCGGCGCGCTTCGTCGAGCAGGCGCGACTGGAAGCGGCCAAGGTTCTGCTGGCGACCGGTGACCACGGACAGGAAGCCGTGGCACGACGCGCGGGCTTTGGATCGGCGGACACCATGCGACGCACCTTCCGTCGCGCGCTCGGCGTGTCACCGAGCATGTACCGCAGTCGATTTCGGACGACGGGAATCCACCAGAGCTTCTAGGGTCAGACCGTGAAGCCTCCGTCGACGTTCAAATTCGCACCGGTCACGTAGCTTGACTCTGGGCTCGCGAGGAAACTCACCACGGCGGCGACCTCGCTGGTCTGCCCGTAGCGCCCGAGCGCGGTGACCGCCTTGATGCCCTCGGCGAAGTCGCCTTCGTCGGGGTTCATTTCGGTGTTGATCGGACCCGGCTGCACGTTGTTGACGGTGATCCCGCGCGGGCCGAGCTCGCGGGCGAGTCCACGACTGAAGGACGACACCGCCCCCTTGCTCATCGCGTACACGGCTTGCGCGGGAGCCGACACCCGGTCGGCGTTGACGCTGCCGATGTTGATGATCCGCGCGCCGTCGCCGAGATGCGCGAGGGCGGCGTGAACCGTCCAGAACGGGCCACCGATGTTGATCGCCACTAGCCGGTCGTACTGCTCGGCCGTGAACTCGTCGACCGGTACGAGATGAGCAGTGGCGGCGTTGTTCACCACGACGTCCAGGCCGCCGAGCTCGGCGACGGCGGTGTCGACAGCGGCGGCAGTCTGGGTCGGGTCGGCAGCGTCGGCCTGGATCGCCACCGCCTTCGCGCCGTTGGCGGTCACGTCGGCGACGAGAGCGTCGGCCTCGGTCTTCGATGCCGAATAGGTGAAAGCCACGGCGGCGCCGTCGGTGGTCAGTCGCCGCACGATCTCCGCGCCGATGCCGCGCGATCCGCCGGTGACGAGTGCGCGACGTCCGGTCAGGGGTGTTGTGCTCATTCCGATGCTCTCCTCGTAATTACGAACCGATGTGTTACTTAGTACGCTGAGGTCAAGGCCGATCGCACACGGGTGAATTCCCGTTGTGATCGGCATCACAGGAAAGGCGGGTGCGACGTGGCAGTCGGGCGGCCGCGCGAGTTCGACTCCGATCAGGTCGAAGACGCGGCGATGAAACTGTTCTGGGAGCGCGGCTTCGACGGGGTGTCGATCTCTGACGTCACGGCCGCGACCGGGGTGAACCGACGCAGCATCTACGCCGAGTTCGGATCCAAGGACAAGCTGTTCGAGCGCGCCGCGGAGCGCTACCTCTCCGGCCCCGGCGACTACATGACCGATGCGCTGACCCGGCCGACGGCCCGCGAGGTCGCCGAGGCGATGGTGCATGGTGCTGCCGACACGGTCAGTGGCGACATCCTGGGTTGCCTGACCGTTGGGGAAGCGCCCGGGTTGGCCGAGCTACGCGGCGCGACGGTGCACCGGCTCGCTGAACGATTCAATGCTGCGGTCAGCAATGGCGAGCTGTCCGGTGTCGACACCTTGGTGCTCGCGCGCTGGATCGTTGGCGTAGGCCAAGGGATTTCAGTGCAGGCGCGCAGCGGCGCCAGCCGTGCCGATCTCCATGCCGTGGCGGACCTGGCATTGGCCGGTTGGCCCGGCGCTTAGCCGTTGGCGAGCTCGAAGACGGGGATCACCCTGTCGGTCTTCTTCTGGTACTCGCCGAATCCGGGAGCCTGCTCGACGATGAGGTCGTACACACGATCCCTTTCCGCCCTTGGCAATTCGTGCGCGACGGCGCCGCGCTGCGGGTGGGGTCCGATCTCCACCTGGACGTTGGGCTGGGCGCGCAGGTTGAACACCCAGCCGGGGCTGGCGTCACGACCGGCCGCCGAGCCGACGACGTAGATCGTGTCGTCGATGTCGAAGTAGCCGATCAGGTTTTCGCGTGGTTCACCGCTCTTGGCGCCGGTCGACGTCAGGATGAGTAGCGGGAACCCTTCGAACTGGCCGCCCACCTTGCCGCCGTTGGCGCGGAACTCCGCGATGTTGTGCTTGTTGAACTCGCGTTCGGAGGTCATCTCGTCGTCAGCCATGGTTCCATGTTGGCACGAGGACGCCGTCCGGCAAGGCAAGCCGGTTGATGGTCCGCAGCGTCGAACCGTACTGATGCATGAGCGAGCCCGTGAGGTAGGGCAGACCGTACTTCTCGAACAGCGGCCGCACCCGCTCGGCGATCTCGGCGTAGCGGTTGCTCGGGAGGTCCGGGAACAGGTGGTGTTCAATCTGGTAGCAGAGATTGCCGCTCGCGAACGCCAGAACGGGCCCGGCGTTGAAGTTGGCGGCGCCCAGCATCTGGCGCAAATACCACTCGGCCTTGGTCTCGGTCTTGAGCACGTCGGCAGTGAACTTCTGTGTGCCGTCGGGGAAGTGACCGCAGAAGATCACTACATAGGCCCAGAGGTTGCGAAGAAGGTTGGCGGCCCCGTTCGCTCCGAGGGTCCTGCGCCAGCGCTTGCAGCTCAGCGCCGGCCACAAGACATAGTCCTTGAGGCCTTGCCGAGTCACCTTGCGCACCAGCATCTTTACCTGCGAGAACGTCGCGGCCCTGGACTGCTCCGAGTCGACGCCGTGGATGGCGATGCCCCACTCGAATGACAGGGCGAGTAGGAGATTCTGCAACGGCTGCAGCAGGTACTTGGGCTTCCACGGTTGATCGCGCGTCACCCGCATCGCGCCAAATCCGAGATCGTCGTCGACGCCCAAGACGTTGCTGAACACGTGGTGGCGCACGTTGTGCGAGGACTTCCACTGCGATGACAGGGCGACCATGTCCCACTCCCAGGTCGCGGAGTGAATCTCGGGGTCGTTCATCCAATCCCATTGGCCGTGGGAGACGTTGTGGCCGATCTCCATGTTCTCGACGCACTTGGCAAGGCCAAGTGCAGCGGTCCCCAAGGCCCAGCCGACCTTGGATCCGGTACCGGCGATGAAGAGGCGCGCTGCGACGTCGAGCGTCCTTTGGAACAAGATGGTGCGACGGATGTAAGCGGCGTCGGATGCGCCCAGCGAGTCCTCGACGTCACGGCGGATCGCGTCGAGTTCACCTCCGAGACGCTCGATGTCGACGGCGTTCAGGTGGGTGTATTTTGCAATGTCGGTGATGGCCATGCGATGTCCTCGTCGATCCCGGCGGAGCGAGCGTGGGTCTGGACTCGGAAACCGTATTGAGTGCCGAGCGGGTTGGCGCTCCGTCGACATTTGTTTTCGGGTACCCGGGGTGCACGCCCCCAAACATCGCGCAATCCGTGGAGT
>NZ_JAVRQA010000016.1:0-14522 GCF_032161845.1 Mycobacterium sp.
CGGAGAACGGCTTGCCCCACAGATCCATGACGTACTGCACGTGCTGGGTGTCGTGCTTCAGCCGTTGCATCAGGTCGTCGTAGTACTGGTGGTCTTTGTCGTCCAGTGGGTGGTCGGCTTCCAGCACGACCATGGTCAGGCTGGTGGAGGTGGACTCCTGGAACTTCTCGCCGATGCGCAGCATCGCCACCTGCGATGGCGCGTAGGTCGGAACCATCGGACCGGCGAGTTCTGCGGCGGTGTCTTCGACCTTCGGAATGAAGGTGTTCGTCGTGACGGCGACGAGACCCCAGAAGACGATGATCGGGATGGCGAGGACGCGGACCGTCCTCGCGAAGAACGGTCGCTTTGCCTGGTGCGCGCTCACGCGGACTTCACCCGGCAGGTGACGTCGGCGTCCTGACGGGTCGCCGATTGTTCGTCGCGGACAACGCCATCGACGAGGATTCGGCAGTGTAGGTCGTCGCCGTGAACCTGCGCCGAGATGCTGCCTGAAACAACGGTGAGCGTGGTGGTCTCCGTCTGCGACCAGGGCAACGAGGTGAGGGTGACCGTGTGCGGATGCCCGTCGATGTCCATGTAGGACAGCATCCCGCTCTCACCGAGCGTGCCGTCCAGTTCGTAGGTCAACACCTTGGGCACGAACTCTTCGGGTGCCTGAGGTCCGTTGACGGCGAGCACGGGTCCCGGTGCCGAGGCTTGGTGCACCTTCCACATGCACAGCGATCCCACTGCGACCGCGAGCACCGCCACCAGGGGGAGCCAGGTTCTCGCCAGGAACTTCCTGGCGGCTGAACGTTGGCTCACTCGATCACCCTTCGCAACCCGGGCCAGCGCCTACCCGCAGCCATCAAACGAGATTTATATCCTATGCACGATGAATAGTTCAACTGCATGGCAGATGTTCACAGCATTCTGACAGGAACGTGATGCCGCACTTCAAATGCCAATCGAGGGCGGGAATTATGTGGTCCGCGAAAGCGTTTCCTGCCCGCAAGTGCATCACGTGAGTGATATAAACCTCTCATGGAACGAACGGTCGTTGGCGGAGTCGAGGTCATTGCCAAGATGGTCGAACTTGGGGCCGACACGATGTGGCGCTACCTCGCCGATCGCGAAGAGCTCAGTGCCAGCGCGACGCTGGTGCTGAACCGGTTGCATCGGGAAGGCCCGATGCGCTTGACGGCACTTGCCGAGGCCGAGGGCGCCAGTCAATCGGGCATGACGCAGTTGGTTCAGCGCATGGAGCGCCAAGGTCTGTTGGAGCGGTGGAGCGATCCCGATGACGGCCGAGCGTCGCTGGTCATGATCGGCGAGGCGGGCAAGCGGATGTGGGATGGGCGCGCTGACGTCCGCCACGCGCGCATCGCCGAGATGTTGGACGCGGTCTCCCCCGACGATCAGGTGTCGTTGTGGTTGGCGGCCCAGGTGGTGGTGCGGGTGCTCGGGCAAATGCGAGAGACCGCCGACGTGCGCGCGCGGGCGGGTGGCGACGTCAAGGGCTGACCCATGGCCGCTCGTTGCGTTCGCGACGCGAAGTCTGGGTCAAGCTACCGGACTCAGTCGACCAGCATTGCGTGGGCTGCCATCGCCGATCGAAGCTGATGGGCATCAATCGTGTTCCCGCGTAACGGAATCGATGCCGCGACGAACTGATCGGGCCGGACCAGGTAGATTCGGTCGGCTCGGAGGCGCTTCTGGGGATCGGCGGGAAAGGCCAATGGGCCGCTGATCCAGTCGGGCACTTCGGGCCGAGCGACGTCCGCCGCGCCGTAGGCGTGCAACTGCCAGGTCATGTCTCGCAGAGACTGTTGGTTGTCGGCCACCGGCGAGAGCCGCCGACCCACCGCAGGGTCGTCCGCCCATTCGGGTGTCGGCTGGCGGGAGTCGGCGAAGTGGTAGCGAATGCGGTACTGCCCTAGATAGCCGCCGAGGAGCGGTCCCAAGGGCGACCTCAAGAGCAGCGGAGCCACTCTGGCCACGATCGAACTGAACCGTCGTCGGAAGAGCGCGGTCGCCGGACTGCGTCGGCCGATGACGCCGAAGGCGCGGTCGGTCACCTTCACCAGATGCACTGCGACCGGCCGACGTTCACGTTCATAGCGGGCGAGCGTATCGTCGCTCAGCCGGCCTTGGCTGACGTCGGCGAGCAGCATCGCGAGGTTGTGGGCGTCCTGCAGGCCGGTGTTCATCCCCTGGCCGCCCACCGGGGAATGCACGTGTCCGGCGTCGCCGGCCAGGTACACCGAGCCGACCCGGAACCGGGAGGCGACCCGGTGATGAACGCGATAGGTGGAGAACCAGTCGACCGGGCCAAGCTCGAGACCAAGGTCGGTGCGCGCCGCGGTCAACGCCTCCTGTTCGGTGACTGCGTCATGCGGCGCAAGGGCAACGAGTCGCGTGTGACCGTCGGGGCCAAGGGGAAAGGCCACGGCGAAGGTCGCGTTGCCGAACCGCATCGCCAACGATCCTTCGGGGACACCCCGGACGCCGCGGATGTCGGCGACCCAGAACGTGGCGTCGTCGGTGACGCCGTCGAAGCGTAGGTCCAGTTCTCGGCGCACCGTCGAGGCGGCACCGTCGGCCCCGATGCACCATCGGGCACTCACTCGGGATAGTCCGCCGTCGGTGGCTTCGAGCAGGGCCTGAACGCGACCGTCCGGTTCGGCGGTGTGGTCGACCACGTCGACGAGTCGGTGATTCCACCGGACGTCGCGGCCGGCCCTCAGGAGCGCGTCGTACAGCAGGTGCTCGTTTCGGCTCTGTTCGAAGACGTGGATTCCGGGAAATCGGGTCGCGCCCTGCTGAATTGCGGTGATGCCAATGCGATTCGGGCCCGCCGCCGTACCGATCTGCATCGTTTCTGCGGAGTAGGCCCCGGCCAGCACCTGCTCGGCCAGCCCGAGCTGTTCATAGATTTCCATGGTCCGCGCCTGAACGGCCAACGCCCGTGACTCGCGAGTCGGTCCGGACTTGCGGTCGACGATCACGGCGGGCACTCCGCGCCTGGCCAGCGCCACGGCAGCCATCAGCCCCGTCGGCCCGGCTCCCACGATCAGCACCTCGGTGTCGGTCATTGCAATGTCGTCACGGCGAACTCCACTGGCACTCACCTTGATCAACCTAGTTGCGACGTCCTCGCCGACGCCGCCGTTTTGGCCTCGTGCAGTTGGGCGAGGACGTCGGCGGTCGTCGCGAAGTCCATGCATTCGTCGGTGACGGACTGGCCGTACACGAGCTGTCCTCCGACGGACTGGGAGCCGGCCACCATGAAGCTCTCCAGCATCAGGCCGCTGATGCCGCGCTCTCCGGCGGCGATGCGGATGGCAATCTCGCGGGCCACTTCGGCTTGGCGCTCGTGGTCTTTGCCCGAATTGGCGTGCGAACAGTCGACCATGACGTTGTCCGGCAGTCCCGCGGAGAGGAGGACGTCGACGGCGTTGGCGACGGATGCGGCGTCGTGATTCGGCCCACTGGACCCTCCGCGCAGGATCAGGTGGCAGTCGGGATTGCCCGCGGTCTCGACGATGGCGCCTCGGCCGAGGCCGTCGATTCCGAAGAAGACATGCTGTGCCGCAGCGGCTCTCACCCCGTCGATGGCAGGTTGGATGTTGCCGTCGGTGGCGTTCTTGAAGCCGACGGGCATCGACAGTCCCGACGCGAGTTGACGATGAATCTGGGACTCGGTGGTTCGGGCGCCGATCGCGCCCCAGGCCACGGTGTCGGCGATGTATGGCGGACTCGTTGGTTCGAGGAACTCGCATCCCACCGCCAGGCCGAGCGCTCCGATGTCGAGCAGCAGGGCTCGGGCAGTGCGCAATCCGCGCTCGACGTCGTAGGTGCCGTCCATGCCGGGGTCGTTGATGAGTCCCTTCCAACCGACGGTGGTGCGTGGTTTCTCGAAGTAGACCCGCATGACGATCTTGAGTCGATCGGCGTAGGCGACGGCCAACGGGGCCAGCAGGCGTGCGTAGTCCAGGGCGGCTACCGGGTCGTGGACCGAGCACGGCCCCACGATCAGGAGGAGTCGGTCGTCACGGCCGGCCAGGATCTCGACGATTTCGTCGCGATGGTCCCTGACCGCGTCGGCAACGCCGGGTTGGAGCGGGAGTTCGGCCCGGATCTGTTCGGGCGGGGGCACGGCGCGGAAGGAGACGATGCGCCGGTCCGAGGTGCTTTCGACGTCAATGGCGGCGCTGGTGATGGTCATGATGTGGTCGGGCTTCCTGTGAGTGGTTTACAGGGCGTACCCGTGCTCTATCCGGTGCCCTGAATGACAAAAGCAGCGACCGTGTGGTCGCTGCTGGGCTCCGGGTGGCGTATCGCGCGGTGGTCGTTAACGCGCATTATCCATGGCTCCACCCGGAGCCGAGATAAAGCGCCAATAGCTGCGCGTGCCGATGTTCACGTCACGAACCATACCCGCTCAGGTGTCGGCGCGTTCAGAGGCCACGGCCTTGGCCACTGCCTGCAGCAAGCGGGAGAGCTGCTCGGCATCGTTGATACCGCGGTCACCGGCAACGAGGCGGGTGAATACGCCGGCCAGGAAGGTGGTGACGGCCGTGGTCTGCGCCTTCAGCAATTCGGGATCGTCGGTGTCTGGCTGCAGGTGCGCGATGGCGTCACGAGCCATCGCATTCATCCTGGCGACGAATTCCTGAGACGTATCGGCCAGATCGGGGTCGCGAGCGGCGCGGAGCAGGAGTTCGTGTCGGGCTCTGTTGAGTGCGAGGCCGTCACCGGTGGCCTGCATCAGGGTCAGCCGCGCCAGATGGGCGAACGGCGCGTCGGGGTTGGCCGGTTCGTCGCGGACCAATTGCAAGTTGGCGACGTCGATTTCGGCGACGCGCTTGCCGACCCCGCGTAGCAGGGCTTCCCTGGTGCGGTAGTAGTACGACGTGGTGCCGTCGGGCATCTCGGCTTGGCGATCGACCTGTCCGTGGGTCAACCCGCGCGAACCTTGATCGGCCAGCACCTGAATCGCCGCGTCGCAGAGTGCTCGCCGACGTTCGTCACCGTCGCGTCTTCGTGGAGTCGAGATGGTCATGACCTTTCGATCTCGGTCATCGCAGGACGGTGCCGCCGTCGACGTTGACGACCTGGCCGTTGATCCACGCGCCTTCGTCGGAGAGGAGAAAGGCGACAAGTGCGGCGACGTCGTCGGTTTCGCCGACGCGTGGTGCGCGGATCCGCTTGAGCGCCGAGGCCTCGAGCTCGGGCCATTGTGGCGCTGACTGGATGGCCTCCGTCGCGGTGAAGCCGGGTGCGACGGCATTGCAACGAATGCCTTCCTTGCCCCATCTGGACGCGACATGTCTAGTGAGGGCGCCGATCCCGGCCTTCGCCGCGGCGTAGGCGGGCCTGACGGGTTCACCCTGAAACGCTGCGGCAGACGACATGTTCACGATCGCGCCGCCGCCGCGGGTCAGCATGCGGGGGATGGCGTGCTTCATGGCCACGACGTACCCGCGGAGGTTCACGGCCATGACGCGGTTCCAGATTTCGAGGTCGATGTCGACGACGTCGGTATCGGCGCGGATCGCGGCCATGTCGGCGCCCACGTTGAAGATCGCGTCGATGCCGCCGTAGACGTTGGCGGCCGTATCGATCAGACCGGCGACCGAATCCGGATCGGCCAGGTCGAAGGCGGCGGCGGACGCGACCCCACCCGCGGCGACGATGCGCTCGGCAGTTCGTTGCGCGGCCTCCCCGGCGAGATCGCCGACGACGACCCGGGCACCCTCCTCGCCGAGGCGGGCGGCGGTGGCCGCACCGATGCCGGTCGCACCCCCGACGACGACCACGACCCGATCGGTCAACCCGCGCAGTCCCATGAATCGCCCTTCGTCGAAGCATTGACTTCAGCTCTACGGTCCTAGAGTATCGCCTCTACGGTTCTAGAGGATGATTCCGGGCATTGCGGTCGGCATCGAAGTGGAGGGCACCGCATGAATTCCGTACCACTGGCCATCGCCGACAACTATCACGTTGGTTTGGTGGTGCCCGACATAGCCTCTGCGACAGCGCGTTTGACCACGGTCAGTGGGTACAGCTGGACCAAACCCGTGGAAGCTTCGTTGTCGGTGGTGACGGCCGACGGAGAGTTCGAAATGCCGTTTGGCTTCGTGTATTCGATCGAGGCTCCACACCTCGAGGTCATTCAAGAGGTGCCGGGCACCATCTGGACCGCATCGATCACTGGCGCAGCGCATCACCTCGGATATTGGGTCGACGATCTGCCACTGGCTGCCGCAGGCCTGGAGGCCGCTGGTTTCGTGTTGGAGGCACGACCGAGCGGCGACGAGTTGTCCACGTTCGCCTACTTTCTCGATCCCACCGGGGTGCGCATCGAAATCGTCGACCGCGCACTGTTTCCGGACTGGCCTGGGTTTCTGGAGATGATGAAGGCATGAAGGTCGCCACGGTGACCGGTCCCGGCACGACCGAAGTCGTCGAGGTGCCGACACCCGAAGCTGGCCCGAATGACGTTCTGGTCCGGATGCGCGCCTGCGGCATCTGCGGCTCCGATGGGTTCTACATCGCCATCGGAGGCATCCCGCCCCGGCAGGGGTGCACTCCGCTCGGTCACGAACCCGCGGGCGAGATCGTCGAGGTCGGCGCCGAGGTGACCGGCATCGCGGTCGGCGACCACGTCGTCGTCAACCCCATGGCGGCGTCGGGCGGCATCATCGGCAACGGCGGACCCAGCGGTGCGCTGGCCGACTACCTGCTCATCGAGAACGCGCAGCGGGGCGTCAGCCTCGAGGTGATCCCCGACCACATCCCCTGGGAGGTGGCCGCATTGAACGAACCGATGGCCGTCGCCCGCCACGGCGTCAACCGCTGCAGGCCGAAGCCTGGCGACAAGGTCGTCGTGTTCGGTGCCGGACCCGTGGGGCTCGGAGCCGTGCTGGCATTCAAGTCGCTCGGCGTAGCCCACGTGGTCGTCGCCGACGTCATTGCTGCCCGCCTCGAGAAGGCGCTGCAGGTCGGTGCGGACGTGGTCATCAACTCCGCGGAGGAAGACGTCATCGCGCGCCTCGTCGAACTACACGGTGAGGGCGAGGCGATGTTCCCTGGAAAGGCAGGCACCGACGTCTATCTCGACGCCGCGGGCGCCAAGCCCGTCGTCGACACTGCGTTGGCGGCCGCCAAGAGGGGAGCCACGCTCGGTATCGTCGGCGTGCACAAGGAGCCGGTTCCCGTCGAATTCGCCAACGTCATGAGCAACGAGATCACCATCGTCGGCTCGATGGGCTATCCGGACGAGATCTTCGAGGTGACAAAGGATCTGATCGCGAACTGGCAGACCTATGCGCTGATCGTCAGCCATGCGATCCCGTTCGACGACGTCGGCGAAGCGCTCCGGATGGCAGGCACGCCGGGCGCCACCGACAAGGTCGTCGTCACCTTTCCGTGAGGCGCTGAACCGGTGTGGTCGGCATGGCGAACACCGCGACGGCGGTCGCCACGGCGACGACGAGGACGCCGGCGAACACCGCCGCTGCACCCGACTGGATGGCAGTCGGACCGACGGACCGGATGTCACCGGCACCGAAGATCGAGTTCGCGATCGCACCGAAGACGGCGACGCCGACCGCACTACCGAGCGACCGCGCGAACATGTTGGTGCCCGTGACGACGCCCCGTTCCGCCCATCCCACACTGGACTGGGCAGCGATCAGCGTCGGCACCGCCAACAACCCCATCCCGCCGCCGATCACGAAGCAGACTGCCGCGACGACGGCGACGTTCGGTCGGTGCGCCGTCGCCGCCAGCACCGAGGCGCCGGCGATCACCAGGGCGGCTCCAACGACCGCGGTCCTCTTGAACCCCCATCGCAGATAGAGCCTTCCGGCCACGCTCGCGGTGGCGGGCCAGCCGATCGTGAGCGCGGCCAGCGCCAGACCCGCCACCAGGGGTCGGATGTGCAGCGAACCCTCGAGATACGTGGGCACGTAGGAGGTCAGTCCCATCAGGATGGCGCCGACGCCGAACGCGACGACGGTGGTGGCACACAGCAGTCGACGGGAGAACACCCACAGCGGCAGGATCGGCTCGACGGCCCGGCGTTCCACCAGTACGAAGGTCGCCAACAGCACGGCACCCGCCGCGAAGGCGCTGATGCTGGGAACGGAGTCCCAGGCCCAGGTCTGGCCCCCGCCGAGGACGCCAAGGACCAGAGCCGTCATCGCCACCGCCAGGAGCAGCGCGCCAAGGGAATCAACCGTCCGGCGGCGGGGTGTGATCGTCTCGTGGAAGTGCCGGTTGAACATCCAGGCCGCCACCAGACACAGCGGGATGTTGATGAGGAACACCCCACGCCAGATCCCCAGCTGGGAGAAAACGCCGCCCAGCAGCGGTCCGACGACCGACGAGACGGCCCACACACTAGCCAGGTACCCCTGCACTTTGGCGCGTTCGGCCACCGTGTAGACGTCCCCGACGATCGTCATCGCCGTGGGTTGGACGGCACCCGCGCCAAGTCCCTGGACTGCCCGAAAGACGATCAAGGCCAGCATGTTCCATGCCACGGCACACAGAATGGAGCCCACCAGGAACAGGGCGATGCCCCACAGCAGAATCGGTTTGCGGCCGAAGACGTCGGACAGCTTCGCGTAGATCGGCGTGGTCACGGCCTGTCCCAGCAGGTATGCGGAGAACAACCAGGGGAACTGGTGGAAGCCGCCCAGCTCGCCGACGATCGACGGCACCGCCGTCGCCAGAACCGTCGAATCGATGGCGACCAGACCGGTGCTCAGCATGACCGAGATGAGGACCGGTCCACGATCGGAGCGGAACCCGACAGCGGCCGTTGACGTCGAGCTCAAACGCCGCGCCCCTTCCGAGGTATGTCTGCAATTCCCACGAACGCGTCTTCGAGCCGTGGCCGCCGAAGAGAAATCTACGCCGAGGCCCTTCCGGGTTCCTGTGAGGTTTCGGACTCCGGGGCGGGGGGAACTGCGCGTTGGTCGGTGTGTGCTGATTCGCGAGGAGGCGATCATGGCGATACCCGCTGAGACTCAGGGCGGCGCGATCCGCAGTCTCATACCCGCCCGGATCGACCGGCTGCCGTGGTCGTCCTTCCACACCAGACTGGTGGTTGCACTGGGCGTCGCATGGATCTTGGACGGGCTCGAGATCACCGTCGCCAGCGCCGTCGCCGACACCCTCAGCCAGCCCGAGACGCTCGGGTTGTCGTCGGCCGCCGTCGGATTCCTGGCCACGGTGTACCTGGCCGGCGAGGTGGTCGGCGCATTGTTCTTCGGTCGGCTCTCCGACAAACTCGGCCGACGAAATCTCTTCATGGTCACCCTGGGCGTGTACCTGTTCGGCAGCGGCCTCACCGCGCTGACCCTTGGCAACGGAGCCGGCTGGGTCGTGTTCCTCTACGCGACCCGGTTCATCGCAGGCATGGGCATCGGCGGTGAATACGCGGCCATCAACTCGGCGATCGACGAACTCATCCCGGCCCGCTACCGAGGGCGCGTGGACATTGCGGTCAACGGAACATATTGGGCGGGAGCCATTCTCGGCACGCTCGGGACATTCGTCTTCCTCAAGGCAATGGACTTGAGCCTGGGTTGGCGGCTCGCCTTCCTGATCGGCCCG
Organism: Mycobacterium sp.; assembly: GCF_032161845.1. Taxonomy (GTDB): domain Bacteria; phylum Actinomycetota; class Actinomycetes; order Mycobacteriales; family Mycobacteriaceae; genus Mycobacterium. The sequence goes on from NZ_JAVRQA010000016.1 coordinate 9,613, forward strand.
GTCCTTGGCCTTGTCATCCTTCTGGTGCGGCGTCACCTGCCGGAGAGCCCGCGGTGGCAGGTCATGAACGGTCGCGTCGACGAGGCCGAGGAATCGATCGCGTTCATCGAACGCGAAGTCGAGTCCACCGGTGCGACGCTGCCGCCCGTCGACGAGACGAAGGCGATCGAACTCAAGCCCACCGAGAAGATCGGCTACGTGGCCCTGACGCGAGTGTTGTTCCGCGAGTATCCGAAGCGGTCCATCCTTGGCGCCTCGTTGATGATCAGTCAGTCGTTTCTCTACAACGCGATCTTCTTCACCTACACCCTGGTGCTCGGCAAGTTCTACGGCGTGCCCTCGGGGTCGACTCCGCTGTATCTCATTGCGTTCGCCGTCGGAAACCTCGCGGGCCCGTTGACGATTGGCCACTTCTTCGACACGATCGGGCGCAGGAAGATGATCGCGGGCACGTACCTCCTGTCGGGTGCGCTGTTGGCCGTGAGTGCCGTGCTCTTCTACGCCGGAGTGCTCAACGCCATCACCCAGACCATCGCCTGGTGTGTGATCTTCTTCTTCGCGTCGGCCGGCGCCAGTGCGGCCTACCTCACGGTGAGCGAGATCTTCCCGCTGGAGGTCCGGGCGAAGGCGATCGCGGTGTTCTTCGCGATCGCCCAGTGCTTCGGCGCTCTCGGGCCGGTCGTGTACGGCGCGCTCATCGGCGACGGTTCGCGGCCCCTGCTGTTGTTCCTCGGCTATCTGCTCGGAGCCGCGGTGATGGTCGGCGGGGGACTGGTCGCGTGGTTCCTCGCCGTCGACGCCGAAGGAAAGTCGTTGGAGGACGTCGCGAGACCGCTGGCGGCGGCCGGCGCCAGTAGGCGCAGGGGTTCGGTGCGTGCCGAGGGCGCCTCCCGGCCCAATCTTCCCTGAGAGGACGGCGAATGGAACGTGAGTGCGAAGGTGGCGGCCGTGAAGTCCAGGAGGGTCCGCCGCCCGATGTGGCGATGACGTGCCCGGTGTGTGGCCGTGAGACCAAGGTCGACGTCGACGACGCCGATGGCGGTATGCGCCTCACCATCGCGCGTCACCAGCAGGTGGGCACTGCCTGAGCCGAACGTGTTCCTACGTCGTCGGGTCGTCGTCGACCGAGCCGTCGGAATCGATGTCTTCGAGTGAGGTGAGCCGTGGGTTCGCGGTGGCTTCGGTGCGCTGACCGCCGTTCCTGCGGGCGGTGTACACGTTGGCGGTGGCGATCGTGATGAGTTCCTCGACCACGTCGTGAGGTGGATGGCCGACGAGCGGGGCAAGCGGTGTCACCACGACGCCGATGCTCGCCGTCAACCGGTACGGAGCGGTGCGAACGGTGTGGTGGAGTCGCTCGGTGAGCACCGTGGCGTCGGTGGTGTTGAAGGTGTCGGCGATGAGGTACTCGGATGTGCCGACGTGGGCGAGGACGGCGTCGCGCCGGAGCGTCTCGCTGAGGCGCTGCCCGATCGTCACCCTGGCTTGATTGCCGCCGGCTTCGCCACCCATCGCGGTCAGCAGCGAGAAACTGTCGAGGCTGACCACCACTATTGCGAGGAAGCGGTCGTCGTCCCGGTGGCGGGCGGCGATCGTCGCGACGCGGTCGGAGAACGCGTCACGGGTCAGCAACCCGGTCAGCGGCTCGAGCTCCCCGTAGTGGACGTCGGTGTCGACCAAGCGAATCACGTTGCGGCAGACGAATACTACGAAGGCGTTGACCAGAACGAACAGTGCCACCGCGCACCCGGTGGCCACCGGCTCGAACCCGTCGAGGCGCACCGCCAGCGCGACGAGCGTCCCGGCTCCGACGAGCCACGTATAGGCCAGCAGCCAACCGTCGTGAAACAGCGCGGTGAACGCCGACACCACGATGAAGGCGCTGGCCCCCGTGAGGCCGAGCCTAGGTGCCTCGATGAGACAGGCCACGGCGATGCAGAGGCTGCCGATTCCCACGCACAGCTGTGACTGCAGGCGGGTGGGCCAGGTGGACCTCGACCACAGCGCCGCCATCGCGAGGCAGCAGGCCGACACCCCGGCGGCGAGCCAGCGGTTGCGCGAGCCCGTCGGGCCGAGATCACTGAGCATCATCGCCAGCGGTATGACGCTCAATCCGAGCATGGTGACCGCGGTCAGGCGGCAGGTGGCGCGTTGGAGACCCTTGCCCGCCAGAAACGACGTGAACCAGTAGTAGTGGTCCTCAGAACGAAGCCGATGCCTCACCGCGGCCAGCATGGTCAGCCCGACACCGGGTAGTCGTGGGCTGACCCGGTGCGGGCAAACTCGCAGCAACGGCCAAATGGCACGCCAGAACAGTAACCGAAGATTCTGGCTAATGGTTAATCTGCTGAAGAAGGAGTCGTTGGGCCCAGCGGCGGCGGATTCGCCGGGTTACTCCCTACCTGCCCGACGGCTCTGGCCCCGGTTCGACCTCGGGGATAGCGGTTCTCGTCGAGGTCCAACTCGCGGGCGAGCCGCCACGCGTCTTCCGGTGGTAGCGGCCGGATCTCCCCATCTGGCTCCGGGTCAGCTCGACCTCGACCGCGTACTCGTCGGCATGCTGCAGCAAAATCCAGCGCTTGCCGTCACGCGCGAACCGCCGGACCTGGCGGTAATAGCTGAGCTCACCGTCGTACTCGTCGAGGACGTCCTCGGAGCCGTGCCCGCTTGTGGCCCACCGCTCCCTCGTTCTCAGTCGTCGACTTCGGGTCCGATCAGGCCCGCCGACTTGGCGGTGGTGATCGCGCGATGCCAACCGAGCTCGGCGATCACCATCACGCCGAGCGCCGCGGCGACGGCCACCAGGGAAGCACTCATGGCATCAGGTTGCTTGGCCGACCTAATGCGCGGCCAAGACGAAGCTATGAAGTTCCTTTGAAAACGGGCTGACGGCGCTAGTCCTCCTTGCGGATCAGCCGCATCAGCGCCTCGCGGTCGGGCGCCAACAACTCGTCGATGCGCTCTTGGTTCACGTCGGCGACGACGATCTCGCCGACGTCCTGGTGGACGTTGGAGAAGATGCCGTGGGACTTCATCTTCTCGGTTTGATAGACGTTGTCCTCCGTCGGCGTGACGTAGTACACCGCGTCGGCCTTGAAGCGGTTGATCAACCAGACGTGAACCAGCGTCATCAGGCGCTTCTTGCGGAGCTGCTCGGCGAAGGTGTTCTGATCGCGCACCGTCAGGATGCTGCGTCCGTTGCGGTCCTTGATCGGGTCGACGAGCACGTTGGCGAGCTTCTCCTCACCGTCACCGTAGATGCCCAGCTCGAGGACTTCACCGCCCGCGCGCAGCGGCCGGAACTGGATGCGAAGCTTTTCGCCAAGGTCGTAGTGCTCGCCCCACAACGCCAGCCACTCCTCGAGCAGCTTCTTCGGCACCTCGGTCTGCACCAGGTGCTGGTGCTGTGTCGAACCCTTGCCCATCGACTTGGTCGTTGCCGTACGTCCCGACGAAGCGGCCAGTGCGGCATCGCTGCGTGGGCCGCCGACCAGGGTCTGCGGGGTTCGGTAGGGCGACTCGACCAGGCGCATCTTGCGCTGCAGGCGGGCCAACGCCAACATGCCGTCCTGGCGGAGTGCGGTGGCGAACTCTTCGGCCGCGACGCCGTCGATCTGGTGACCGCCGTAGGTCATGAAGTTGAAGACGAAGCCCATCTTGCCGATCTCCTCGGGGAAGGCCCGCATCTGATCGTCGGTCATGCCGGTGGTGTCCCAGTTGAACGAAGGGGACAGGTTGTAGGCCATCATCTTGTCCGGGTAGACGGCGCGGATTGCCCGCGCGAACTCCCTGGCGTCATCGAGGTCGGCCGTCTTGGTCTCCATCCACAGGATGTCGCAGAACGGCGCCGCGGCCAGCGACTTGGCGATCGCGTACGGAATACCGCCGCGGACCTGGTAGTAGCCCTCGGGAGTCTTGGCCCGTTCGCAATCCCACGGAACGTCGGCCCCCAGCTCCCTGGCCTTCTCGCGCGCGGCGTACAGCGAAGCGCCCTTGGCGAACTCCCGCCAATCTCCTGCCAACATGTCCAGCGGTTCGCCCTCGCGCTCGCGGAACGCCAGCAGCTCGGCCACCGCCTCGCCGTAGGTCTCCAGGCCGGCGTCCAGCTGCCAGGCATCGACGAACTTCGACTCGACGCCATCGAAGACGTCGTCGATCGACTGGCTTTTGTCGTTCTTCCACGATTCCGCGGCCTCGGCGACGGCCGCGGCGATGCCTTGGCGTTGAAGCCAGGCATCCGCGACCGCGTACTCGCCGTCGGGGATCGCGTAGAGCAGATGGCCGCGGATCTCGGTCACGCCCAGGTTGTAGAGGCTCCGCATCATGGCCAGGTAACAGGCCTTGTAGGGCGGCACCTTCAGGTTCGTCACGCCGAGCAGGAACGGCTGGTCGCGCTCATCGGCGCGACTGTCGATGAGGTTCGCTGCCTCGGCGTCGGTCCGCGCCACGATGATGCCCTGCACCCGCATGATGTCGAGCTGGAAGCGCGCGGTGTTGAGACGCTTGATCTGTTCGTCGGACGGGACCAGGACCTTGCCGCCCTGATGGCCGCACTTCTTGGTGCCTGGGCGCTGGTCCTCGATGTGATAACCCGGCACGCCCGCCTCGACGAAGCGGCGGATCAGATTGCGCACGTGTGGGTCTCCGCCGTGCCCGGTGTCGGCGTCGGCGATGATGAACGGCCGGTAGTCCGTCGCGGGGGTGGCGGCGCGCTGCGCGTCGGTCATCTTGAGCCGCAGGTACTGCTGGTTGCGGTCGGCCGTCAGCAGCGCACGCACCAGACCGGCAGCCTCGTCCGGCACCTGGCTCAGCGGATAGCTGGCGAGGTCGGGCCCGGGATCCTCGCTGATGGAGCCCTTGGCCGAGGTCGCCCAGCCGCCGAGGTAGATGCCCTCGATGCCCATCCGCTT
>NZ_JAVRQA010000017.1:0-27868 GCF_032161845.1 Mycobacterium sp.
ATCAGGGCGCCTCGACGACGGCCCTGATCCGCTCCAGCGTCGTGCGCATGTCACGAATGTTGCGCCGCTTGCGAAGTTGGCCGCCGATGAGGCCGAACACCGTGGTCATCAGACCCTCGGTCATCCGAAACGACTCGGTGACCTCGGTGCCATCGTCCACCGGAGTGAAGCGGTAGTGCCAGTTGTTCACCGCTCGATCGCCCATGAGCACCTCGAAGCCGAACTCACTTCCCGGCTCACACGCGGTGACGCGACACGTCGTCCAGTAGATGGGCCCGATTTCGTTGCGTTTGACGTGACCGCGGAACTTGGCGCCCAGTGCTGGCCCGGTGGCGCCATCGAGCCATTCCGCTTCGAAGGTCTCCGGCGAGAACTTGCCCGTATTGCGGACATCGGCGACGAGGTCCCAGATCTGCTCGGCGGGAGCGTCCATCGCAACGGTGACTGATGCCTGCATGTCTGGACCTGTTTCCATCGTCGGGTGCCTGGTTGGTGTCACCATAGGCGTGTGACGGACTGGAGCGGTGAGGAGTACGCCAGGCTCAGCGGCCTGCAGCGGTCGATGATCACGGAGGCGATGACAGGACTCGAGTTCCGCGGAGGCGACCACGTCCTCGACATCGGTTGCGGCGATGGCTTTCTCACGGGTGCGATCGCGTCGCTGACGCCGCAGGGCTTGGTGGTGGGGGCAGATCCGTCGCACCGGATGGTGGCCACGGCGGCTCAATCGGTCGCCACGCGCGCATCCGGTCCGTGGTTCGTGATCGCCGACGCACGCGCGCTGCCCTTCGGCGAAAGCTTCGACGCCGCGGTGTCGTTCAACGCCTTGCATTGGGTGCCTGAGCAGGAGCGCGCCCTTCGCCAGATCGCCACGGTGCTGAAACCGGGAGGATCGCTGACGGTCCAGGTGGTGTGCGCGAGCGAGCGGCCAAGTTTGGAGGCCGTCGCCATGACGCTGTGTCGCGAGCCGCAGTGGGCGCAGTGGTTCGCGGGCTTCGAGGCGCCCTTCGTTCACGTGGACCCCGACCGCTACGGAGCACTCGCCGCGGCAGCAGGGTTGACGCTCGACGACGTGACCGTGACCGACCGCGAATGGGACTTCGGATCGCGCGAAGCCTTCCTCGGCTGGTCCGCGATGGGATCCACGGCCTGGACCGACCGCCTGCCCGACGATCTTCGCGCGCCGTTCGTCTCCGAGCAGATCGACCGATACGAGCCGATCGCGGGCGCCCAGGGGCTCTTCCGCTTCATGCAGATGCGGGCCCGGCTCCACCGCGGGGAGACTGGCTGAGGTGAAGATTCGATTCGGTGTCGGGCTCGGCGCGGGCCCAGAAGCCACTCCCGAGAAACTGCCCGACCTCGTCGACCGGCTCGAATCCGCGGGCATCGACTCGTTGTGGTTCTCGGAGCTCGTCTACACCGACGCCGTCGACCCGTTCGTCGGCATGGCATATGCCCTGGCCCGGACGACCAACCTCAAGGTGGGCACGTCGGTGGTGATCCTGCCAGGACGTCACCCGGTGTTGGTCGCCAAGCAGTTGGCGTCGCTGGCCGCGCTGGCGCCCAAGCGAGTCCTGCCGGTCTTCGGCCTTCGCTCCGCGATCCCCGCCGAGCGGGACGTCTTCGTGGTGCCCGACGGGCAGCGTGCCGCAGTCTTCGACGAATCCCTGCAACTGCTCAAGGCGGCGCTGAGCTCGGAAGGGACCGACTTCGCCGGCGACTACTTCACAGCCACCTCGATGGCGGTGGGACCGCGCCCGGCGAAGCCGCTCGACATCTGGTTGGGGGGCTCTGCGCCTGCCGGCTTCCGCCGGATCGGTCGGCTCGGCGACGGTTGGCTTGGCAGTTTCCTGACCCCCGACGAAGCCCGCCGCGGCCGTGAGCTCATCGAGGCGGCCGCCGCGGAGGCGGGGCGCTCCGTCGAACCCGACCACTATGGCATCAACGTCGCCGTCGCCGAGAACGGGCTGCCGGACGAGGTTCTCGCGGCGATCCGCAAGCGTCGGCCCGACGTCGACCCGACCGCGTTGGTCGCCGACGGTTGGCCGCAGTTGCATCGCATGATCGACGGCTACCTCGACGCCGGGCTGACCAAGTTCGTCATCCGCCCCACCGGTGGCGGAAGCACCGACGAATTCGTCGACCGCTTCGCCGCCGAACTGCTGCCGCGGGAGAACTGACCGGGCGGTGACGTTGAACCAAACGCCCCGCTCGAGCGTGCCCTGAGTGTGTTCACTCGAGTCTGAGCCGGATCAACCGGGGTAAGGAGATGGGCCATGAACGGTTTGAGATCGCGAACGCACGCACGGTCTGCCTGGTTCGCGGTGGCGATCGCCATCGTCGTCGCCGCAGTCATGCTGGGCAGCCCGCCGACCGCCAGGGCCGATGACCGCCTCCAGTTCAGCGGGACAACCCTCTCGGGCGGGGCGTTCGACGGAGCCAGTCTCGCGGGCAAGCCCGCGGTGCTGTGGTTCTGGACGCCGTGGTGTCCGTTCTGCAATGCCGAGGCACCGTCGGTGAGCGCGGTGGCCGCCGCCAACCCAGGGGTGAAGTTCGTCGGGGTCGCGGCCCGCTCCGATCCGGGCGCGATGCAGAACTTCGTGGACAAGTACCACCTCGGCTTCACCAACCTCAACGACGCGGATGGCTCCATCTGGGCGCGGTTCAACGTGCCGTGGCAGCCCGCGTACGTGTTCTACCGACCCGACGGGTCATCCACGTTCGTGAACAATCCGACTTCGGCCATGCCGCAACAGGAACTCGCGGACCGGGTCGCGGCGCTTACCCGGTAGGTCGTCGGAGGGCGGAGCGAAGCGACCCGGGAAAGCGGTTACGTAGCGGTGGGGTCCGACGGTCTCGGGCTGGCGTTCGGCGCCGGGCTGGTGGCAGCCCTCAATCCGTGCGGCTTCGCGATGCTGCCTGCCTACCTGATGCTGGTCGTGAACGGGGGCAGAGCCGGGTCCGCGTCGGCACTGAGTCGAGCGCTGCTCGCCACCGCGGTGATGGCGGTCGGATTCGTGACCGTCTTCGGTGCGTTCGGGTTGCTCACGGTGTCGGCCGCAAACGCGGCGCAGCGGTACGTGCCGTACGGCACCGTGCTGATCGGTATCATCCTTGTCGCACTTGGTGTTTGGCAGCTTCTCGACCATGATCTCAGGGTGCCGATTAGAGATCCGTTCGCGGGCAGCACCCGCTGGGGACCGACGGCCGCCCTTGGGTCGATGTTCGGCTACGGCATCAGCTACGCGCTGGCATCGCTGTCGTGCACGATCGGCCCCTTCCTCGCGGTCACCGGCATCGGCGTCGGCTCGTCGAATGGGGGCCTTCGCGCGCTCCTTGCCTACACGGCAGGCCTGACGCTGATCGTCGGCACCCTCGCGGTGGCGGCTGCGCTCGCGGGCTCGGGCCTGGTGGACCGACTGCGCCGAGCGCTGCCCTACCTGAACCGGGTCAGCGGCATTCTGCTGCTGCTCGTCGGCGCGTACGTCGCGTACTACGGGTGGTACGAGTTGAGCCTGATCCGCGGGACCAGTGACGGGCAGGACCCCATCATCGGGGCGGCGGGCCGAGTTCAGTCGATGCTCGCCGGCTGGGTCTACCGCCAGGGCGGCTGGCCGTGGTTGGTGGGGCTCGTCGTACTGGTGCTCGGTGTCGCGGCGTGGTCCTGGCGGCGCCGTGCCTGAGTGGCCGGAGTCGTTGGTGGTGCGCGCCTGGTCCGCGGCCGACTCCGAAGCGGCCAGCAGATGGCGTTACGACGAAAGGTGGTCGGTGTACGACCAGCGCGCGGACCACCCACCGGCCAATGGCCGCCGCGCCATCGTGTCCGCAGCCGACGGCAGATTGGTCGGGTTCTACTGCCTCGGCGACGACGCGCGGGTGCCCGGCCTCGTCGCCGACGAGTCGGTGGTCGATCTGGGGGTGGGGATGGCACCCGAGTTCGTCGGCAGGGGCCACGGCGAGGAGTTCGCGCTGACCGTGCTCGACGACGTCCGTCGGCGATTCCCGGCCACTTCGGTGCGGGCAGTGGTCCAGGCGTGGAACTCGCGGAGCCTGGCGCTCGCCCGACGGCTCGGATTCATCGCCTCGGGCGCCCATCGGTGCCGTCAAAATGGCGGCGAGGTCACCTACACGTTGCTGATCCGGCAGGACGGCTGAACGGTACCTGTGAGTTCAGCAAACACACTTTCCGAACCGGGCGACTGTCGCGTCGCGCCGGCGGTAGTGGCCTGCATGGTCGCGGGAGGTTCGCATTACGGCTTCGTGACGCACCGCCGTGATGCGGCGAACGGATTGGTTGTTGACTTCCCGCTTCGGGTATTCTTCGTGAATTGCGCAGACGTACGGGGGAGGCTCTCCAGCCCGCGGAGCCGCTGACGACACTCAATCCAGACGCCGAAGGCTGAAACTTGCCAGACACACAACGTGATACCCAGGGCCTGGAGCCGCACTTCGAGGACGTACAGGCGCATTATGACCTGTCCGACGACTTCTTCCGGCTCTTCCTGGATCCGACCCAGACTTACAGCTGTGCCTACTTCGAGCGCGATGACATGACGCTCGAAGAGGCGCAGATCGCCAAGATCGATCTGTCCCTCGGCAAGCTGGGACTCAAGCCCGGCATGACGCTGTTGGACATCGGTTGCGGTTGGGGCGCCACCATCAACCGCGCCGTCGAACGCTACGACGTCAACGTCATCGGCCTGACGCTGAGCAAGAACCAGCAACTGGCTGTCAAGGAGCTTCTCGCGAAGTCGGGCAGCCCGCGAAGCAAAGAGGTTCTGCTTGAGGGCTGGGAGCAGTTCCACGAGCCCGTCGATCGGATCGTGTCCATCGGCGCGTTCGAGCACTTCGGCAGCGACCGCTACGACGACTTCTTCAAGATGGCCTATTCGGCACTCCCCGACGACGGCGTGATGATGCTGCACACGATCATCAAGCCCAGCGACGCTGAGTTCGTCGAACGCAAGCTGCCGTTGACCATGACGAAGCTGAAGTTCTTCAAGTTCATCATGGACGAGATCTTCCCCGGCGGAATGCTTCCCAAGGTGGAGGACGTCGAAAGGCACGCCACCAAGGCGGGTTTCGAGATCAAGAGGATCCAGCCCCTGCGGATGCACTACGCCCGCACCTTGGAGATCTGGGCGAACGCGCTCGAGGCACGCAGGGACGAGGCCATCGAGATCCAGTCCCAAGAGGTCTACGACCGCTATATGCGGTATCTGACCGGCTGCGCCGAACTCTTCACCGAGGGCTACACCGACATCTGCCAGTTCACCCTCACCAAGTCCTGACCGGGCTCCGCGACGTCACGCCGATGGCGGCCGCCGGCCAGGCGGTCCCATCTCGGCGCCCGCGGCGTCGCGCCGTCTGGCGGCCATCCCCGCGAGTGCCTCGAAGACCACCCGGTGCGCGGCGTTCACCGTGAGTTCGGCGTGGTCATAGGCGGGGGACACCTCCACGACGTCGACACCTGCAACGTCGTGCTCGTAACAGAGTTGGCGCACCATCCGCAGTAGGTCGACGCTGGTGATGCCGCCGGGTTCCGGGGTGCCGGTGCCAGGCGCGTGCGCTGGATCGAGGACGTCGATGTCGACGGACAGATAGAGCTTGTCCGCCTTGGCGAGCGCCTCTCCTACGGCGTCGACCATGACTGCCTTGAACCCGCGCTCCCAGATTTCCTGCATGGTGTGCCAGACCATGCCCTGCTCCTGCATCCACTCGAAGGTGTCCTGCGGTGGCCAGTAGCCGCGTAGCCCAACCTGAACGAAGTGCGTTCCGGGGACCGCACCCGACTCGATCAGCCGACGCATCGGGGTGCCGTGGCTGGCGAGGTTGCCGTCGATGATGTCGGCCGTGTCGGCGTGCGCATCGAAGTGGACGATGCCGACGTTGCCGTAACCGTGTACGTCGGCCACCGCGGTCGCCGATGGCCAGGTGATGGAATGGTCCCCGCCGAGCACGACGGGCACGATGCCGCGCGAGGCGACGGCGGCGACCCGCTCCTTGATGTTGGCGTGCGACACCTCGGTCATGCCGTGCGGGCAGAACGCGTCACCGAAGTCGACGACCTCCAGCCAATCGAAGATCTCCAGGCCCAGATCCATGTGATAGGTCCCCGGCTCGTACGCCGTCGCCCGAATGGCCCGCGGGCCGAACCGGGCGCCGGGCCGGTTGGTCGTTCCGACGTCGAAGGGAGCGCCGACGATCGCGACGTCGGGACGCCAGGAATCGAGTTGCTCGACCTCGGTCAGGAATGGACGATGACCGAATGTCGCGAGCCCCGAATAGGGCAAGTCGAGTTGCTCAGCCATCCCCGGGGGGAGTTCGCGATGCGGTCTTTGGTCGCCGTGATCGTGGCTCATGGGGTGACAGTACCTTTCTCGGTACCGCCGTCCGTGGCGTTCTGACCTTGACCCGCAACGGAAGTGAGCGCCTCCCGCAATCCTCGAGGCACCTCGCGCTTGGCCCAGTCGTCCGTCGATACGACGACGTACACGCTGCGTCCACGGGCCGCCGCGACGTCGGCTCCGTCGTCACCGCGTCGGAGTACGTCGAATCGAAGCGTGAAACTCGTCGTGCCCGTCGACTCGCACCGGGGTTCGACGCGCACCTCGTCACGCCAGCGGACGGGTGCGAGAAAGTCGATCTCCGCGTGCACCACCTGAACGTCGAGTCCCCAGGCATTGAACTCGGTGAAGGGCAGACCCAGGTGGTCGAAGAAGGCGGTCGATGCCTCGTCGAACCACGTCAGGTAGTGGCCGTTGAACACCACGCCCTGCTGATCGACCTCGGCGTAGCGCGGAACGATCGGCAGCGAGAAGGGTTCGGACACACCGCACACCCTTGCAGCCTCGCGCCGACTGACAGACTCAGATCATGCAATTGGTGACGATCGACGACATCCGAGCAGCGGCCGATCGGATCCGCGGGTCGATCGTCCGCACGCCACTGATTCCCGCGCCATGGGGTGATCCGGACCGCCCGTTGTGGCTGAAGCCGGAAAACCTCCAGGCGATCGGCGCCTTCAAGGTCCGTGGTGCGTTCAACGCGATCGCGCGGCTCGACGACGCCACCCGCGCGCGGGGAGTCGTCGCCTACTCCAGCGGCAACCACGCCCAGGCCGTGGCCTACGCGGCCGCGGCCTTCGGCATCGGCGCTTCGATCGTCATGCCCGAGGAGACACCCAGCGTCAAGATCGCCGCCACCCGTCGTTACGGCGCGGACGTGGTGCTGTGCGCGGCCGGTGCACGCGAGAAGGTCGCGGACGAGGTGGTGACCAGGACCGGCGGGGTTCTAATCCCGCCGTTCGACCATCCCGACGTCATCGCGGGGCAGGGCACCATCGGACTCGAGATCGCCGAGGATTTGCCAAATGTCGCCGCCGTCCTGATGCCGGTCAGCGGCGGCGGCTTGGCATCCGGCGTCGGCACCGCCATCAGGGCGCTGGCACCACTGGCCACGGTGCTCGGCGTGGAACCCGAGCTCGCCGCCGACACCGCCGAGGGCCTGGCGGCCGGGCACCGCGTCGACTGGTCCATCGAGGATCGCAACCGAACCATCGCCGACGGGCTTCGATCGCAGCCGTCGGACCTGACGTTCGCCCATCTGCAGAAAGTGCTGGATGGCGTGATCACGGTGTCCGAGAACGACATTCGTGGGGCAGTTCGCGAGATCGCGCTACGTGCCCATCTGGTGGCCGAGCCCAGCGGCGCGACGGCGCTCGCGGCTTATCGACGCCACGAAACGCCGCAGGGCCCGACGGTTCTCATCGTGTCCGGCGGCAACGTCGAACCCGCACTGCTCGCCGAGATCCTCACCGCCTGATCCGTCCGCGCGTACCGGATTACCAGGCGAGCACCAGCGGTGACGAGACCTTGCACCTGTCGTGTATCGAATGGACCCAGGCGTCCTGTTCCGCGGCTGCCTTGAGACGCCTGCGCCGGCCGGCCCAGCCACAAGAGCACCTGGCCGTCGCGTTGCCAAGACCGAGATGATGCACGGAGACCAGGCCCTGCTCGAACCCATCGATCGAATCATCGGGCGATGTCGCCGCCGGAGCGACTGAACCGTCCACCAGAAGTGCCGTTGGGGACATGACCCCTCCTCCGCCGATGTAGCTGCGAGCTAACGCCGTTCCATCATCACTCCGCAGTAGGCCGGTTTCGGTTTACGACAGGTCACAACTCGGAAAAGGCGTCGAGGTCAATTCCCCGCATCAGTGCGCGCCCTCCATCAAGCTGCGGGCCCCGGCGAGCCCATAGTCCGGCGAACGGGTATCGTCGCGCGGAATGGTTCTCCACGCTGGTGCTGCCCGCGCGTGGCCGCCTCGTGGGTCCGAAAGGGTACATGTGGACGCGGTCCTCGGCTTGTCGATGACTCCGACGTCGGTCGGTCTCGTCCTCGTTGAAGGACAAGACGCCGACGGTGCGACGATGGATCGCGACTCGTTCGCGGTGGCCGAAGGTGGCATTCACACTTCTGAGCAGGCAACGGCTGCGGTCTTGCGCACCGAGGCGATCGCCGCGACCCGGGGCCTGCGTCTGCACTCGATCGGCGTGACCTGGAGCGAGGACGCCGATCTACAGGCCTCGATGCTGATCGAATCGCTCTCGGAATCCGGTTTCGACAACGTGGTCGCGATCCGCCTGCCGGAGGCCACCGAAGCGTTGGCGCGGGGGATCGCCGAGGTTCTCGGATACGCGACGACGGCGGTGTGTGTCATCGAACCCGAGTCGGTCATCTCGCTGATCGTCAACACCAGCGATGGTGCGGTGCAGACGGCGTTCAACCACGCCATCGATTCCGATGCCGCGCTGATCAGCTGGCTGAGCACGGTCTTCACCCGCGCCGACTGGGCGCCGGAGGCGCTCGTCGTGGTCGGTTCGACGGGCGGCTTCGAGCCGATCCTTCACCAACTCGAGGATGCGCTGTCGGTGCCGGTGTTCGCACCGGAGGAGGCGAAGCTGGCGCTCGCCCGTGGCGCGGCCCTTGCCTCGGCGCAGAGCACCGAGATGCCCCTCGACCTGTTCGACGACGGCTTCGTCGTCGATGCTCGCAACGACTCGCGGCAGCGACACGCTCTCGCTGCCCGGAGCGGGCGGAGTCGCGCGTTGTCCACTGTCGGCCCGGTCGCCATGTTGGCCGTCGGCGCCGTCACGTTCGTCGTCTCGGTGTCGATCGCGATCAGCCTGCAGCTGTCACCGACCCGCGTGGCTCAGCCACACGAACCGGTTCCTGCCGCGCAGGTCGAGAAGCCCGTCGCGGTCCGTCCGGTCCTGCCGCCACCGGTCGCCGTCCCGCCGTCGCCGGTCGTCGAGGCCGCGCTCCCACCCCCACCGGAGGCGCTCCCACCCGTGTACGACGAGCCGCCGGTGGCGATCGTGGACACTCCTGCCGAGGCGCCCTCCGACCAGGCTCCCGATGCCGCACCCGTCGACCCAGCCCTCGCCCCGCCGGTCGATCCCGCCCTCACGCCGCCCGTCGACCCAGCGCTGACGCCGCCCGTGCAGGGCACGCAGCTCCCGTCCGACGTCGCACCTCCGGTGATCCAGCCGGTGCCTGCGAAGAAGCCGGGCATCTGGACGCGCATCAAAGAGAAGCTGACGCCCGGGCCCGGCTAGGTTGACGACGTCCCGAGTACCGGCGACACGTGCCGCCCTGCGTCTTTCCCTCCGCGCGACGATCGTGCTCGCCGTGGCGGTCGCCATGCTCGCCGTGGAGTTCACCTCGCGATCAGGGGTGGGATGGCGTTTGATCACCTTCACCTATCAGGCCAACATCCTTGCAGCGGCCTACTACGCGTGGACGCTGTTCTCGTCGAGGGCCGATGCCCGTACCGGGCTGCGCGGTGCGGTCGTGCTCTACGTCCTGGTCGCGGGGGTGGTCTGGAATCTGCTGCTGACCGGGCGCAGCATGGGTTACACGCCCGCCAACTTCCTGCTGCACGTCGTCGTCCCGGTACTCGCCGTCGCCGACTGGCTCCTGATCGGCCGCGAGGCCGGCTCCGCCAAGTGGTGGCAACCGATCGCCTGGTTGGCTTACCCGGCCGCCTACCTTGGGCTGGCGCTGGTCGTCCTGAATCGGGCGGGACGCCGGGCGCCGTACTACTTCCTCGATCCAGGCAGCGTCGGACTCGCCGCGGTGGCGGTCAACGTCACCCTGCTTGCGGCAGGGTTCCTGGGCCTCGGCTACCTGCTGCTGGCAGTGGCTCGCCCAAGGCCGGCTAACGCTTAGCGGTCGCAAACCGAACTATCATCTAGGAAAGCCCGTCATTCGGAGGTTGGTCAGTTGCGCGTAGCTCTGCGATATGTGTTGTCGGTGGCGGGAATTGCGACCCTTTTGTTGAGTGGTTCGGTGGGTACCGGCCTAGCCGCGGCCCCAGGACCAGTTGCCGTCGCGAAAATCTCACCCGCCCCTGGCCAGGTCGTCGGGGTGGCGATGCCGGTGACGGTGACGTTCGCCGAACCCGTTGCCGACCGCGCCGCCGCCGAGCGGTCCTTCAGCATCACCTCGCCGAACGCCCCTCAGGGCAACTTCGTCTGGTTGAAGAACGATGTGGTGCAATGGAATCCGAGTAGCTACTGGCCGGCGCACTCGACGATCGCGCTGTCGGTGGGCGGTGCCAAGACCAGCTTCGACGCGGGCGCTTCGGTGGTTGGCGTCGCCGATATCGATGCTCACAGGTTCACCGTCAGCATCGACGGTCAGGTGGCACGCGACATGCCTGCCTCGATGGGCAAGCCCAAGCACCCCACGCCGGTCGGCTCATTCACCGCACTGGAGAAGCAGTCGCCGGTCATCATGGATTCCCGAACCATCGGCATCCCACTGAGCGACCCCGAGGGGTACAAACTGACCGTCTACAACGCGGTTCGGGTCACCTGGGGCGGTGTCTACGTGCACGGCGCACCCTGGTCGGTGGCGTCGCAGGGCAACTCGAACGTGAGCCACGGCTGCATCAACCTGAGCCCCGACAACGCCGCCTGGTACTACGACCAGGTCAACATCGGCGATCCCATCATCGTCCAGGCGTAGCTGCGTGGAGGTTCTTCGCGGTCGGTGAGGCCGCAACGTCCGCGACGTCGGGGTGGGTGCCGAGCACGCGGTCGGCCGTACCCGCGCTCGTCACCGTGAACCAGTAGTGCTCGTTCTTGAAGTGATGCTGACGGTGGTTGCGCCAAATCGCCCGATATGCCCGGCTTTTCGGCTTGTAGTCGCTGTGAATCAGGTAATGGCACCATTCGTAGCCAAGGCCGAGCACACCGAGGAACACCAGGTAGGTCAGGCCAAGGCCCTGGCGCGGAAAGGCAAGCAGCGCAATCGCCACCGAGACGGGCAATACCCACAGCAGTGCGCGCCACGGGATGAAGATCAGCGGTACCTGCCGGGGGTCGGTGTGATGCTCGCGGTGCTTGCGCGCCAGCAGCGGGTCGACGGTGATGGGGCCGAGACGTCGGGGACGCCAATGCAGGATGAAGACGTGGACCACCCATTCGAAGAACGGGAAGACGGCGAGCATCACCAACGGCACCACCGCGTCGGTGAACTGCCAGTCGCCGAACATGATTCGCGCGGTGAGCGCCCCGACCAGGATGGCGCCGATCATCCACGGCGACGGGTGCGTCGAGAACTCCCGCCCGGCATCGGCAAGCGTGAAGCTCCGGCGTTCGGGGCGGGTCGTCGTGGTCATGAGTTGACCTCCAGTTCGTCAAGGGCGCTGAGCAGTGCGACGGTCGCGGGTTCGAGCAGGTCGCACGCGGCCCGTCCGGCCGCGGCCGGATCACCAGCTCTGATCGCGTTCGCGATGTCGCGGTAGGCGTCGGGACGGCCCACCTCGGCGGACATCATGACAGCCAGCGCAGGCAGCGCAGGCTCGTACGTCGCACGAAGTGTGTTGTACATCAAGCGAAATGCGATCGAGTCCGCTCCATCGACGACGTGATCCCAGAACGTCAGGGCGTGCCGTTGACGTTCGACGGGGTCGTCCTCGGCGGCGAGCGTCTCGATCGAGGCATCGAGAGTCTCGGCCAGCTCGGGCTGACGGCGGAGGGCGGCGAGTTCGGCGATCTTGGGGCCGTTGTGCAGCCGGGTCTCGAGGATGCTGCGCACGACGGTCACGTCGACCTCGCCGGCGCGGATCAGTAGCCGGGGGAGCAGGTCCAGGCCGGCGTGGCGCCGGAAGTCGCGGACGGTGGTGGCGTCCCCCTGACGCACTTCGACGAGGCCGGTCTCGGTGAGGCGCTTGATGGCCTCGCGAATGGCAGGCCGGGATACGCCGAGCACCTCGGCGAGGCGCCGCTCACTGGGCAGTGCCTCGCCCGGCTGCATGTCGCCATTGAGGACTTCGGCGACGATCTGCTCGAAGACGTCCTCGGGTACCGACCGGCGGTTGACGGGTTGCAGTGCCATTCACCCACCATGACAGGCTGATGGTCAGTGGTCAAGTGGTCATACCAGTTGCCGGATCGCCGCTTCTCATCGCAGCGCCGCGGCCGTCGTCTCGTCCGCGGGCAGAAACGCCTCGATGCTGAGCTCCGCGGCAGTCAGGTCCAATGCCGTGCCGAACGTCGTCACCATGCTCAGGAAGGTCAGGACCGAGCCGTCGGGACCGTCCAACTGCAGCGGAACGACCACCCCGCCCATATCGTGTGTCTCGTCGAATCCGCCTGGATAGGACTCGATCTCGGTCAGCAGCCCGGCCAGCACCTCCGAACCACTGACCGCGACCTCGCGACGCAGCCGCCCGATCACGTGATGGCGCCACTGGCCGAGGTTGCGGATGCGAGGTGCCAACCCCTCCGGGTGCAATGAGATGCGCAGCGCGTTCGGTGGATCGAACAGGTGTGCCGAGACCCCCTCCATCAACACGCCCGCCCCGGCATTGGCGGCAACGATGTTCCAGCCGCGGTCGACGGCCAGGCACGGGTAGGGCTCGTACGCCTTGAGTACCTTGTCGAGGCCGTCGCGGACGGCGACCATGTCCGGGTCGTCCAGCGAGCGTTCCGCGTAGACGGGCGCCAGTCCGGCCGCCAACAGCATCTGGTTCTGCTCGCGCAGCGGCACGTCCAGCACCGCGGCCAATCGCAACACCATGGCACGACTGGGCGCGGAGCGTCCGGTCTCCACGAAGCTCACGTGCCGTGACGAGACGTCGGCCTCGATCGCCAGGTCG
This sequence comes from Mycobacterium sp., assembly GCF_032161845.1. GTDB lineage: Bacteria > Actinomycetota > Actinomycetes > Mycobacteriales > Mycobacteriaceae > Mycobacterium. The sequence continues at coordinate 13,172 of NZ_JAVRQA010000017.1, forward strand.
AGTTGGCTGAGGCGGCGCCGTTGCCGCCACTGCCGCATCAGCGTCCCGAAGGGAGGAGTCTGCACCTGAGCTGTCGTCACGGCCTCAGTCTGACCCGCAATCGCGTCGCGATCCACTACGTCGGAGGTAATTGCTTGCGCTACCTCGCCAAGCGCACTGTGGACGGGACGGACGGCTGAAAGGATCCACGATGCGAACCCACCGAGACGCTGCGACCCCACCGCCGATTCCGAGGTGGCTGCGCTTCGTCCTGACGTCGGACCGCGCCGGCTCGGCGTGGTACATCGGGCTCGGCTTCTTCTTCGCCCCCGCCCTAGCCGCCGTGTCGCCGTGGCCGATGCTGACCACCGCGCTCTGGGCCGTCATTGCGCTGGCCGGGTTGTGGCTGGGCCTGCTGGGCCTTGCGATGGCGACGGGTCTGGCCATCGTGCTGAAGTCAGGGGCCGAGATTCCCGAGGACTACTGGCGCTCGATCTTCGACTACGACCCTTCGCCGGAGGTCGCCGGAATCAGGCTGCGTCAGTCCGCCGCTGACGGCGTTTGCGAGTGTCGGTAGACCACAAATGACCGCACCCCGGGCACTGCAGGTGCACGATCATGCCCTGGTTGCTCAGCAGGTACTGCCAGTGCGTGGCGCAGTTGCGTCCACTCGAGCAGTCGCCGCAGCCGCGGCCGGACCGGCAACTCGGGCACTGCAACCAAGCACGTCGCGAGCGGTCCGCGGTCGGGTCAATCGGCAACATGGCGGACCGACCGATCGGGCAGCACGCCGGCCGCGACCAGTTCGTCGTAGATGCGCTGTTGCTGGTCGTCGAGGTCGGCGTACAGCATGTCGTACGCCTGGTCCTCCTCGGCGAGGACCGCGACCGGGTCCCAGTCATCGCCGATCGCTTCCAGCATCGCGCTGCGACGACGCGCTTCGTCGAGCGTCAAGTCCAAGGCGAAATCGAGGTTGGCCATCGAGGCCTCCTGGGGGTCATTGGAAAAGTGAGGCTAGGGTCGCCTAACTCTTCTTTGCGTGCAATGACCTACGCCACGTTCCGGACGGGATGTTCGTCACATATCGGCGGACGGCGCCGCCGATCTACTGGCGCTCGATCTTCGACTACCCGATCACGTAGCGGCAGACGCTCCCGTGTAGTCGACCTGCCAGTGCTTGATGCCGTTCAGCCAGCCCGATCGCAGCCGCTCGGGCTTGGCCAACGAGGTGATGTCAGGCATCGCGTCCGCGATCGCGTTGAACATCAGGTCGATCGTCATCCTGGCCAGGTTGGCGCCGATGCAGAAGTGCGCCCCGGTGCCGCCGAAGCCGACGTGCGGGTTGGGATCGCGCAGGATGTCGAACGTGTACGGATCGTCGAACACGTCCTCGTCGAAGTTGGCCGAGCGATAGAACATCACTACTCGCTGCCCCTTCTTGATCGGCACTCCAGCGAGTTCGGTGTCTTCCAAGGCCGTCCGCTGGAAGGACGTGACCGGGGTGGCCCAGCGGACGATCTCGTCGGCTGCGGTCCCGGGACGGTCCCTCTTGAACAGCTCCCACTGCTCGGGATGGTCGGTGAACGCCATCATTCCCTGCGTGATCGAGTTGCGAGTGGTCTCGTTTCCGGCCACCGCGAGCAGGATCACGAAGAAGCCCAACTCGTCATCGGAGAGCTTGTGCCCGTCGACGTCGGCCTGAACCAGTTTGGTGACGAGGTCGTCGCCCGGATTCGCGGACCGCTCGGCAGCCATCTGCATGCCGTAGGTGATCAACTCGACCGAGGCACTGATCGCGTCGTTGGAGGCGAACTCGGGATCCATGTCGCCAACCATCTGATTCGACCAGTCGAACAGCTTCTTGCGGTCTTCCTGGGGGACGCCCATGAGGCCGGCGATGGCCTGCAGCGGTAGCTCGCAGGACACTTGCTCGACGAAGTCACCCGTGCCCTCGGCCGCAGCCTTCTCGGCAATGTCACGGGCGCGCGAAGCGAGATCTGCGCGCAGTTGTTCCACGGCGCGCGGCGTGAAGGCCCGCGAGACGATCTTGCGCAGGTGCGTGTGGTGCGGCGCGTCCATGTTCAACAGCACGAACTTGCCCGTGTCGATCTGTGCCTGAACGGTGCCGTCCGCATATCGCGGCAATGCCGTCTTCTCCAGGCTGGAGAAGACGTCGCTGCGCCGCGAGATCTCCTTGACGTCCTTGTGTTTGGTGACGACCCAGTAGCCGCCGTCGCCGAAGCCACCGATGCCGTCCGGTTGTGCGTTCCACCAGATCGGGGCCACTCTGCGCATCTGCGCGAGCTCTTCGACCGGCAGTCGCTCGGCGTAGATGTCGGGATCAGTGAAGTCGAATCCAGCCGGGAGGTTCGGGCTGGTCGCGGTATCCGGCATGTCTTGGGCACTCCTCGCGACGACGCGGTCTAGTGGGATATGGCATTGCTACACCACAGATCGCGGGTACCGAGGCGGCTTTCCAAAACTCACGAGTAGAACGTGTTATCGCCAATCATGAGAATGTGATTAATCAAGCAGCCGGGATTGCGATGTAACGAAGATGGGGTGATTCTGGATGGACCCACTAGCAACATCAGTCCCTGAAGCCACAGGGGGAAGGGTCGGTAGATGAAAGCGACGAAGACGGTCAAGACCATGACAGTGGCGGCGAGCTGCGCGTCGGGTCTCTTCTTGGCAGTCATGGCGACGGCGTCGCCGGCTGGCGCGGATCCCGTGGACCCCGCTCCGCCCCCGGCTCCCGCACCTTTTGAGATCGTTCCGGCGCCAGGTCCGGATGCCATCGTCCAGGCCGCTGGCACCGACCCAAGCGTGCTACCGCCCAACGGAATCCCGCATCTGCCAAGCCCCGATGCGCTTCCGCCGGGTTCGACGATGGTGCCCCAAGACACGGACTCGCCGAACGTCAGCTACCTGAAGGACCTGTGGCAGGCCGTGCAGAACCACGAGATCAGCGGTAGAGAAGCTCTGATCATGGGAGTCGCCCAGCGCGGCATGGATACGCCCATCCCGCAGCAGGCACCCGGCCCCAACGTCCCGATCACACCCGGCGACCCCGCGCTCGTACCTCCACCGCCGGCCCCGCCGGTCGACCCGCCGCCGCCGACTCCGTAACCTCGTCTGCCGCCGCGCGGCAAGCCCGCTCGAGCAGAGCCGACACCGTGCGCACGTGCGCGTGTTCCACCGACGCCCACAGCGGGCGAGTCACCGCCGTCTGGTGGTGAATGAAGGTGGCGAACAGCAAGCCCGCGGGGCGACGCATGAACAGCAGTTCGCCGGGCATACCGACGCGTGAATCTCTGCCGAGTAACAGGGTCTCGGGACTGGCGTGGCGTACCTCCCAACCCAGGATCGCCTCGCCGCACGTCCCGTTCTTCAGCCCGAGCGCCGTCCAACTGGACAACAGCTTCGCCCGCAGTTCGGCAGGTGCCCCCTCCAATACCACCCTGGCCCAACCCTCGGCCGTCCAATCCGGGCAAGTGGCGGTCTCGACGACGAACGCGTCGGCGTAATCCACCCTGGCCAGCGTGCTGAGATCGCGGACGTCTTCAGGTGGGTCGACCTGCCTGACCGACGCCGTGGCCGGAGCCTGATCCCGCCACGCCCGTCCGATGGCCCGCAGCATCGCCGGATAGACGATCAGGTGACGGAACGGTGCGATGGCGGCCAGGTATCCCGCACCGAACAGCCCGTTGGGCTTGACGAGAATCGCCATCTGTCCGTGATGGCCGCCGGAGCCGTCCGGCACCCAACCGAGATGCAGCACCCCGTGCACCGTGCGGTTGGCGATCTCCAACGCCGCCTCGTCGTCGGTGGCGTACAGCGGAGCGAACCGCCCGGACAGCGCGTCGGCAGGGGAGGAGTCCGCCTCGTCAACGACACTCCCGCCCCCACCGCACCCGACGGGCAATCGGTCGCGCAGACTCGGGACCCTGGAATCGATTCCGTCGCTTGAACCGTCCCAGCGGAACAGCCATCCGAGCGCCCATCGAGCGGCGAACAACGCGTGCACGACGGGCGAGGATCGTTCGGCATCCAGCGATCGCATCACGGCGAGAAGGCGGTGGAAGTCACCCGAGCCGCCCGTGGTCGGCAATCTCCACACGTCAAGGACTTCGAATTCTGGTGCGATCTGGTGAATGCGCCAGGGCCGCGAGGTGTGTGCCTCGCGGGGCAATCTCGTTCCCACGGTATCCATACACAACTGTATGCTTTATTCTTGTTCCATGTCAACGCGATACGACCAACGCTGATGCCCGCACCCACGCGGACCTCGCGGGAGGAGTGGATCGACGCCGGCCTGGCGGCGCTGGCCGACGGCGGCCCGGATGCCGTGCGGGTCGATGTCCTCGCCCAGGCTCTCGGAGTGTCGCGCGGCGGCTTCTACCACCAATTCGACAGCAGGCCAGCCTTTCTCGACGAGCTGCTGGACACCTGGGAGCGGCGGAGCACTGACGAAGTTCTGGACCGGGTCGAGCGCGAAGGCGGTGATGCCCGCACCAAGGTCGGCAAGGCGGGCATGCTGACGTTCTCCGATGCCCTGCTACCCGTCGACCTCGCGGTGCGGGACTGGTCGCGTCGCGATGGCGCGGTCGCCGATCGATTGAGGCGCGTCGACAACAGCCGAATGCACTACTTGCGCAGCCAGATCGCCACGTTTCGCACCAACGCCGACGACGTGGAAGCCCTTGCCCTGCTGGCATTCTCAATGGCAATCGGCAATCACTTCGTCGCCGCCGACCACGACGGCCGCAGTCGCGCTCAGGTGCTGGGGCGCGCCACCGCGCTACTCTTCGGCTGAGCTACCAGACGCGCACGTAGTCGACGAGCATGTCGGCCGGGTACGTGCCGCCCGAGGGGTCACCGCCGCCGGATCCCGCGACCGCGAGATTCAGGATCGGGAACAGCGTGTAGCCCGGGGTGTTGAACGGCCAGTCCGGGAGGGCGCTCGCCGGCACGTTGAAGTACGGTTGCGCGCCGTCGACGTAGTCCTTCCAGAAGCGGATGCCGTTGACATCCCACTGGGTACGCCAGGTGTGCCAGCCGCTGTCGACGGCGATGGTCTGGCTCGAGTGCTCGCCGCCGTTCAGCTTCGCGTGGACGGTGGTTCCCGGCGCCCAGCTGCCGTTGCCGTACCACTCCATGATGTCGACCTCGCCGCCGTTGACGGGGCTGTTGTTGGCCAGGTACCACGCCGGCCACGCACCCGGAGTCAGGCAGTTCAGCTTGATCCGGGCTTCCCACGTGGTGCCGATCGGACCGCGGTACTTGCCGAACAGCTTGCCGCTGTAGAACGTATTGCCGTCCTTGGCCGCATGGAAGACCAGGTTGGACTTGCCGTCGAGGTAGACGTTGCGGCGGTCGTCGCGGTACTGCCCGACGTTCCCTGGCAGCTCCCAGAACGTCGGGTCCTCCATGTCCTCGCGTGCCGTCGCCGTCTCCCACTTGGAGGCGTCGGGTGCCGAGCCGGCCGGACCGTCGAATTCGTCCCTGAACAGGTACGTGACCGGCGGGGGAGCGGCAGGCAAATCGCCTCGCGACGCGTACGCGGTCGCTTCGGGGATGGCGACCGCGGCGCCAAGCAGGCCGATCCCCGTCATCAGCATCCGGCGACGATCCATTTCAGGCATGTCGACCATGTAAGCCGCAACGTCGGGCCGGGTGCAAATCAGCTCTTGACGGCGAGTGCCTCGACCCGCGCCGGCACGTGCTTGTGCCACGGCGTGCCTGCGTACGCATCCCGCCACTCCGTCGAGGTCAACGCGTTTGGCGCGACGCCAGGCGTCGTCGACGAGCCGTCGGCCTCGAGGTAGTCGACGCCGTAGCCGTTCGGCAGCGATACGTGGCCGGCCAGCATGGCATCGGAGATCTCCACGATGGCCTCGGCCGTACCCGCCGCGGTCGTGATCTTGGCGCGGCCGCCGTCGAAGAGCCCGATCGCCGTCGCGTCCTGCGGGCTGATCCGGAGCGCGCCGTCGACGTCGCGCTTGCGCCAACTGGGGTCACGCAGGATGTCGTTCGCGGTGTAGGCCCGGCGTTCGCCTGCGGAGAGCACCATCGGGAACTCCACACTGGTGAGCGCCGTCGGCGCGGACCGCAGCGCACGGACGTCGGCGAGCATTTCCGGCATCTCCACCGCGATCCTGCGGTCCGGATGGGTGATGAGCGCGAAGTCGTCGGCGTACTCGTGCACGGTGAACGTCACCCCCGAGCGACTCGACAGGATCGCCTCGAACAGGGCGTTGCCGTCGGCGTGACCGGCGCGCCGGACCGCGTCCGGGTAGGTCATCGCCGTCTTCTGCGCCAGGCCCCACAGCGCGGCGGCCCCGGCGAGCCCAGCGGGGAGCTCCGGACCCAACGTCTCGTACAGGACGTAGGGCAGGACCCGGCCCAGCCCGGGGTTGGCGCCGACGGCGACCAGGAACGCCTGCGCGTAAGCGTCCAATCCGTCGGCGGCGGCCCGGCGCAGCGGCGCCAGCTCGTTGTCGTCGACGACGCCGAGCGCTCGCACCAACCGCGCCCAGATCTCCGGCTCGGGCAGCGTGCCGGGCAGCGGTTCCATCAGCGAGTGGCGAAGGTGAAAGGTGTTGTGCGGGAACTCGAGATTGAAGAACGTCGCTTCGGGCTTCTCGAATTGGCTGGCCGCGGGCAGCACGTAATCGGCGAGGCGGGCCGTCTCGGTCATGGCGACGTCGATGACGACGAGGAGCTCCAGGGATTGCAGCGCCTCGCGCACCGCAGCCGAGTCCGCGACCGAGTGCGCCGGGTTGCTACTTTCGACGATCATCGCGCGAAGCCTGGCGGGATGGTCGGTCAGGATTTCCTGGGACACGACGTTGCTGGGCACCAGGCCCGCGATGATCGGCGCCCCTGTGACCGGCGTGCGCCCGACGCCGCCGACGCCGAAGAGCGGCGCGAACGACGAATGTAGATGCTGCGCACCACGTTTGGCGAAGTTGCCGGTGAAGATCCACAGCAACTTGTTCAGGTACGAGCACAGCGTGCTATTGGGCGCCTGCTGGATGCCGAGGTCCTCGAAGACGGAAACGCTGGCGGCGGAAGCGATCCGGCGCGCCGCCGCGCGGAGCAACTGCTCGTCGACACCGCACCGCTGGGCATAGTCACCGATCGGTACCTCGGCGAGCACCTCGCGGACTGCCTCGGAGCCGTTGACGTGCTCGGCCAGGAACGTCTCGTCGCAGAGCTGCTCCTCGACCAGCACCGCGGCCAGCGCCGCCAAACACCACGCGTCCGTGCCCGGCCGTACGCGGAGATGGAAGTCCGCGAGCTTCGCCGTGTCGGTGACGACCGGGTCGATCACGATCATGGACCGCGCCGGGTCCTTGGCGATCTCGTTGAGCACCACCCGCGCTCGCGGAAAGCTTTGCGACATCCACGGGTTCTTGCCGACGAACACCGACACCTCGGCGTGCTCGAACTCACCGCGGGTGTGCCCGCCGTAGAAGTGTGCGTCCACCCAGTGTTCGCCGGTCTTCTCCTGCGCCAACGCATTCGATCGGTACCGCGAGCCGATCGCCTTGAGGAACGCTCCGCTGTAGGCGCCGCCGAGGTGATTGCCCTGACCGCCACCGCCGTAATAGAAGATCTTGTCGCCGCCGTGCTCGTCGCGCACTCTCGCGAAGCCCTCGGCGATCTCGGTGATCGCGGTGTCCCAGTCGATTTCTTCGTAGCTGCCATCGGGACGCCTGCGCAGCGGCGAGGTCAACCGGTTGCGGCTGTTCTGATAGTGATCGAGCTGCAGCGCCTTGTAGCACGTGTAGCCATGCGACGCGGGATGCTCTATGACGACGCGGAACTTGACCAGCCTGCGGTCGTCGACATTCACCACCACGCCGCAGTTGCACTCGCAGAGGATGCACGCGGTCGGTTGCCATTCCTCGGTCATCGATTGCTCCCCATCTCGGCCTGCAGTAACGCCCGCAGTTGGCGGTGCGTCGAATCCAGTGGTCCCACGTCACGGGTCGCCCTTGCGATCACGATGGCGCCCTCGATCGCGGCGGTGACGAGTACGGACAGTTCCCGCGCGCGATCCCTGGCGACCCCGTCGTCGACGAGCCTTTCGGCGATCAGGTCGGTCCAGCGCACGAACGCCGCTCCGGCCCGCTCGAGGACGGCGCCGTTGTCGTCCTTGGCAGGGTCGCCCGCCTCGATCGCGACGGCCACCACGGGGCATCCCGCGCGGTAGTCGGTCTTGGTCAGCTGCTTCCGAAAATCCGCGGCCACGGCGTCGAGAACGTCGAGACCAGTTGCTGCACCGGCGATTTGGGCGGCAACGTGATCGCTGGCGAGGTCGACGGCTTCACGAAGCAGTTGGGCGCGCCCGCCGGGAAAGTAGTGATAGGCCGAGCCGCGTGGCGCGCCGCTGTGCTCAAGCACGTCCGAGATCGCCGTTGAGTGGGCGCCGCGCTCGCGGATCAGCACCGCAGCGGAGGCAACCATTCGTTCGCGGGGCGTCGACATTATGTAGAGCAGCATACATAGCGTCGCTCCCGCCGAACAGACGCAAAATCCCCTCATTCATGGCGAATGAGGGGATTTTGCTGGAGCCGCTTGCAGACTGCTGGCAGCTAGCTCGCGGCTAGACGCTGGCGGCCTCGTTGAGTGCGTTCAGCGTGCCGGTGGCATCGAGGTACTCCTGCACCCATCGCTCGATGACGGCCGACGTCCTCTCGACCTTGGTGAACTGGCCGACCACCTGGCCGACCGGGTTGAACGCGACGTCGACGGTCTCGTCGGGGTACTTGTGCGTGGCGGCCACCGCTAGGCCGGAGACCATGAACTGGAGCGGCATCCCCAGCGGCTTCGGGTTGTCCGGGTTCTCCCAGGCGTCGGTCCAGTCGTTCTTCAGCATCCGCGCCGGCTTGCCGGTGAACGAGCGGCTGCGGACGGTGTCGCGGCTGCCTGCCTTGACGTAGGCGGCCTGCTGCGCCTTGGTGTTCTCGGCTTCCTCGACCATCAGCCACTGAGAGCCGGTCCAGGCGCCCTGGGTGCCGAGCGCGAGCGCGGCGGCAATCTGCTGACCACTGCCGATGCCGCCCGCGGCGAGCACCGGGACGGGCGCGACCTCCTTGACGACCTGTGGCCACAGCACGATCGAGCCGATCTCGCCGCTGTGCCCGCCCGCTTCGCCGCCCTGGGCGATGATGATGTCGACACCGGCGTCGGCATGCTTGCGCGCCTGGCTGGGCGATCCGCACAGGGCGGCGACCTTGCGGCCCTCGGCATGAATGTGGTCGATCATCTCCTTGGGCGGGGTGCCGAGCGCGTTGGCGATCAGCGTCATCTTCGGATGCTTGAGTGCGACCTCGACCTGCGGCGTCGCCGTGGCCTCGGTCCAGCCGAGCAGTCGCAGGGTGCTTTCGTTGTCCTCATCGGTCAGCGGCACGCCGTGATCGACGAGGATCTTCTTCGCGAAGTCAAGGTGCTCCTGAGGAACCATGTCGGCCAGCATCTTGCCCAAATCGTCGGCGGACAGGTTCGAGTCCATGCCCTCGTACTTGTTGGGAATGACGATGTCGACGCCGTAGGTGTGGTCGCCGATGTGCTCGTCGATCCAGTTGAGCTCGACCTCGAGCTGCTCCGGCGTGAAGCCCACCGCGCCGAGCACGCCGAACCCACCCGCCTTGCTGACGGCGACGACCACGTCGCGGCAGTGCGTGAAGGCGAAGATCGGGAATTCGATGCCGATCGTGTCGCAGAGGGGAGTGTGCATGGCTGGTCGCTCCTCGGAGTGGGGCTGGCGGTTCGGTAGACGAACTGGAACGTGTTCTAGTTTAGTACCTCGCGGCCGTGCTGTCGGCGACTGGGCGCATTCCATTACGATCGATCCGCACTCGACATCGCAGGAGAATGCCATTACCGTTTTTCGGTAATACCCTTGACACACCCGATCGTGTCGCCGGAGGACGCAGCCTTGACGCACTGGCTCAACCACTCGCTCGTCCTCGCCTCCGACTACCGGGTGTCCCGGCCCGAACGCGTGGGTCCTCTGCTCGAGCGCAGGAGGGACGCGCTCGTCGATCTCGGCGCGCATCACGTGCTGGTGTACGCGTCGACCACCGACCCGGAACGCGTCCTGGTCATGATTGCGGTTCACGCCCGCGAACCGGTATTGGACCTCCTGCGCTCGCGGATCTTCTTCGAGTGGTTCGATGCCGTGGGCGTCGACGACATCCCCGCGGTGTTCGCAGGCGAACTGATCGAACGAATGGAGATCAGCCCCGAGGCTGCGACCGCCGTTCCCGAGGTCGTGGTGTCGATGGTGACACCGGTCGACGACCTGGCGACGCTGCGCGCCCACGTCAGAGACACCAGCGACGACCTGCGCCTCGCCGGTGTCCGAAAGTTGATGATCTTCAGCGCTTTCGACGATCCGCTCGAAGTCATGACGCTGTTGCAGATCGACGACGAGAGGCACGCGCAACGGTGGCTGAAGTACTCCGATCTGGCCGCCGAATGGCTCACCAAGGCTGGGATCGGCGCCTACCCACCGGTGTTCGTCGGCCGGTTCCAGAGCATGCTCCGCATCGACGAGACCGAGGAATCCCGCAAGACGGACGATCGCTGATGTTCGTCTGCCTCTGCATCGGCGTCTCCAATCAGGCGGTCGCCGCCGCGGTGGACGCGGGTGCGTCGACCTGCAACGAGGTAGCCGCCGCGTGCGGCGCAGGCTCCGAGTGCGGCCGTTGTCGCCGCACTGTGCGGGCCATCATCGACGGCCGCCGAGACGCCGCAGTACCGGCGCGCGGCCGCGACCTTCGCTGACCTGGAGCACCGGCCAACCGCTGCGCATCGCTTCAGCCGCCAGACGGGGTCGCGGGTTCACCGGCCGGGGATGGCCAACCACCCGCATCAGGGCAGCATCTTCGTCGCCGTCGGCGTAGAAGTAACTGCGTAGGAGGTCGACGCCGCAGGTGTCGGCGAACCGCGTCACTGCCTCGGCCTTGCTGGCGCCCCAGATGATCGGCGCGACGATGCCGCCGGTGAGCCGTCCGGCGTCGTCCACCTCGAAGTGATTGCAGATGACGCCGTCGATGCCGAGGAAGCGCGCCACCGGCTCGGCGTGAATAGTCAGCGCCGAGGAACTGAGCACGACAGTGTGGCCGCGCGCTTGATGGGCCCGCACGACGTCGTGCATCTGCGCGAAGACCCGTATTTCGATGTGGCGGCGAAAGAGGTATTCACCAAGCTCGTTGAGCTCGCCGAGGGAGTCGCCGCGCAGATATCCCGCTGCCCGTACGACGAGGCGTTCGAATTCCATCCGACCCAGCCGGTACCGCAGTGACGCCTCGAGCACCCCGACGACCTCGCCGATACTGGCCTGGCGGGCGTGAATCCGGTGTCCGGCGTGAACGGTCGCCGTGAAGCCAGAGACCAGCGTGCCGTCGAGATCGAAGAAGGCGCCGACGTGCGGTCCCTGCGGGCCCGACGCGATCTCCTCGAGGTGGCCGGCCACGGGCGCATCGCGATTCATTTCCCTCCCTGGTGGCACTGGTGCCGACGGTGCCGGCGTCACGACTCCATTCCAGCATCACATTCGGGGTACCGACGCCCTCGCGTCGTTACCGGCCGATGACATCCAGAGAGACCAACCGCCCGACTGATGGGCACGATCGCGGGCCGATCGGATAGGTTCGACCTCAGCGGTTTCAAATTTGCGCAGGTTCAGCCAGAGCCTCGAGCGGACGAGAATCACAGCGACCCGCATCCTCGATGCGGTTGGACACGGAAGACGGGCTTTGAACGAACAACGGGAATCGACCGACGGCACTCCTACGGCATCCGGATCGACCTGCGAAGTTAGCGAACGAATGGTGGGAAAGGTCGCCGTCATCGCCACCTCCGGCGTCGTCGACATGATCACGGCACCACAGCTGGAGGAAGCGATCAGGGCAGCGCTTGCCAGGTCACCAGAGGGCATCGTCGTGGACTTGACCGAGGTCGAATTCCTGGCGTCGGCCGGCATGGGCGTGATCGTCGCGGCACACGACGCGGCACCCGAGAGCGTGCGCCTACACATCGTTGCCGAAGGCCCTGCCACCAGCCGCCCCTTGAAGCTGGTGGGGATCGCCGACATCGTGCCCCTCCATGCCACCCTCGACGAAGCGCTGGCGGCCCTTTCCGGGTAGGTAGGCATATTCGGTGGGTCCATTGGGTACCACTCTGCTTGCCATGATCGACTTATTTCCCACGGCCGCGGTCTCCAACGCCGAACGCTTCGAGCGCATCGGCGTGACCGCCGACTCGCGCACCGCAGCCCAGACCCGTGACGAGTTCTCGAGGTGGCTACGGGGTGCGTTCAACCTCGATCCGTACCGTGCGAGTGATCTGGTGCTCGCGAGCTACGAGGCCCTCGCCAACATCGCTGAGTTCGCCTACCTCTCGGTGGGCCGGACGGGCACCATGGACATTCGGGCAGCGTACGACTCGATCGAATCGGCCCTGTCGGTCACCGTTGCCGATCGCGGACTGTGGCGGACGGCGGTACCGGCCACGGGCGACCGCAGTCGCGGTCGAGGAATAGCGCTGATGAAGGCCCTAGCCGATCGCGCATCGATCCAGACGTCCACCGGCGGCACCACCGTCCGATTGGTTTGGACTGGCGTACACCGGCTGTGATGGGCCGGTGCCGCTGACTACCCGACCGAGACCACGCCCTTGCCCGTTACCAACGGCAGGTCCAGCGTGGTCCGAATTCCCGGCGCAGCGGCGACCACGTCCGGAATCGAGTTCACGATCCTGGCGGCCGCGGCGAGGATGGCTGCGTACGGGGCACCACCGTGGCGACTGGTGGGGACGATGTCGACGACGTATGACGGCTCACCGGTGATCTCAACCCGGTACGAACCGCCGGGGTGCGCGGGTTGCGCCCAGTCCGGCCGCAGGTCCGCGCGCAGGCGCGTGACGTGCTCGACGACGATCACTGGCTGTCCTCCGACCATGCCCTCGATCTGAAAGCGAAGCGCCGCAACGGTTCCCTTGGCGATGTGACCGGCGGCCACGTCAAGGTCCTCGGGGGCCGGCTCCTGTTCGACGGAATCCCTGATCTCGTCGACCTCGACGCCGAGCCCCGCCGCCAGCTGCCGGATCGCGGTACCCCAGGCGATGCTCAGGACCCCTGGCTGGAACAGCATGGGAAAGTCCCCGATGTCATTTCCGAAGCCCATCACGTCGAACATCACCGTCACGCCGTCATAGGTGGCGTAGTCGGCGATCTCCATGGTGCGGATCTGCTGGATGCTCTGGCAGGTTCCGGCGAGTGCGAACGGCAGCAAATCGGTCGCGAATCCTGGATCGACGCCGGTGATGAAGATACTCGAATCACCTTCTCGCGCAGCATCTTCGATGCGTTCGATGTATTTGTCGGGGATCACCTGCCAGGGGTACTGCAAAACCCCAGGCGCCGAACCGACCACGTTGATGCCCGCGGCGAGGAGGAGTCGGACGTCGGCCATCGCCTCGGGCAGTCGGACGTCACCCATCGCGCAGTAGACGGCGCACGCCGGCTTGGCGGCCACGATCGCGTCGAGGTCATTGGTCGCCACCACCCCCGTCGCCACCTCGAGGCCGGCAAGTTCGCCTGCGTCCCGGCCGACCTTGGCGTCGGACGACACCCAGACGCCCGCCAGGTCGAAGCGCTCGTCGGTGATCAGTTGTTTCAGGGCGAGGCTGCCGCAGTTGCCGGTGCCGATGAGCGCGACGCGAATCGCCATACGTTTCTCCTCGTGTCGGATGCCCTGCAGTATGCGGGCCGAGCCCCAGAATTGAAACAGGTTCTAGTTCGAAAACCGGGATGCGGTAGCGTCACCCGTCATGGGACGCGTGGATGAAAAGGTTGCACTGATCAGCGGCGGGGCGCGGGGGATGGGTGCCGCGCACGCCCGCATGCTGGTCGCCGAGGGCGCGAAAGTGGTCATCGGCGACATCCTCGACGACGAGGGCAAAGCGCTGGCCGACGAGATCGGGGAGGCCGCGCGCTACGTGCACCTCGACGTCACCGAAGCCGACCAGTGGGAAGCCGCCGTCGCCACCGCGGTCTCCGACTTCGGCAAGCTCAACGTTCTCGTCAACAACGCGGGCATCGTCGCGCTCGGCAAGATCGGCAGCTTCGACATGGCCAAGTGGCAGAAGGTCATCGACGTCAACCTCACCGGCACCTTCCTCGGCATGCAGGCCTGCGTCGAGGCGATGAAGACAGCAGGGGGCGGATCGATCATCAACGTGTCGTCCATCGAAGGCCTTCGCGGCGCGCCGATGGTGCACCCCTACGTGGCGACCAAGTGGGCGGTTCGCGGCCTGTCCAAGTCAGCGGCGATCGAACTTGGCAAGTTCAACATCCGCATCAACTCACTGCATCCCGGATTCATCCGCACCCCGATGACCAAACACTTCCCCGATGACATGGTCACCTCGCCACTTGGCCGCCCCGGCGAGAGTGACGAGGTCGCGACGTTCGTGGTCTTCCTGGCCAGCGACGAGTCGTCGTTCGCCACGGGCGCCGAGTTCGTGGTCGACGGCGGTCTGGTGACCGACGTGCCGCACAAGGATCTCTTCTAAAGCGTGTCTACCAGTTGTGTGGTGGGCACCGCCCTTCTCGGGCGTCCTTCGGTTCAGGCCGCGGGTGCGGTGTGAACGTCGGTTCCCGCGTCGTTCGGGCTGGTTTCACCGGCACGCGTGGGGTGC
>NZ_JAVRQA010000018.1:0-3712 GCF_032161845.1 Mycobacterium sp.
TGGTGGCCACCATGTGATCGAACATGCTTCGAACATATGTGCGATCCCCGACAAAAACCAGCCCGCAAAGCCAGATTGTGGATGAATCGCCGACTGTGCACAACTATCGCCTAAGACACCGAAAATGTCAGTGGCACATGGTAATCGCCGGGAAACGGGTCAGGCGTCGTGACTGCGGTCAAGCAGCTCCGACGAACCGAGCACCCGTTCGATCCGCACCTCGATCACGACGCGCCGGGGGTTGACCCGCGGCGTGCGGTAGCGCTGGGCGTAGCGAAGTTCGGCGTCGCGGACGCCGTCGGGATCGGCGTTGACCGACGAGCTGCCCTCCAGCGAGAGCCAACGCGCACCGTCGACCTGACTGAGCACCGCCATGCCGCGCTGGTCGGCATTCACCGCCTTCTGCGAGCCGCCTGTCGTGATGACCCGTGCGATGTGGGTCTTGGGGTCGAACGTGAATCCGACCGCGACGACGTGCGGCGAATTGTCCGCGCGAAGGGTGGTCAGCATGGCGAGATGTCGTTCGGTCAGGAACGCCAGCGCATCGTTCGTCAGCCGCGTAGTTGCCTTCGCCATCGGTGTCCAACCTAGCGCAGGACATAATCTCAGCCATGGAGGACACGGCTGAGGATCGCGTGGTGGTGATTTTCGGCGGACGCAGCGAGATCGGGATCGAATTGGCGACGAGGTTGGCCAAGGGCGCGACGGTCGTACTGGCGGCTCGAGGTGCTGATCGGCTAACCGACGAAGCCGCTGCGGTGACGGCGGCCGGTGCGGCGGCCGTCCACGTCCGGGAGTTCGACGCCGACGCGCTCGTGTCGCACGCGCCGCTCGTCGAGTCAATCGTCGCCGAGTACGGTCCGATCAGCACGGCCGTGGTGGCGTTCGGGATCCTCGGTGATCAGGCGCGCGCCGAGGTGGACGCCACCCATGCCGCCGCGATCGTGCACACCGACTACACCGCCCAGGTCAGCCTGCTGACCGTGCTGGCGGCCACGATGCGCTCGGCGGGTCGCGGTGCGATCGTGGTGTTCTCATCCGTGGCGGGGGCCCGTCCGCGCCGGGCCAACTACGTGTATGGCTCGGCCAAGTCGGGCCTGGATGCGTTCAGCCGCGGTTTGGCCGACGCCTTGCACGGCTCAGGGGTCCGACTGCTCCTCGTCCGTCCGGGCTTCGTCATCGGCCGCATGACCGAGGGCATGTCACCGGCCCCGCTGTCGAGTACGGCGCCACAGGTGGCCGAGGCGGTGGCACGGGCGCTGGCGAAGGGGCGCAACGAGATCTGGGTGCCGAGGTCACTGGGCGCGTTGGTGCTCGGGCTGCGGCTGCTGCCACGCTCGGTGTGGCGGAGACTTCCCCGATGATCGTCGTCGTTGGCATCGGTGCGGACGGGATGACGGGTCTGTCCACCGCGTCGCGAACCGAATTGTCCAGAGCCACCGTCATTTACGGATCACAACGACAGCTCGAACTACTTGACGGCTCCGTCTCGGCGCGCCGGCGGGCATGGCCGTCTCCACTGCTTCCTGCGCTCCGCACCCTGCTCGACGACGCAGGCGGCGACGTGCACGTCATCGCCAGCGGTGACCCCCTCCTGCACGGAATCGGCAACTCCCTGATCCGGCTGTATGGGTCGGATCGGGTGGCAGTTCTGCCACACGTGTCGTCCGTGACGTTGGCGTGCGCGCGGGTCGGATGGGCGGTGCAGGACACCGAGATCATCAGCCTCGTCACCGCAGAACCGCACACCGCCGTGCGTCGCGGGGGTCAGGCGGTCGTCCTGTCGCGCAACGCCACCAGCCCGCCCACCCTGGCCCGGCTGCTCGCCGAGACCGGCCGCGGTGACTCCGAACTGACCGTGCTCGAGCAGCTCGGCGGGCCGGGGGAGCGGCGCCGCTCCGCCACGGCGCGCGAGTGGGCGGGTCGTCCGCCCCACGACGTCGACGCACTGAACGTGATGGCGGTGCGCTACCTGCCCGACGACCGGGTCGCCCACGCGCTGCCCGACGACGTGTTCGCTCACGACGGCCAGATCACCAAGCAGTCGATCAGGGCGGTCACCCTCTCGGCGCTCGCGCCGCGGCCCGGCGAGTTGCTGTGGGACGTCGGATCCGGCTCGGGGAGCATCGCCGTCGAGTGGTGCCGAAGTGCACCGGGTTGTGCGGCAGTGGCATTCGAGCGGGACGACGTACGCCGCGCACGCATCGTAAGCAACGCGGTTGCGTTCGGCGCGGCGGTGGAGGTTCGAGGAGCGGCGCCGGCCGACTTCGTCGGCGCACCCGAACCCGCGGCCATCTTCATCGGCGGCGGCCTGACGCATCCCGGCCTGCTCGACGGATGTCTTGACCACTTGCCCGCGGGCGGCCGCCTGATCGCCAACGTCGTCACGGTGGAGTCTGAAGCTGTTATCGCCCAATGGTATTCGCACCTGGGCGGTACATTGCACCGCTTCCAGCACTATCACGGTGAGCCGGTCGGAGGATTCACCGGCTGGCGACCCGCGATGCCCGTGACCCAGTGGGTGGTGACCAAGCGATGACCGTCTACTTCATCGGCGCAGGACCGGGTGCCGCCGATCTGATCACCGTCCGCGGGGAGCGCCTGCTGAAGCGGTGTCCCGTCTGTCTGTACGCCGGCTCGATCATGCCCGACGACCTGTTGGCACTGTGCCCGCCGGAGGCCAGGGTGATAGACACTGGGCCACTGACATTGGAGCAGATCGTCGCCGAGCTCACTGCCGCGCACGCCGCGGGCTTGGACGTCGCGCGCCTGCATTCCGGTGACCCGTCGATCTACAGCGCACTGGCCGAACAGTGCCGCCGCCTCGACGCGGCCGGCGTCGACTACGAAGTAGTGCCTGGCGTCCCCGCCTTCGCCGCCGCGGCCGCCGCGTTGGGCCGCGAACTGACGGTGCCAGGCGTCGCACAGACCGTGACGCTGACGAGGGTCGCGACGCTGTCCACGGCGATGCCGGCTGGGGAGGATCTGCGGACGCTGTCGGCACCCGGTGCCACCTTGGTACTGCACCTGGCGGCCGCCCAGGTCGATGCGATCGTGCCCGACCTCCTCGCCGGTGGTTATGACGCCGAAACCCCCTGTGCCGTAGTTGCCTTCGCGTCATGGCCAGAGGAGACGATACTGCGGTGCCGCCTCGGTGAGCTGGCCGAACAGGTCCACGCCGCAGCCATCACCAGGACCGCCGTCATCGTGGTCGGCGACGTCCTTGCGGCCGACGGTTTCACCGACAGCTACCTCTATTCGTCGGGACGGCGCCGCGGAAGCAGGCACTGATGCGGGTGCTGCTGCTCGGCGGAACCGCCGAGGCGCGCGCGCTGGCTGCGGAGTTGAATCCCGCTGTGACCGTGATCAGCTCGCTCGCGGGCCGCGTTCCCGACCCCGCGCTCCCGGTGGGCGAGGTCCGCATCGGCGGGTTCGGCGGGGTGGACGGCTTGTGCAAATGGATTCGCGACGAACGCATCGCCGCGGTCGTCGATGCCACCCACCCCTTCGCCGCCCGCATCACCGCCAACGCGGCGCAGGTCTGTCGGCAGGCGGGGGTCCCGCACGTCATCCTCGCCCGGCCCGCATGGCCGCAGGGCGACGCGCTCGTGGTCGACTCCGACGTCGAGGCGGCCGACGTCGTGGCCCGGAACCGCTATTCGCGGGTCTTCCTGACCACCGGGCGCTCCGGCAGCGCCGCGTTCGCGAAGGT
>NZ_JAVRQA010000019.1:0-20629 GCF_032161845.1 Mycobacterium sp.
GCGGGTGACCGGCTGGCGTTCTCCACCGACTCGTATGTCGTTTCGCCGCGCCGCTTCCCAGGCGGATCCATCGGCCACGTCGCGGTGCACGGCACCATCAACGATCTCGCGGTATCGGGCGCTCGCCCGCAATGGCTTTCGGCCGCCTTCGTCATCGAAGAGGGTTTCGGAATCGACGAACTCCGCGAAATCGTCGCCGACATGAGCGAAGCCGCGGCCAAGGCAGGCGTACAGATCGTCACCGGCGACACCAAGGTCGTCGGCAAGGGGGCGGCGGACGGCGTCTATGTCTGCACCGCAGGAGTCGGAGTGATCCCCGAGGGCAGGCTGCTGGCGCGCGAACTCGTCCAGCCGGGCGACAAGGTGTTGCTGTCCGGGACGATCGGCGAACACGGGATGGCCGTCATGCTGGCCCGCGGTGACCTCGCGATCGAGGCCGAGATCGAATCCGACACCGCCCCGGTACACGAACTCGTCGAGCTTCTGCTGGCGGCCGCACCGTCGACGCGGTGGATGCGCGATGCGACACGAGGTGGCGTCGGCACGGTGGCCAATGAACTCGTCAAGGACTCCCCCTTCGCGCTGATCCTCGACGAGGCAAGCCTGCCGATCAAGCCGCAGGTGCTCGGCGCGTGCGACATGCTCGGCATCGACCCGCTGTACGTCGCGAACGAGGGCAAGTTCGTCGCGATCGTTGCAGCCGATGAGGCGCAAGCCGCAGTCGCGGCCTTGCGTGGGCATCCGCAAGGCGCCGACGCGACAATCGTCGGCGAGATCGTGTCCGAGCCGAAAGGCATTGTGGCGCTGAGGACTTCGTTCGGTGGAAGCCGGATCGTCGACATGCTCGTCGGCGATCCGTTGCCCCGCATCTGCTGATGATCGTTTGAAGGGAGAACTAGTCGTGTGTCTAGGGATACCGGGACAGGTGGTCGACATCGTCGACGCCGAACAGTCTCTGGCCAAGGTCGACGTCAACGGCGTGCGGAGGAACATCAGCGTGCGCCTGCTCGTGGACGACAACCTGCAGATCGGTGACTGGGTGCTCGTCCACGTCGGCTTTGCCATGGCCAAGATCGACGAGCGCGAGGCCGCGATGACGCTGCAACAGGTCCAGAAGATGGGCGCCGACTACACCAACGAGATCCAAGCCTTCAATTCGTCCGAGATCGCCTGATTCGAAAGAAGGATTGACCACATGAAGTTCGTCGACGAATTCCGGGATCCGGCGGCCGCGCGCTCGTTGGTCAAATCCATCACCGAGCTGGCGACCGGTGACCACTTCAAGTTCATGGAGGTGTGCGGCGGGCACACGCACACCATCTACCGTCATGGCATCGAGCACCTGCTTCCGGAGACGGTCGAGCTGGTGCACGGACCGGGTTGTCCGGTTTGCGTGATTCCGATGGGTCGCGTCGACGATGCGATGTGGCTTGCCGAACAGCCGGGCGTCATCTTCACCACGTTCGGCGACATGATGCGGGTGCCCGGGTCCAAGGGCAGCCTGATCGAGGCGAAGGCCCGCGGAGCCGACGTTCGATTCGTGTACTCGCCGCTCGATGCGCTCAAGCTTGCGGTCGACAACCCCGACCGCCATGTCGTGTTCTTCGCCGTCGGCTTCGAAACCACGGCACCGTCCACCGCCGTGACGCTGGTCCGGGCGCGAGCGCTCGGCGTCAAGAACTTCAGCGTGTTCTGCAACCACGTTACGATCGTCCCCCCGATCAAGGCGATCCTGGATTCTCCCGACCTACGGCTGTCGGGATTCCTTGGACCGGGCCACGTCTCGACGGTGGTGGGGATCCGGCCATATCGGTTCGTGTCGGAGGTGTATGGAAAACCGATGGTGGTCGCGGGTTTCGAACCGCTGGACATCCTCGCGGCGGTGCACATGCTGCTGCAGCAGATCCGTGAGGGACGCTGCGAGATCGAGAATCAGTACTCACGCGTCGTGCGGCCGGAGGGCAACACCCAGGCGCTGAAGCTGCTGGCCGAGACGTTCGAATTGCGTCCTCACTTCGAGTGGCGTGGGCTGGGTTTCATTTCGCAGAGCGCACTGAAGGTGCACCGCGACTACGCCGAATTCGATGCCGAATGCAAGTTCGAGATGCCCGGCATCCGAGTCGCCGACCCCAAGGCGTGTCAATGCGGCGAGGTGCTCAAGGGCGTCATCAAGCCTTGGGAGTGCAAGGTCTTCGGCACGGCCTGCACGCCCGAGACCCCGATCGGCACCTGCATGGTCTCTCCCGAGGGTGCCTGCGCGGCGTACTACAACTTCGGCAGGCTGCACCGGGATACCGCGCAGCTGCTGGGTCGGTCGCTGGAAGTCAGTACCGCGAAGTAGCTCACCACTGCTCGCGCGGCACGTCGAAGTCGGCGCACAAGGCGCGCCACACGTCGCGCGGGTCGATCCCCGCCTCGATGGCTTGCACCGCGGTGCGACCACCGACGCGGCTCAGCACGTGATCGACGAGCAGCGACGCGCCCCGCACCGGGCCGAACTGACCGTCGACGAGTTCGTGGAATTCCGTCAGCCGCACGCCACCAACTTACCGAGACGCCGTCAGCGCGTCATGGCACACCCGTACCGGATCGTCCACGTCGTCGATGCCCGCACCGGCCAACCTTGCCTGCTGCCGATAGCCGGAAGAGGCCAGCACCTCGGCCACCGCGGTGATCAGCGCTTCACGCGTCAGCGGCCGGATCAACTGCGCACTCCCCTGGCGCACGACGCGATTGGCGATCTCCCACTGGTCTCCACCGCCGGGGACGATCACCATCGGCACGCCTGCGAGCAGCGCCTTGGCCACCATGCCGTGACCGCCCCCGCAGACCACCAGGTCCGCGTGCGACAGCAGTTCGTCCTGGCGACCGAGCCCGACGACGGCCCACGGCGGCACCGTCGTATCGGGCCCTGCCAGCCGGGACACCACGACCCGGGCACCGGTCGGCAACGTCTGGCCCGGTATCAACGATTCGAGCGCCAGTTCGGCAAGCCCGTGGGTACCCGTCGCCGCCGTCGACGGCGCGACGACCACCAGCGGTCCCGTTCCCTCCGGAATCTCGAGCACCGTCGACGTCGGCTCGAAGTGCAGTGGGCCGACGATCACGGCCTCCGCGGGCCAGTCCGGGCGAGGCACCTCGAGCGCGGGCAGCGTGGCGATCAGACGACGAGCCGGCCCAGGATCGGCTGCGGACAAACCGATCGAGAGACGCGCCGCTGAGCGCTGTTCGTCACCGGCACGCACCGAACGTGCGGTGAGTGCCCGCATCACCGTGTCACGGAGCCGGCCCCGCACGCCCACTCCTGGCGCCAGCCCGCTGCCAATGGGCGGCAAACCCTTCGACGGGAGATACAGCGGCTGCGGGTTCAACTCGATCCACGGGAGGTCGATGAGTTCAGCCGCCATGCCGCCGCACGTGGTGATGACGTCGGACACCACCGCGTCCGGTGCAAGATCCTTTAGCAGCGGCGCATTGAGCTGCGCCATCCGCGCACCCCGTTGATGGATCTTGGCGCCGCTGTCACCATCGTCGTCGGCGTCGGTGGCCGTCAGCCCGGCGAGCTCGATCGCGTCGAGGCCGGCCGAGCGCGCCGTTTCGAGCCATCGCGTCCCCGTCACCAGCGTGGGTTCGTCACCCGCGGCCTGGAGCTTCAGGCACAGCGCGATGGCAGGAAAGGCGTGTCCGGGATCGGGTCCGGCCACCACCACCACGCGCATCGCCCTACCCTGTCACAGCGCCCGAGAGACTACGGTGAGGTCATGACCGACCAGATCTCGTCTGTGGCGAGCACCACCAACACGCAGGTCGTCGAGGCATTCCTCTTCGCGCTCCGAGACCAGGACTTCGACACGGCCGACGCGCTGCTCGCCGACGACCTGGTCTACGAGAACGTCGGGTTGCCGACCATCCGTGGCCGCGCACGGGCGATGAAGTTGTTCCGAGCCATGGAGGGCCGGATGGGCTTCGACGTGACGTTTCATCGCAACGTGGGCGAGGGCACCACGGTTCTCAACGAACGCAGCGACGCAATGGTCTTCGGGCCACTGCGGCTGCAGTTCTGGGTCTGCGGCGTCTTCGAGGTGCACGACGGCCGAATCACGTTGTGGCGGGACTACTTCGACGTGTTGGACATGTTCAAGGCGACGCTACGCGGGCTCGTCGGCATCGTCGTTCCTTCGTTGCGCCCCAAGTTCTGATGACGGCACCGACCACACGCACCAAGCCGAATCTCCTGCAGTACATCGGGTACTGCTACGGCAGGCGACTGCCGTCGTCGATGCTCCAGTGGGTGGCCGACGACCTCGCCGGGCCCGGCGCCACCGTGCGAATGATGGTGCGGGTGTTCGTGCCGGCGGTGCTGATCCTCACGCCGTTCTGGATCATCCCGATGTCGTTGTACCTGCACCTGTCGACGACGCTGCCGATCCTGATCCCTTTCGTGTTCTTCTCGCACGCGCTGAACAAGGTGTGGCGCCGGCATATGTTGCGCAAGCACGGGCTCGACCCCGGTCTCGTCGACTACCGCAATCGTCAGCGCGACGCCCACATCCACGACGCGTACGCCGAGAAGTACGGGCCTCGTTCGGGTCCGCCGAGTAGCAGCGCCGTCTGAGCGTTCAGGCGCCGCGCAGGTGGCCGAGCTCGTCGAAGGCCTGCGCCCAACCAGCCAGCCGGTCCGTCGCATTGCCGAGCTCGTGCCGGTAGCGCTGCGCTGACATCGGTGAACTCGACATCGAACCCGAGTTCGCGGCCGATACCAATTGAGCTGCCGCATCCACCATTTCGTTGTACTGCCGCACGCCGCTGTCGAGTTGTGCGCTGAACGCCCGGATCGTCGGCGCGAGATGTACCCGCGACTGCGGAGCCGCGGTCGCGGCCTTCTCCATCGACACGACCTCGTTGGCCGTCGCCGTCATGGTCGCCGCCGTCTGGTTGGCCGCAGCGACGACGTCCCGCAGCTCGTCGGCGGGCAGCATTCGGCCGCGCTCCATCACGCCCAGGAGAGCGAACAATCCACGCTCGGCCGAGGTGAGCGCCGCGATCGGCTGGCGTGCCACCGACCCCCACGGGGGTAGCCGTCGCACCCGGCGTTCCGCGGGCAGCGGCTCGCGCTTGAGCCAGCGGTAGCGGAGAAAGGACAGCGTCGCCAGGAACGCCGCGCCGACGGCGATCGCGGCGGGAATCGGCAGCACCCATGCGGGTATGACGTCCCAGGACGCGAGCACCCCCGTCACCGCGATCCACAAGCCGGTGGAGAACGCGAAGAACACCGTCGCCCGCAGCGCCCACCGCCGCTTGCGCAACAACTTGGCCCGCGGATCCGCGGCTGCACCGAGCCGCTGCGCGACCACGTCGGAGAACTCGGCTGCGGTATCGACGCCTCGCTGCACCAGCGTGCGCCACGCCTCTTGTCGTCCCGTCCGGGGATCCGCAGCCATTGCTACCTACCTTCGAAAACTATTGCGAGAGCGGGTTTTCCGGCGCGGCGGCCGGCGGGTTCACGGCAGGCGTGGCTGGTGCCGCGCCGGCGTCGCCCGCTGGAAGGGCGTCACCGCGCATCGAGGCGCGGATCTGCTCCAGACGGGAATGCCCGGCCATCTGCACGCTGGCCTGCTGAATCTCCATCATGCGGCCCTGAACCGAGTTCTGGGCGAGCTCGGCAGAGCCCATCGCGTTCGCGTAGCGACGCTCGATCTTGTCCCTGACCTCGTCGAGGCTGGGCGTACTTCCCGGCGCGGCGATCTCGCTCATCGACCGCAGCGACGCGCTGACCTGTTCCTGCATCTTGGCCTGCTCCAGCTGGCTGAGCAGCTTGCTGCGCTCGGCGATCTTCTGCTGCAGCACCATCGCGTTCTGCTCGACGGCCTTCTTGGCCTGTCCGGCGGCCTGAAGAGCCTGATCGTGCAGCGTCTTGAGGTCCTCGACGCTCTGCTCGGCCGTCACCAGCTGGGCGGCGAACGCCTCGGCGGCGTTGGTGTACTCAGTCGCCTTCGCTGCGTCGCCCGTCGAAGTGGCCTGATCGGCCAGCGTCAACGCTTGACGAACATTGACCTGCAGCTTCTCGATGTCGGCCAACTGGCGGTTGAGGCGCATCTCCAGCTGACGCTGGTTGCCGATCACCGATGCCGCCTGCTGGGTCAGTCCCTGGTGCTGGCGCTGTGCTTCCTCGATCGCCTGCTGGATCTGCACCTTCGGATCGGCGTACTCGTCGACCTTGGAGCTGAACAGCGCCATGAGGTACTTCCACGCCTTCGTGAACGGATTGGCCATCGGTTCGTTCCGCCTTCATGTTGGAGTAGGGCCAGTGTGCCTGTCCCCGGGATGGGCTCGCCGAGCAAGTTACTTTCGCTACCCGCCAACTTATCGGTTGCACGCAGATCACTACACCCCTGCGCGCGTTTCGCAGCAGAGCCGTGCGGACGCGTCAGGCCACAGCCATCGAAACCGTCTGCGGAATGACCACCCTTGTCGAGAAGTCGATGTTGGCGGCGCTGGCCGTCGCAACGGGACGTGGTGCGGCCTGTTCGTGCCGTTCCATCGTCTCGCCGGCGTCGGAAAGCACACGCGACAGCGGGACCTCCAGGGCCCCGCAGATCGCACCCAGCAGCTCGCTGGAGGCTTCCTTGCGGCCGCGCTCCACCTCGGACAGGTAGCCGAGGCTGACTCGCGCGTCGTCGGACACCTCTCGCAGCGTCCGCCCCTGCGTGAGCCGTGCCTGACGCAACACGTCGCCGATCACTTCGCGAAGCAAAGTCGTCATCGCGGTCTCCTCACAACGAAAGACGTGGTCATGGTTCTAGTCGAGTTCACTACCAACCAGAACGCCCACGCCTGTCGAATTGGTTCCCGGAACGACGGATGGCCCCGGTCACGTGCGGGCGCTGCGTACCGCCGACACCAGGTAGTCCACGCCGGTTACCACGGTCAGCACGATGGCGGCCCACATGAACACCCACGCCCCGGTCAGCCACGCCCCGTGCAGGGGCAGGACGAACAGTCCGATCGCCACGGACTGAACGAGCGTCTTCAGCTTGCCGCCACGGCTGGCGGCGATCACGCCACCCCGGATGACGACGAGCCTCAGGATCGTCACGCCAACCTCTCGGACCAGGACGAGGACCGTCACCCACCACGGCAGATCCCCCAGCAGGGAAAGGCCGATCAAGGCGGCCCCGATCAAGGCCTTGTCGGCGATCGGATCGGCGAGCTTGCCGAACTCCGTGACCATGCCGTAGCTCCGCGCGATGGCGCCGTCGAAGCGGTCGGTGACCACCGCCACCGTGAACACGATGAAAGCGACGACTCGCCAATACGTTTCGTGACCGTCGCCGACGAACAGGGCCGCCAGGAACACCGGCACTAGCACGATGCGCAGCCCGGTGAGAACGTTTGCGACGTTGACCACGCTGACGCGAGGCGTCAACGGATCGACGTCAGACTGACCCGGCACGGCATCAGAGTATCCGCTGGGGAAACCGATACCCTCTCTGCTGTGAGCGGAGCGCCTGAATCGGACGTCCTGGTGGTCCGTCGCGCCCGCACCTCGGACGTGCCCGCCATCAAGTCGCTGGTCGACGTTTACGCGGGAAAGATCCTGTTGGAGAAGAACCTCGTCACCCTCTACGAGGCCGTCCAGGAGTTCTGGGTCGCCGAACTGGACGGCGAACTGGTCGGCTGCGGGGCGCTCCACGTGTTGTGGGCGGACCTCGGCGAGGTGCGCACCGTCGCCGCGCATCCCAAGCTGCGCGGCCGTGGTGTCGGGCACGCCGTGGTAGCCCGCCTGCTCGACGTGGCCAGGGAATTGCGTCTGCAACGAATCTTCGTGCTGACGTTCGAAACCGAGTTCTTCGGCAGCCACGGCTTCGAGGAGATCGAAGGCACCCCGGTGACCGCCGAGGTGTACGACGAGATGCGCCGCTCCTACGACATCGGCGTCGCGGAGTTCCTCGACCTCTCCTACGTCAAGCCCAACATTCTGGGCAACACCCGGATGCTGCTGACGCTGTAGGTGGCGCGCTCCGTCTGCGTCGAAATCTGCGAATGGGTCGTTCCGCCGCGACTTTCACAGCCCGGGTGCAGAACTCGACGATTCAGGTCAATTGCTAGTCGACCGCTCAGCGTCACGTTGGGCGTCACTCGTCGTCGACGTCTGCTCCGTTGGCGTCCGCGCCGCCGCGGATCAGCATCAGGGTGCCCGCCAGTTCGTCCGGCTTCACCAGCACGTCGCGGGCCTTGGAACCCTCGCTCGGCCCGACGATGTTGCGCGTCTCCATCAGGTCCATCAGCCGCCCCGCCTTCGCGAAGCCCACCCGCAGCTTGCGCTGCAGCATCGAGGTCGACCCGAACTGGGACGACACGACCAGCTCGACCGCCTGCAGGAACACGTCCATGTCGTCGCCGATGTCGGGATCGACGTCGGTGCGCTCACCCGACGGCTTGGCCTTGGTCACGCCTTCGAAGTACTCGGGCTCGGCCTGCGCCTTGGAGGCCTCGACGACGGCCTGGATCTCCTCGTCGGAGATGTAGGCGCCCTGCAGCCGGATCGGCTTGTTGGCGCCCATCGGCAGGAACAGTCCGTCACCCATGCCGATCAGCTTCTCGGCTCCCGGCTGGTCGAGGATCACCCGGCTGTCCGTAAGCGACGAGGTGGCGAACGACAGCCGTGACGGCACGTTGGTCTTGATGAGACCGGTGACGACGTCGACCGACGGCCGCTGCGTCGCCAGCACCAGGTGGATGCCCGCGGCACGCGCCTTCTGCGTGATGCGCACGATCGCGTCTTCCACGTCGCGTGGTGCGGTCATCATCAGGTCGGCGAGCTCGTCGACGATCGCGAGGATGTAGGGGTACGGCTTGTACACGCGCTCGCTGCCCAGCGGAGTGGTGATCTCACCGGACTTGACCTTCTCGTTGAAGACGTCGATGTGGCGCACCCGGCTGGCCTGCATGTCTTGGTAGCGCTGCTCCATCTCCTCGACCAGCCAGGCCAGGGCGGCGGCTGCCTTCTTGGGCTGGGTGACGATCGGCGTGATGAGATGCGGAATGCCCTCGTACGGCGTGAGTTCCACCATCTTCGGGTCGATCAGGATCATCCTGACCTCGTCCGGGGTGGCCCGCGCGAGGATCGACACCAGCATCGAGTTGACGAAGCTGGACTTGCCGGAGCCCGTCGAGCCGGCCACCAGCAAGTGCGGCATCTTGGCGAGGTTCGCCGAGATCATCTGACCCTCGATGTCCTTGCCGAGGCCGATGACGAGCGGGTGGTGATCGCGACGGGTGGACGGGTCGGTGAGGACGTCGGCCAACCGCACCATCTCGCGGTCGGTGTTGGGCACCTCGATGCCGACGGCCGACTTGCCGGGGATGGGCGCCAGCATGCGGACGCTCTCGGTGGCGACGGCGTAGGCGATGTTCTTCTGCAGCGCGGTGATCTTCTCGACCTTCACACCGGGGCCGAGTTCAACCTCGTAGCGGGTGACGGTCGGTCCGCGGGTGCACCCCGTGACGGCGGCGTCGACCTTGAACTGCTCCAGCACCGAGGAGATGACGTCGATCATCTTGTCGTTGGCGGAACTGCGGACCTTCGGCGGATCGCCCGCGACCAACAGATCCAGCGACGGTAAGACGTACGGTCCCTCGACGACGCGATCGAGCACCAGGGTGTCGGTCTTGTTCGCCTTCTTGTCCTGCTGAGCCTTCGGTTCCTTCTTGCGCTTGGACCTGACCTTGGGCTCGGGCACCGTCGGGGTCTCGTCGACGAACGGCTCGTCCAACGGATAGTTGTCCATCGGCGATCCGGAGTGACTTCCCGAGTCGCTTCGCTCCTGCCCTCCGGTCGGTCGTGGCGCGCCCGGCCACTGAGCCTCGTCGCTGCGGGACGACGCCGGGTCGTCGTAATACCCGTCGGAGAAGTCGTCCACCGGCTCGGCCGGGTACTCGTCGTAGTCGGCGTCTTCGTCGTACTCGTCGCCGTAGGCGTGGCCGCGGTAGGCGCCCATGAACATTGCCTGGACTGCCGACGGCACCTCACGAATGGTCGTGCCGGTGACCAGCAGCAGACCGAACAGCACACCGATGATCAACAGTGGCGTGGCGATCCACGGGGTCAGCCCGTCGGACAGCGGGCCACCGATCGCGAAGCCGACGAATCCCGCGACGCGCTGCCGGTCGGCGGGATCCTGCGGCGCACCCGACCACAGGTGCCACAGGCCGAGCACCGGCAGCGCGATCATTGCGGTGCCGAGGACCAGTCGGGGGCGGGCTTCCGGGTGCGGTTCGGTGCGCATCAGCACCACGGCCAGCCCGACCAAGAGGATGGGTAGGAGCACGACCGCCGAGCCGATGACGACCCGGACGACCGAGTCGATCCAGCCGCCGACCGGGCGCGCCGCGTCGAACCACGAGCTGGCGGCGAGCACCATCGAGACGGCGAGTAGGCCGAGCGCGATGCCGTCGCGCCGGTGTCCGGGCTCGAGATCGCGGGCCCGCCCCACCGATCGCGCGGTGGATCCCGCACCCTTCGCCAGCATCAGCCAGCTGGCGCGGGCCCCCTTGCCGATCGCGGATCCCGCCGAAGCGACGGGCGAAGAATTGCGTTTCGGCGCGGGCTTGCGCCGCGGGGCGGCGGGGCGCGTCGAGCGCGCTCGGGGCTTTGAGCTGCTCGAACGAGCTCCCGAACGGGCGACGGTCTTACTAGCCATGAGCAAAGACTAGTCGCAATAACCCCAATTTCACCATCAGCCACACTGGTCACAGTTACATATCGGTGCAGCCGCCGTCGAGGCGTACTGCGACCTGGGTAATGTGATCGCCGCCACCCATCGATCGAGGAGTCTCTGCATGCCCGTCGTCGTCGTCGCCACCATGACCGCCAAGCCCGAATCCGTGGACGCCGTGCGCTCTGCCTGCACGGCCGCCATCGAGGCCGTCCATGACGAGCCCGGCTGTGAGCTCTACTCCCTGCACGAAGCCAATGGCACGTTCGTCTTCGTCGAGCAGTGGGCCGACGAAGACGCGCTGAAGACCCACAGCACCGCCCCCGCGATCGGCGCCCTGTTCGGCGCCATCGGCGAGCATCTCGACGGTGCGCCCGACATCAAGATGTTGCAGCCCGTCGTCGCCGGGGACCCCGCCAAGGGTCAGCTGCGCGGCTGACAACCGTGGGAACACTGGACGGCAAGGTCGCCTTCATTACCGGTGCCGCCCGCGGGCAGGGCCGCGCGCACGCGGTCAGATTGGCCTCCGACGGCGCCGACGTCATCGCGGTGGACCTGTGTGACCAGATCGCTTCGGTCCCCTACCCCATGGCTACCGCCGACGATCTGGCCGCCACGGTGAAACTGGTCGAGGACACCGGCGCGCGCGTCGTGGCGTTGCAGGCCGACGTTCGGGATCGCGCGGCGCTCAAGACCGCACTGAAGTCAGGCGTCGAACAACTCGGCGGCCGACTCGACATCGTCATCGCCAACGCCGGCATCGCCCCCATGGCGGGTGAGAACGCCTGGCACGACGTGATCGACGTCAACCTGACGGGTGTGCACCACACCGTGGACGTCGCAATGGGTCCAATGATCAAGGCGGGCAACGGCGGAGCCATCGTGCTGATCAGTTCGGTGATGGGGTTGGTCGGCCTTGCGTCCCCGTTCGCGGGTTCCATTGGTTACGCCGCTGCCAAGCACGGCGTAGTCGGACTGATGCGTTCCTATGCGAACCTCCTGTCGCCGCAGAACATTCGGGTGAACTCGGTCCACCCCGCCGGGGTCCGGACACCGATGATCGACAACGAGTTCACCCGCAAGTGGCTCGCCGAGATGACGGATGGCAACGCGGACGGCCTGGACATGGCCAGCGCCGCCAACATGGAGACCGTTGAGCCGGAAGTGATCGCCGACGCGGTCGCGTGGTTGGTTTCCGACACCGGCAAGCACATCACCGGAGTCGCCTTGCCGGTCGACGACGGCTACGTGAACAAGCGCTAGGCGAGTCGGCCGGCGCTACCGTAGCTCAGTCGACTTCGATGACCGTCGGCACGATCATGGGCTGACGGCGGTACTTCTCCCCCACCCACTTGCCGATGGCGCGGCGCGCGGCCTGGGCGATGCGGTTCGAATCCGTAACCTTCTCCGCGGCAAGCGATTGCAATGCTTCCTCGACGACGCGGGTGACGGGCTCCAGCGCCTTCGGGTCCTCGGAGAAACCGCGGGCATGCAGGTGGACCGGTGCGGCGGTCTTCCCCGTACCCCGCTTGAGCACGATCGTGACGGCGATGAAACCCGATGACAGGGTGAGTCGTTCACCGAGAGTGGCATCTCCGACGTCGCCGGTGACGAGACCGTCGACGAACATCTTTCCGACCGGCACCGCGCCGGCGATCGAGGCACGGCCCGCGACCAGATCGACACTGACCCCGTTCTCGGCCAATACGATGTTCTCTTCGGGCACGCCGGACTTCACCGCCAGTGCTGCGTTGGCGCGCAGATGGCGCCAGGTGCCGTGTACCGGCATCACGTTGCGCGGCCGGACTCCGTTGTAGAGGAAGAGCAGTTCTCCGGCGTACGCGTGACCCGAAACATGGATGCGCACTTGGTTATTCGTGACGACCCGGACGCCGATCTTGGCCAGCGAATCGAGGACGCCAAAGATGGCCTCCTCGTTGCCCGGGATCTGCGATGACGACATGATGATGAGGTCACCACGGGTCAGGGTGATGCTGCGATGCTCACCGCGCGACATCCGCGACAGCGCGGCCATCGTCTCGCCCTGGGTTCCTGTGGTGACCAGCGTGACCCGTTCGGCCGGCAGCATCTCTGCGGCGGCGATGTCGACCACGTCGTCATCGTCCACGGTGAGGAATCCGAGGTCCTTGGCGATGCCCATGTTGCGCACCATCGACCGGCCGACGAACGACACCTTGCGGCCCAATGCCACCGACGCATCGATGATCTGTTGCACACGAGCAACATTGGAGGCAAAGCACGCGACGATGACTCGGCCCTCGGCGCCGCGGATCAGCCGGTGCATGTTCGGACCGATCTCGCTCTCCGACGGGCCGACACCGGGGATCTCGGCGTTCGTCGAATCGCACAGGAACAGGTCGACCCCCGCATCACCGAGCCGGGACATGCCAGGGAGATCGGTGGGCCTGCCGTCGAGCGGCAACTGGTCGAGCTTGATGTCGCCGGTGTGCAGCAGCGTGCCTGCCCCGGTGTAGACGGCGATGGCCAGCGCATCGGGTATGGAGTGATTGACCGCGAAGTACTCACACTCGAATACGCCGTGGTTGCTGCTCTGCTTCTCGGCGACCTCGACGAACACCGGCTTGATGCGGTGCTCGCGGCACTTCGCCGCGATCAGCGCGAGAGTGAACTTCGATCCAACGACCGGGATGTCGGGCCGCAACTTCAGCAGGTGCGGGATGGCGCCGATGTGATCCTCGTGGGCGTGGGTCACCACCAGCGCCTCGATGTCCTCGAGGCGGTCTTCGATGTGCCGCAGATCGGGCAGGATCAGGTCGACGCCCGGTTCATCGTGGCCAGGGAACAACACGCCGCAGTCGATGATGAGCTGGCGGCCGAGGTGCTCGAGAACGGTCATGTTGCGGCCGATTTCGCTGATGCCGCCGAGTGCCGTCACGCGCAGGCCGCCCGGTGCGAGCGGGCCCGGTGGTACCAGGTCGGTGGTCATCGTCATCGGAGCACGCCCGCAGCCCGCATGTCGGTTTTGAGTTCTTCGATCTGCGCGGCCGTCGCGGGAATCTGCGGGAGCCGTGGATCACCGGTGTCGAAGCCCAACAACTTGAGTCCCGTCTTAGCCATCGTGACGCCGCCCAGCCGATTCTGGGCCGCGTTGAGCGAACCGAGCGCAACGTGGCCCTTGCGTGCGGTCGCGAGGTCGCCTGACGTGAACGCCGACAACATGTCTCGCAACTGGCTGGCGGCGAAGTGGCCCCAGACGCTGATGAAGCCGGTGGCACCCATGGCCAACCATGGCAGGTTCAGCGCGTCGTCACCCGAGTAGTAGGCGATCCCGGTTTCGGCCATGATCATTGCGCCGCCGTGCAGGTCGCCCTTGGCGTCCTTGATGGCGACGATGTTCGGGTGGGCCGCGATCGTCCGGACGGTGTCCCACTCGATCGGGACGACGGAGCGCGGCGGGATGTCGTAGAGCACGACGGGCAGCTCGGTGGCGTCGGCGATCGTGCAGAAGTGCGCGATTAGCCCGGCCTGCGGTGGTCGCGAGTAGTAAGGCGTCACGACCAGGAGCCCGTCGGCCCCTTCGGCCTCGCACGCCTTGGCCAGGTGCACGCTGTGCGCGGTGTCGTAGGAGCCTGCCCCCGCGATGATCTTGGCGCGATCTCCGACGGCCTCCAATACCGCGCCGAGCAGAGCGAGCTTCTCGGCGTCGGTGGTCGTCGGCGATTCGCCGGTGGTCCCCGAGACCACCAGGCCGTCGCAGCCGGCGTCGACCAGGTGCTTCGCGAGCCTCTTGGCAGCGGCCACGTCCAACGAGCCATCCGGGCCGAACGGCGTCACCATGGCCGTCAGCACGGTGCCCAGACGTGCGCTGACATCGAATCCGCTGGTGGTCACGCGGTTGAGATTACCCGCTCGACCCTGCCGTTCACGAGCACTGGGGGGTTCAGTCGACCAGCATGCCCGCGCGGCGCATGGCGGTGGAGATGTGTTCGAAGTCGATGCCGACGTGGGCCCGGGCCATCGCATCGGCGTCGTCTGCCCGGCCGTCGGCGATCGCGTCGATCAACTCTTCGTGCTCGTGCAGTGACCTCAACTCCATCTCGCGCATGGTGGTGGGCTCACCCCACAGGTGTGCGGGCGCGCCGATGCTGATGGAGGCCTCCAGGTCGACGAGCACCTGTTTGAGGACCGCATTGTGGGCGGTGTCCATGATCGCCAGGTGCAGTCGACTGTCGGCCTGCTGGGCGGCGAGCCCACTGTCGGCGGTCCGATACTTCTCCAGCGCGGCCCGCAGTTCGGTCACGTCAGCGGAGGTTCTCGCATCGGCTGCGGCCCGACACACCGCGCCGTGGAGACGGGCGATCGCGTCACACCGGTCACGCAGCTCACCGAGGCGCGTCGAGAGCGTGCGGCGGACCGCCTCGGTGGAGGACTCGGGCCACTGGTCGACGACGTAGGACCCACCGCCGCGTCCGCGGCGGGTCTCGAGCAGTCCGCGCTCGACCAGTCGGGCCAGCGCGGCGCGCACCGTCATGCGCCCGACGCCAAGCGCTGCAGCGAGGTCGCGCTCGACCGGCAGTCGGGCCCCTGGCAGGTACTCACCGATGGCGATGGCCGTGACGAGCCGGTCGGTGATCTCGTCGACTCGCGTCGGCATCGCCAACTGCTGGGCGAGAAGGCCCGATGGCCGCGCGGCTGAGGTCATCGAGGAGCGGTCGGTCATCGTTGCCCTCCCCCTTCCTCGGTGATACGAGAATGTTAATTCGCCTCAATTGGTCTTGCAGCAAGACCTTTATGGGTTCATGCTGAGCGCCATGCCCATTCATACCCGGACGGTGCCATTCCTGGATGGCGAGACATGGGTGCAAATCACCAGCCCCGAGGCACCGCGGCCCGACGTCCTCCCGCTGTTCGTGCTGCACGGCGGTCCCGGCATGGCCCACGACTACGTACGCAACATCGCC
Source organism: Mycobacterium sp. (assembly GCF_032161845.1). Classification (GTDB taxonomy): domain Bacteria; phylum Actinomycetota; class Actinomycetes; order Mycobacteriales; family Mycobacteriaceae; genus Mycobacterium. The sequence goes on from NZ_JAVRQA010000019.1 coordinate 15,662, forward strand.
GAACTCGCCGACGAGACCGGCCGCGTCGTCATCCACTACGACCAGATCGGCTGTGGCCGAAGCACTCACCTCCCGGACGCCCCGAGCGAGTTCTGGAAACCAGACCTGTTCGTCGACGAGTTCCACGCCGTGCGCACCGAGCTGGGTATCGACCGGTACCACCTCCTTGGCCAGTCGTGGGGCGGCATGCTCGGGGCCGAGATCGCCGTTCGCCAGCCAACGGGCCTGGTCTCCCTGTCGATCTGCAACTCTCCGGCGTCCATGGATCTCTGGGTCGCGGGTGCGGCCGAACTCCGCGCCCAACTGCCAGCCGAAACCCAGGCCGCTCTGGACCGCCACGAAGCGGCGGGCACGGTCTCCGACCCGGAGTACCTGGCTGCCACGCAGGAGTTCTATCGCCGCCACGTTTGCCGGGTCGAGCCGACACCGAAGGACTTCGCCGACAGCGAGAAGCAGATGGAGGCGGAGCCGACCGTCTACCACACCATGAACGGCCCCAACGAGTTTCACGTCGTCGGCAACCTACGGCACTGGACCATCGTCGAACGCCTGAACCAGATTTCTGCCCCGACGCTCGTGGTCGCTGGCGAGTTCGACGAAGCGACGCCCGCCACCTGGGGTCCGTTCGTCGAGTGGATCCCCAACGTGCGCAGCCACGTCTTCGACGGCGCCAGCCACTGCACCCACCTGGAACAACCCGCGGAGTTCCGCGCCGTCATCGCCTCATTCCTCACCGAACACGATCGATAGGAAAACCACCATGGTCAACTCCGAAACGGCCCCCGCCGACGGTCAGCGCAGCCTCGAATCGTTCGGTTACACACAAGAACTCAACCGGTCGGTGTCCACGGTCGACCTACTGGTGTACGGGCTGGTCTTCATGGTGCCGATCGCGCCGTGGGCCATCTTCGGCACCGTCTACAACAGCGCGTCGGGCATGGTGCCGCTGGTCTACGTCATCGGCTTGATCGCGATGATCTTCACCGCCCTGGCCTATTCGCAGATGGCGAAGTCCTTTCCCCTGGCCGGCTCGGTGTTTTCCTACGTCGGCCGTGGCATCCATCCCAGCCTTGGCTTCTTCGCCGGCTGGGCGATCCTCCTGGATTACCTGCTGGTGCCAACGCTGCTCTACGTCTTCGCGGCAGAGTCGATGGTCGGACTGTTCCCCAGCACTCCACGGTGGTTGTGGGCGATCGTCTTCGTCGTCGTGAACACCATCATCAATCTGGCCGGAATCAGCCTGCTGAAGATGGCCAACCGAGTGTTCCTGGCCATCGAGCTGGTCTTCGTCGTGATCTTCGTCGTCATCGCGGTGCGGGCGATCAACGGACAGTCCCTGCCCAACGTCGAATGGAGCACGCTGCCGATCTGGGACTCCAGCACGGTGACCGCACCACTGATCGCGAGCGCGCTGTCGATCGCGGTGCTGAGCTTCCTTGGCTTCGACGGCATTTCAACGCTGGCCGAGGAGTCGACCGGACGCAAGAATCCCGCGGGCCGCGCGATGATCATCGCGCTGTTCGTGGTGGCGTTTCTCTTCGTCATACAGACCTGGCTGGCCAGCCTGCTCGCCGGCGGCCGCGAGGCGTTCAGCGACGACGAGGCGGGCAACGCGTTCTTCACCCTCGTCCAGGCGGCGTCGAACACCGGGTGGATGAACGCCTTCTTCGCGGTCAACGTGATGGCGGTGGGCTTCGCCAATGCCATGGCCGCCCAGGCCGCCACCAGTCGGCTGCTCTACTCGATGAGCCGCGACGGCCAATTGCCGAAGTTCCTGTCCACGATCAGCGGTCGCAAGGTGCCGATCGCCGCCATCCTCGTCGTCAGCGGGCTCAGCGTCGTGCTGGTGCTCTTCTTCGTCGGCCAGATCGGTTTGATCTCGTCGCTGGTCAACTTCGGCGCCCTGTTCGGCTTCTGTCTGCTGCACGTCTCGGTGGTCTGGTACTACCTGGTGCGGCAGAAGTCGAAGAACTATCTCCTGCATCTGGTCGTTCCCACCCTCGGCTTCCTGATCATCGGCTACGTGTTGTTCAACGCCGACTCGTTGGCCAAGATCGGCGGCCTGGTGTGGCTGGTGATCGGCGCGATCGTATTTGCGATCAACGTGTTCCGAGGCAAGGGCGTGCCAGAGTTGGCCGAGGAGAGCACGACGCACTGACCTTCAGGGGGGATCAGCGCCGCGTCACCGGAGGCGCGCCAGAGCCCGCGCCAGCTCCCTCGCCAGATCTCCGCGCTGCCCGACGATGACGTCGTCCAGCTCGAGCCACGACGCCATCGACCGCAACTCGCCCGCCATCGCGTGCGCCACCCGCATGCGGTCGGCGCCGGGTTCGGTGAACGCACCCAGCGCGTGCAGCGCGGTGGATCCATCGGGGCGGGTGCGCTCGGCCTTGAGATCGACGCGGCCCACCAGCTGCCCGTCCAGCAGCAACGGCCAGACGTAGTAACCGAACTGGCGCTTGGGCTCTGGCACGTAGATCTCGATGCGGTAGTGAAAGTCGAACAGCCGCTCGACACGTGGCCGGAAGAAGATCAGCGGGTCGAACGGGCACAACAGCGCAGTGCCGCGATCGACGCGCGGCACGATCTGGCCTGCCCTGAGATATGCCGGGGCACTCCACCCCTCGACCTCGACGGGTTCGAGTTCACCCTCGGCCACCAGGTCCGCGATCACCGGCTTGGCCTGTTTGGCGCCAAGCCGAAAGTAGTCGCGGATGTCGGTCTCGGTGGCCACGCCAAGCGCGGTGGCCGCCCGCAGCACCAGCTCGCGGACGGCGACGTCGTCGTCGACCTGGCGGCCGAACACCTCCGATGGCAGTACTCGTTCGGTGAGGTCGTAGTGCCTGGCGAACCCGACCCGGGTGGCCGTCGTCAAGACCCCGGACGCGAACAATGCCTCGGCCACCCACTTGGTGTCACTGCGATCCCACCACGGGCCCTTGCGACCGCGCGGCTCCGACTCCAGATGCGCCTCGATCTGTCCGGCCGTCGACGGGCCGAGCTCGGCGACTGCGGCGACGACGTCCTCGGCCAGCTGCCGGTTCTTCCTGACGATCTCCTTGCCCCACCGGCCGTCGGTGTATTCGCGCATGCGCCAGCGCAACAGGGGCCAGTCTTCGACCGCCATCAGCGCGGCCTCGTGCGCCCAGTACTCGACCAGCAGCCGAGGCGACCGCGCACTGTGACTCCATGCCGCCCGCTCGAGAATGTTGCGGTCATACGGTCCGAGCCGGCTGAACACCGGGGCGTAATGAGCCCGCACGGCCACCGACACCGAGTCGAGCTGCAACACCTGGATCCGCGAGACGAGCCGTCGCAGGTGTGCCCGTGTCACCGGTCCTGCGGGTTTGTGTTCCCCGAAACCTTGGGCTGCGACGGCGACGCGGCGCGCCTGGGCCGCGGTCAGCGAGGGCGTGCGGGCAGAGGCCATCCGGACATCGTTCCCTATCGCACCGACAAGATCCGGCTGAACACCAGGTCGTTGACGTTGTCGATGGGCGTGGAGGCACCAATCACCTTGGCCCGCATGGCGGCACCCTCCCAAGCATCGATGATGATCTGCGCCGCCGAATCCGGGTCGACGTCGTCGGCGATGTCACCGGCCCGCTGACCGTCGCCGATCGCCGCCGCCAGCAGGCTGCGCCAACGACTCAGTGCCGCTGACACGAGTGCCGTCACCTCGGGCGCACCGGTCGGCGCCTCGGCGGCGAAGTTGCCGAACATGCAACCGCGCCGGTAGCCGTGTTCGGCAAGATCGTCGCGCATGTGGTCGAGGTGGTTGCGGATGCGCTGCACGGCCGACACGCCCGGTTCGCCGAGCAACTCCAGCCTGCGGCCCTGCCCATACCGGCCGAGGACCTCGACGGCCAGTGCCTCCTTGCTGCGGAAGTGGTTGTAGAAGGACCCCTTCGGCGCGTTCGCGGCCGCGGCGATGGTGGCCACCCCGGTCGCCGCATAGCCGCCGGCGTATAGCTGCTCGAACCCGGCGTCCAACAGGGCATCTCGCAAGCTGGGCTTCGGCACGGCAGTACCTACCGGACGGTGACGTCGTCGATGTCGATGCTCACCAACAGCGGCTCGGACACCGGTCGGCGATCATCGTCGCGCGGATACACCCGGCGCGTGACCGGCAGCACGATGCCGTCGAACTCGCGATGGTCGTCCGAGTAGTGCGCGGCGGCTGATCCACCACCGATGTCGACCTGATAGTCGCGCCGCCGCACCAGCCCGTCGGAGTCGACGTAGAGCATCTGGTCGGCGCCGTGGGTGGCGATGCCGTCCGGGTAGCGCACCCCGAGCCGCCGCCAGGTCTGGCCGTTCTCCCGCCAGTCGCCGAGCTCTTCGGTGACCACGCCGGGGAAGGTCAGCGAATATGGCTCTGAGAGGTACGTCCACATGGCGTACCCCGAGAAGTACGCGAGCTGCTGCGTCGACCACGGAGTCTCCAGGGTGTGGCCGGCGAACGATGCGCGCGGGTCGGCCAGGGTGTCGACGGTCTCGTCGGTGTCGTCACGTTTGATCAGTACGAGGTCCGGGGTGAATTCCGAGTGCAGGCCTGGCTCAGGCAGCGGCCAGTGCCGGGTGCGCTCGTGCTGAACGGCGATCTCGACGATCGAATCGTCGAGGATGCCGCCCACCTCCTTGAGCGGCCACAGCACGCCGCCGACCAGCTGGTGGATCGTGATGGTGTCGATCTGCTTCCAGCGGTCGGCCCCACCGTAGGCCGCCAGCACGTCGTCGAGAAGAGTCATGTCGACCATCCTATACGACCGGTCGTCTTAACAGCATCGACCCAGCTCGAAGGCTATCCAATGTGATTTCAGGCGCGCACGTAGCTGACGAACCGGTACCGCAGGCCCGACCCGCTGCTCAGCCAGTCACCCTCCGTGCCGACCCACGCCGCGTCGAGCACCGGCGCGACGGCGTCGTCGTCCTCTCGGGTCAACGCCACGTCGACCTCGGTGACCT
>NZ_JAVRQA010000020.1:0-5354 GCF_032161845.1 Mycobacterium sp.
GGCCGGCGCGATTGCGGCTTCGATCTTGGCGAGCGTGGCCAGTGTCGTGTCGAGGCTGCGCCGGTCGACGTCGACGGTCGCCAGCACGCGCGTCCAGTTCGCCCGCAAGCGAACGAGATTGGTCTCCGCGCGGGCGGTCGGCGCCAATCGGGTCTGGCGACCGTCCGACTCGTCGGCCGTCCGCTCGACCATTCCCTTGGCTTCCAGATCACGCAGCACGCGACTGACGTTGCTGCGCCGCAGTCCCGTCGCGGCGGCCACTGCGGTCGGTGACGTGCCCTGATGGTGATCGATGTACCGCATCACGTTGATCTCGATCGCGGTGAGGTCGACGATCTCCCGGTCGCGGCGAGCGTCCGTGGCGATCACCCGCGCCACGGCCAGGACCAGGTCCGCGAGAGCGGCCAATCGCGCGTCGATGTGATGGGCATCGCTTCGGCTCACCTGGCCAAGAGTACTCCGATGGTTGTACATTGATATCTATCATTTGATAACTACCCTGGAGGTGACTGATGAACGTCGCGGTCGATTCGCCAATCCGAGACGCCCCCGAGCGATCCATCACCCCGGCACTGCTCGTGACGCTGGCCCTGCTGTCGGCCGTCGCGCCGTTCGCCACCGACCTCTACCTGCCCGCCTTCCCGACGATGGTGGCGGACCTTCACACTTCCGCGACGGCGGTACAGCTCACCCTGACGGCCTTCCTGTTGGGACTGGCCACCGGCCAGTTGGTCTTCGGCCCCCTTTCTGACCGCTATGGCCGGGTGCGGCCCCTGATCTTCGGCGCCACGCTGTGTGTCGTCGCCAGCGCCGCAACGGTATTCGCGCCGACCGTCGAAGCGCTGATCACTGCCCGCTTCTTCCAGGGTTTCGCCGGTGCGGCGGGCATGGTCATCGGCCGGGCCGTCATAGCGGACCTGGCCTCGGGCAAGGCGGCCGCGCGGGCCTTCAGCCTGATGATGATCGTCGGCGGCGTCGCCCCGGTCCTGGCTCCCCTGGCCGGTGGCCTTCTCGTCGGCCCGATCGGATGGCGGGGGGCGTTCGCCGTCATCTTCGCGCTGTCGACCCTGATGCTCGCTGCGGTGCTCCTGATCGTGCGCGAGACGCACACCGAGCACCGGCGCGCCGAGATGCGGTCGTCCCGCTCGGCGCAGGGGTCGCCGCTGCGCGACCTCACGAGTCGGACCTACCTGGGCCACGTCATCGCCTTCTGCTGCGCCTTCGCCACGATGATGGCCTACATCTCTGCGTCGCCATTCATCTACCAGACGATGATGGGCCTCAGCGCCGGCCAGTACGGTGCGATGTTCGGCGTGAATGCGCTTGCGCTCCTGAGCATGAGCGCACTGTCGGCACGGCTGATCGCGCGCTACGACGTCCGGCACGTAGCGGCGTCCGGACTCACCGCCATCCTTCTCGCCACGGTCACCCTGTTGGTTCTCGCATCGGCCGGCGTTCCGGCCGGGTGGCTGGCGCTACCCCTTCTGGTAACGGTGGGCGGTATGGGCTTGATCTTCGGCAACACGACCGCACTTGCCCTTGGTGCAGCACCGCGTGCCGCCGGAACTGCGTCGGCCGTGCTTGGGGCTGCGCAGTTCGGCTTGGCTGCCGCGGTGTCACCGCTGGTGAGCATCAGAGGTGAGGACACTGCGGTCCCCGCCGCGATCGTGATGGTGTGCGCCAGTTCCCTCGCCGTGGCGGGGTTCCTCTGGGCGCACCGACGTCAGAGGTCGAGCACCAGCTCACCGGTGGGCGTCGAACAGCAGATCAGCACGTTGCCCTCCGCGGGCGGCTCGAGTGGTTCCGGGTCGTAGCGAACGGATCCCGACAGAACGGCCGTCTCGCAGTTGTGGCACACCCCGGTTCGGCACGACCATCGAGTGGGCACGTCGCATGCCTCTGCGAAGTCGAGCAGGGTCGGATAGCCAGGCCCCCACGGCACGGTGAGGCCGCTGCGGGCGAAGCCGACCTCGGGCCCCGGACCGGGACGGCCTGCCGGCGGATGCGGTGGACCCGACGGCGTCGCCGCGATGCCGGGAGTGAGCGCTGCTGCGGCGCCGAATGTTTCGCTGAAGACGTGACCGGCGGCCACGCCGTACGCCTCGAGGCCCGCCGTCAGCGCGGCCATGAAGTCTTTCGGACCACACAGGTAGGCGTCGGCGTCCTTCGGCACACCGAGCGCATCGAACACCTCGGCCGTGAGCCTGCCTGCCGTGGTGTAGTCCGAACCCAGCCGGTCGGAGATGGCGGGTCGGCTGTAGAACACCTGCGAGCGACTGCCGGGCAACCGCTTGAGAAGCTCGCGACACTCGGCGGCGAACGGATTCGCCCCGCCGCCCCGCGCGCCGTGCAGCCACCACACCTCACGCCGCGAGCCTGCCTCGGCGAGCGCGTGCAGCATCGAGAGCACCGGCGTGATCCCGACTCCGGCGGAGAGCAAGACCACCGGGCGGTCGTCATCGGCTTCCAAGTTTGCGATGAGGACGAACGTGCCACGCGGAGCCGCGACGTCGAGCACGTCACCCACCGTGACCCTGGTGTGGAGATACCCGCTGCCGAGTCCGGCCGGTTCCCGCTTGACGCTGATCCGGTAGGTGCCCGAGCCCGGCGAGTTCGACAGCGAGTAATTGCGGATTACCGGTACTCCTGCGGGTTCCGCCGGGAGCCGCAATGTAATCGATTGGCCAGGAAGCCAATCCGGGAGGCGATGGCCGTGGGGATCCGCCAGCTTGAGTGACCGGACATCCGCACTCTCGTCGTGGATCGACGTGACCCGCAGCGGCCGGAACCCCTGCCACGCCGGTGCTGGGCTACTCGACCCGTCCGCCTGCCTCGCCAAGTCCTCCAGCGACCCCTTCCAGCCCTGGCTGAGCGCGGGTACCCGGAGCGCTCGAGCCACGGCGGCACGCGGAGGGTCGGGCAGGTAGAGCAGGGCGTCCACCTCGGCGACGGTCACCGCCTCGGGGCCGGAGGCGATCTTCACGATCTCCTGACCCTGCCTCACCTCGCCCTCCGTGAGCACTCGGAGGTAGAAGCCGGGGCGACGGTGGGACACGAGCAACGCCGCCATGTTCGGCACGCCCATCCGCAGTCCGACGCGGTAACAGGTGACGCGTGGCTGGGTGACCTCGAAGACCGCGTCGCCGATCTGGTACCGGTCACCGATGCAGACCTCCTCGTCGGGTAGTCCGTCGACGGTGAAGTTCTCGCCGAAGTGGCCCGGCGCCAGGTCGTCGCGACCGAGTTCGGCGGCCCAGTGCCGGTAGGAGTCGAGTTGATACACCAGGACTGCCCGGTTCTCACCGCCATGCCCGCCCAGATCGCCCTGTCCGTCACCGTCGACGTTGAGGCGGCGGACCATCCGCGCTCCGTCGACGGGTGACTTCCAGGCGCCGGTGTGGACGCACCGGCCGTTCCACGCGACGTCCTTGGGGAGCCCGACATTCACCGAGACCAACGTCGCCATGCCTCACCCTTCCGTCGCGCTATGGACCGTCGCGCCTCATGGAACGTAGCGCCGCAACGCCGGGCGTACTGTCGAACACGTGGCACTGCCCGGATTGACGACCGTGCGCGACGGTCTCGGCCAACGCCTGTTCGGGATGGTGGCTGGCCCAGAAGGTCCGGCCAACCGCGCGCGCATCCACGACACCCCAGGGCCGCGGTGGTTCGGCGAGGACCGTCCGATTCGACGGGTGCACGGCGACGCCTCGATGTTCGTCGGCGGGCTCCGGGCCCTGCTGCTTCAGTCCCTGCACCCGCTCGCGATGGCAGGTGTCGCCGAACACTCCGACTACAAGGGTGATCCGTGGGGACGGCTGCAGCGCACCAGCACCTTCCTCGCCGTCACCACGTTCGGCCCGGCGGACGATGCCCAGCGCGCCGTCGACAAGGTCCGCGGGATCCATCGGCGAGTACACGGAACGGCGGTGGACGGACGCCGGTACGAGGCATCCGACCCGCATCTCCTCGAGTGGGTGCACATCGCCGAGGTAAGCAGTTTCCTTCTGGCACACCAGCTTTACGGAGCCAAGCCGCTCGACCAGCGGGGCCGCGACGATTACGTCGCCGACACGTCCCGCGTCGCCGCCGCGCTCGGTGTGATCGATCCACCGCGCACCGAACGGGAGTTGACGCAGCGGATCGAGGACTACCGGCCCGAGCTGAGTGGCACGCCGGCCGCGCGTGAGGCGGCCAAGTTCCTGCTGCTCACTCCCCCTTTGCCGCTGCTGGCCAAGGCGCCGTACGCGGTACTTGCCGCAACGTCGGTCGCCATGTTGCCCCCGTGGGCGCGGCTGCCCCTCCGCCTGCCCTACCTGCCGCCGCTGGAGTCCACCGCCGTTCGGCTGGCCGGTCGAACGCTGGTGGGTGGCATCCGCTGGGCACTCGCCAGGGGCTGACCGGCCGATGTCGGTCGGCTATACGGAAAGCGCTGTGCCCGTTTCCTTCTCGGCAAACGCAACCAACCGGGCGGCCATCTCGTAGTCACAGGCGTTTGCCGTCCGACCGGCGAGCGTGGGGCCGCCCTTCAAGCCACGCCAGCCGTCGATGCCGACGTAACTGCCCGGCGGGATCGGTTCGCTGATGCAGTACAGCGTCGGCGCCGCGCCTGCGTCGATGTCGTTGGCCAGCACGTCGGCCGCGGCCTTCACGACCGCGTGGAACGCGGACATCACCCGCTTGTCGGAGACATTCGACAGGTTCGAGGCGACCCAACCCGGGTGCGTCAGTTGGCTGGTGATCGGTGAGCCCGCCGCTCGAAGTCGCCGGTCGAGTTCGAGTCCCCACAGCATCACCGCCAGCTTCGAGCGACCGTAGGCGGGGAACGCCGACCACTTGCGCGTGCGCAGATGAGGGTCGTCGAGTCCGATCTTCGCCGACTTGTGCGCGTCGGAGCCGACGTTGATGATCTGCGACCGCACTCGGGGAAACAGCAGATTGGTCAACGCGAACGGACCGAGGAAGTTGGTGCCGAGCGTCATCTCGAAACCGTCGACGGTCTCGGATCGACTCTGCGCGACCACGCCTGCGTTGTTGACGAGGATGTCGACGTCGCCGTCGAACAGGTCCGGGAACGCCCGCACCGACGACTGATCGGCGAGGTCGAGCTTGACCACCGACGTGTCGCCGCCCATCTCGGCGGCGCGCTGGGCGCCCAATTCGACGTTGCGCACGGCGAGGATCACGTGCGCGCCGGCGCGAGCCAAGGCACTCGCCGTCGCCAGCCCGACCCCGTTGGTGGCTCCGGTCACGATGATGCGCTTACCGGTCAAGTTGCCGAGTCGGGTCGGCGACCACTGTGACGTCACGAGGGGAAGATTAATGGTGCCGGGGCGGCGCCTGGAGGTCGCCTG
>NZ_JAVRQA010000021.1:0-5740 GCF_032161845.1 Mycobacterium sp.
ACCTTCGCGGGCCCGTCGAGGCGCGTCAGCGGCGTGCCGATGGCGTGGGGTTCGATGATCGTCATGATCGGTGTCCTTCCGCCAGGGCGGTCAGGGTGGCGACGATGGCGCCGCGGGTGAGCCCGACCTTGAACTCGTTGCCGCTGAGCGGCTTTGCCAGTTCGAGTTCGGCGTCGGCGGCCTCGCGGAAGTTGTCTTCGGTGGCGGTTCGACCGATTAGTGCTTGCTCGGCGCGGGTCGCGCGCCAGGGCTTGTGCGCGACCCCGCCGAGGGCGATGCGGGCGCTGGCGATGGTGTCGCCCTCGATCACGACTTCGGCGGCGACGGACGTCAAGGCAAAGGCGTAGGAGTCGCGGTCGCGCACCTTGCGGTAGGTGGAGCGCGCACCGTCGGGTGGCGGCGGGATCTCCACGGCGGTGATGAGCGCACCGGGCGGCAGGTTGGTGTCGCGGTCGGGCTGGTCGCCGGGCAGTCGATGAAAGTCGTTCAGCGGCAATCGGTGCTCGCCGTCCTCGTCGACGTAGACGACGCTGGCGTCGAGCGCGGCCATGGCGACGGCCATGTCGGAGGGGTGCACGGCGACGCAGTGCTCGGAGGCACCGAGGATGGCGTGGTAGCGGAGGTAGCCGCCGATCGCGGAGCAGCCGGTGCCAGGGGTGCGCTTGTTGCAAGGGGTGGTGACGTCCTGGAAGTAGACACAGCGGGTGCGCTGCAGGAGATTGCCCGCGGTGGTCGCCAGGTTCCGCAGCTGGCCGGAGGCGCCAGCGAGGAGGGCGCGGGCGAGCACGGGATAGCGGGTACGGACGACGGGGTGGGCGGCGAGGTCGCTGTTGCGGACGTCGGCGCCGATGCGCAGGGTGCCGTCGGGCAGGGCTTCGACATCGGAGAGGGGGAGGTGTCCGACGTCGACGACGAGGGCGGGCGCGACGACTCCGAGCTTCATGTGGTCGACGAGGTTCGTGCCGCCGGCGAGGAATACGGCGTCGGGGCGCTCGGCCACGGCGGTGACGGCGTCGGCCACGCTGGTGGCGCGGTGGTATTCGAAGGGAATCATCGGGCGGCCTCGGTGATGGCGGCGACGATGTTCGGGTAGGCGGCACAGCGGCAGAGATTGCCGCTCATGCGCTCGCGGATCTCGGCACCGTCGAGCTGGGGCGTTCCTTCGAGGTCGGCGGTGACGTGGCTCGGCGCACCCGCCTTGAGCTCGTCGAGCATGCCCACGGCGGAGCAGATCTGACCGGGGGTGCAGTAACCGCACTGGAATCCGTCGTGGTCGAGGAACGCCTTGGCGACGGGGTGCAGGGCGCCTTCGTCGCCGAGACCTGCGGCGGTGACGATGTCGGCGCCATCGTGGGCGACAGCCAACGCCAGGCAGGTCGTGGCGCGGCGGCCGTCGAGCAGCACCGTGCAGGATCCGCACTGGCCGTGGTCACACCCCTTCTTGGGGGCCGTGACGTCGAGGTGTTCGCGCAGGAGGTCGAGCAGGGTGATGCGATTGTCGATTCGCAGAACGCGCTCCGTGCCGTCGACGCGCACGGTGATGTCGGTGAAGTGGGCTGGCTTCATTGGTGGCGGTTACCCCCGGGTTCGGTGGTGAAACCGTCCGCCGCGCCGGTAACGTGGCAGCTCAACCAGGACTGATCGGGGGTGTCAGGTGGACCTCGTACTCGGCGTGTCCCTGACGTCGACGGCGGTCCGCTGGGTGCTCGTCGAGGGAATCACCGGCGAGGGCGATCCGATCGATCGTGGCGAACTCGACATCCCCGCGGTGGACACGCTAGATGCCGACCTCCTGGTGCTCGCGGTGCTGAACCCCGAGGTCATCGCCGCGAACCGAATCCGGCTCATCGGAGTCACCAGCACGCGCGACGCCGAACCCGCCGCGGTCGCCGTCGTGGATGCGCTGGCGGCGCGCGGTTACGCCGACGTCGTGTCCGTTTCGGACGACGCCGCCGTCGCCGCGTTGGCGAGTGGCATCGTCGGCATCACGGACTACGACGACGTCGCCGTCTGCATCGTCGAACCGGACTCTGCCTACGTCGCGCGGGTCGACGGCGGCGCGGTAACCGTCGAGCACATCGACCGGCCCGCGGACAGGGCCGATGCGCTGGAGCTGACCAGCAGCGTGATCGCCGTCGTCGACGACCATGGGTGCGACGCGATCTTCGCGATCGGCTCCGACGACGTCGACGTCATCGTGTCGTCGCTCGAAGCGGTCACCGAGGTGCCGGTCTTCAGCGCTACCGAAGCCGACCTGGCGCTGGCCCGCGGTGCCGCCCTTGCGGCCGCACGGACACTGGACATGTCGGGCGGTCTGGCGCTGCGCCCGGCCTCGTCGACCAGGCTGCTGGTGGGGGTGCTGGCGGCGGCGGTGGTGACGTTCGTGGTGTCGGTGTCGATCGCGCTGACCCGAGATGCTCCCGTAGCGCCCGAGAACACCAGTGCCGCAGAGGAATCCGCGCCCGTCGTCGCCCCCGCGGTGTCGCCGGCTCCCGTCGCACCGCCGCCGGTGGCGTTCCCGGACGTCAGCCGCCTCGTCGCGAAGACGATGATCGTCAAGGCGCCGCCAGCGCCCGTTCCCGTCGTCGAACCGGTGTACGTGCCGCCACCACCGGTGTATCAGGCGCCTGCGCCGATCTACGTTCCGCCGCCCCCGAAACCGCGGCTGCGGGATCGCATCATCGACCGCATCCCGATCATCGGCCGCTTCCACGAGCCGGGCTGAGCTACTCCACGAAGGTTTCCCTGATCTCCTTCGGGCCGAAGGGCCAGGTGTGCTCGGCCTTGGCGTAGACGAGGAAGGCGAGGCAGCCGATGACGATCCAGCCCACCGACAGCCCGATCGAGAGCCACGTCGCGGAGACGTAGACGTAGACCCACCCGACGAGCGCGACGATCGTCGGCACGGGGTACAGCCATTGCCGGTAGGGGCGTTCGAGATTCGGTTGGCGGCGGCGTAGCACGACGATCGCCGCCACCTGGGCCAGCGATTGGATGATCACCAGCGTCGCGACCGCGGCGTTGATGATGGTGGTCAGCGTGAACAGCGATCCGATGATGGTGATGACGCCCATGGCGAGGACGCCGGCGGTGGGCAGGTTGAGCTTCGGGTGCAGCTTGCCGAACGCGGATAGGAACACCTTGTCGCGGGCGGCTTCGAACGGGACTCGGGAGCCGCCGAGCAGGCCGGCGAAAACCGAGCCGATGGCCGCCACGACGATCAGGACGGTGATCACCTGTGCCGCAGTGGATCCCCAGGCCTGCTCCAGCACCGTCGATGCGACGGACGTGGCGCTCTTGATCTCGTCGAGGGGGAGCGACCCGAGGACGCCGATCTGCAGCAGGAAGTACAGGCTCATGATGCCGAGGATCGATAGGACGATCGAGCGCGGAATCGTGCGGCCGGGGTCGCGCATCTCGGCGCCGAGGTAGGCGGTGGTGTTGTACCCGAGGTAGTCGTAGATGGCGATGATCAAGCCCGCGCCGAGGCCCGCCCAGAACGTGCCGTGGCTGCCGAACGCGCCGGGGGTGAAGGCGAAGGCCTGCGCGCCGCTGAAGTGGCTGAAGGCCGCGATGATCGTGCTGAGCACGGCGATCAGCATGACGACGAACAGCCCCGTGGTGAGCTTGCCGATCTGGCCGATCTTGCGGAACAGCGCCGCCATGATCAGCAGGGTGATGCCGACGCCAATGATCTTGCCAAGCGCGGTGTTTCCGCCGTCGCCGGTGACACCGGGGATCAGGTACCCGAGGTATTGGACCAGGCCGATGATGCCGGTGGACATGATGAGCGGGATGAACAGCACTGCGCTCCACACGAAGAGGAACGGCATCAGTCGGCCGGTGCGGTACTGGAAGGCCTCGCGCAGATAGATGTAGGTGCCGCCGGCGCCGGGCATGGCCGCGCCGAGCTCGGCCCAGATGAGCCCGTCGGCCAGCGCGAGCAGAGCGCCGATGATCCAGCCGAACATGGCCTCCGGGCCGCCGATCGTGGCGACCATGGCGGGGATCGTGACGAACGGTCCGATTCCGCACATCTGCGTCATGTTGATCGCGGTGGCCTGAAGCGGGCCGATCCGGCGTTCGAGCGATGGCTGATGGGACGTTGCGGCCCCGGTCGATGGTGAGCTCACGACGCGCCTCCTTTGAAAGTTTCTTTTGTTAGGAAAGTTTCTTAACATATTATGGCCGGGTGTGGAAGGGTTCGTTCGTAAACTTTGGAATCAACGGGATCGAGGTGGCGGTGGACGGCCGAGCTGCACCACAGGCGGGAACCCCCGCGAGCATGCGTGCGCTCAACCAGCGCCTGGTACTCGACCGGCTGCGTGAGCACGGTGAGGCGACCCGGCCGGAGATCGCCGGCAACACCGGGTTGTCCAAACCGACGGTCGGACAGGCGCTTCTGGACCTCGAACAGCACGGTCTGGTGCGGACGATCGGTCGTCGCTCGGATGGGCCGGGCCGGGCGGCGGTGGTCTACCGCACCGCGCCGGACGCGGGCTACATCGTCGGCGTCGACGTCGGCCGCCGAGCGTTGCACGTCGCGGTCGCTGACCTCGACGGCGTCGTGGTGGCCCGCGTCGAGCAGCCGAACCGCAGTCGGTCGGGCGCCATGCTGCTCCGCGTGGTGGGCGAGTCCGTCGACCGCGCCGTCGCCGAGGCCGGGCTCGCGGCCGACGACATCGTGGTCACCGTCGTCGGGACGCCGGGGGTCCCGGACGTGGCGGCGGGCACCGTGCATCGATCGCCGAACCTGCCGGGCTGGGAACGACGCGGCCTGCTCGGCGAGCTGGCGGCGCTGCTCGCGTCGAACGGGTCCACGGTGATCGTGGAGAACGACGCCAACCTGTGTGCGGTCGGCGAGCATGCGCGCGGTGCGGCCCAAGGCGTCGACGTGGTGGCGTGCCTGACCGTGGGCACGGGTATCGGCCTGGGAATCCTGGTTGGTGGCAGTCTCTTTCGGGGTGCGCACGGGGCGGCGGGGGAGATCGCCGACCTGCCCTACGGCCGCGTTCCGCCGGGGGTGCCGACGCATCGGCCCGGCCCCGTGGAGGTGGTGGCCGCGGGCGACGCGGTGGTGGCAGCGGCCCGCGAGGCGGGGCTGAGCCTGCCGACCGCGAAGGCGGTGTTCGATGCGGCCCGCGCCGGAGACCCGCGCGCGATGGACGTCGTCGCGGACGAGGCGGCCAAGCTGGCGCGGGTGGTCTCGGTGATCACCGCCGTGCTGGACCCAGGTTTGATCGTGCTGGCCGGGGGTATTGGCCGCAATGCCGACCTGCTGGCCGACCCGATGCGGCTCGAACTCGCCGAGACCATTCCAGTGGTGCCCGACATCGTCGGGGGAGACCTTGGCGACGACGCCGTCCTCGTCGGCGCCATCGCCACCGCCATGGACACGGCTTGGGACCTGGTGTTCGACCGCCGGGTCCTCGGCCATTGACCGTTCCCCAACTCACAGAAGGCAAACAGTGGAAGTCATCATCAAGCCCGACGATTCTGCCTGCGGCACAACCGTTGCCGACGTCTTCGACGGCGCCGTCCGGTCGGGGGCAACCACCCTGGGTCTGGCGACGGGATCGTCGCCGCTGTCCGTGTATCGCGAGTTGATCCGTCGGCACCGGTCGGAAGGCCTCAGTTTCGCTGCGACACAGGCCTTCCTGCTCGACGAGTACGTGGGCCTGCCGTCGGGTCACACCCAATCGTACGCCCACGTGATCCGGACGGAGTTCACCGACCACGT
>NZ_JAVRQA010000022.1:0-3931 GCF_032161845.1 Mycobacterium sp.
CCAAAAACTGGCATCAAAAAAACAAACCACCCCCACCAAAGGAAGACGAGGAGTCCCCCACGAGGATGGCCAAAAACAACAAACAAAAACCACCAAACACACTATTGAGTTCTCAAACAACACACCCGGATTTCAGGCAACCCTGCCAAGATACTTGATCTTGGCGGGAACGTCAATCCTCGTCCTTCCGGTCTAAGACCGGGGCCGTAGGCACTGAATAGAGACTACATGGCGCGAGCGCATATCCCAAAACCGCACGCCAAGGGCCCGTTCTGGCCGAAAAGCTATGTCACGCGCTCGATTTCAGCCCCGAGGCTGGCGAGGTTCTCGACGAACAGCGGGTAGCCGCGATCGATGTGGAACACGTCGTGCACCTCGGTGTCGCCATCGGCGACGAGACCAGCCAGCACCAGGCCGGCGCCGGCTCGAATGTCGGAGGCCCACACCGGTGCGCTCGACAGCTGCGGAATGCCCCTAACGACCGCGTGGTGACCGTCGGTCCGGGCGTCGGCGCCGAGCCGGATCATCTCCTCCACGAACCGGAAGCGGGCCTCGAAGACGTTCTCGGTGATCATCGACGTGCCATCGGCGATGCAGGCCAGCCCGATCGCCATGGGCTGCAGATCCGTCGGGAACCCGGGGAACGGCAGCGTGGCCATGTTGACCGCCTTGGGCCGCTCGTACTGGACGATGCGGAAGCCGTTGTCGTCTTGAGTCACGGTGGCACCCGCGTCGTGCAGCTTGTGCAGCACCAACTGCAGATGCTGCGGGTCGACGCCCGTCACCGAGATGTCGCCCCGCGTCATGGCGGCCGCGATACCCCAGGTCGCAGCGACGATGCGGTCACCGATCACCCGATGCTCGGTGGGATACAGCCGATCGACCCCCGTGATGGTCATCGTCGACGAGCCCTCCCCAGAGATCTGGGCACCCATCTGATTCAGCATCGTGACGAGGTCCACCACGTCCGGCTCACGCGCAGCGTTGTGGATCGTCGTGACGCCCTCGGCGAGGACGGCGGCCATCAAGATGTTCTCCGTGGCGCCGACCGACGGAAACTCCAGTTGAATCTCCGCGCCGCGCAGATGATCTGCCTCGGCGACCACACATCCGTGTTCGATGTTGCAGCGCGCGCCGAGCTGCCGCAGGCCCGCCTGGTGCATGTCGAGCGGCCGCGAACCGATCGCGTCACCACCCGGGAGTGCCACCCTGGCCTTCTTGCATCGGCCGACGAGCGGGCCAAGGACGCACACCGAGGCGCGGAACTGACGCACGGCCGCAAAGTCGGCGTCGTACTTCAGCTCGTCGGGCGAGGTGATCCGGACCGTGTCACCCTCAAGTTCGACGGTGGCCCCCAGCCCGCGGAGCACCTCCGCCATCAAGGGGACGTCCAGAATGTCGGGACTGTTGGTGATCGTGCTGGTGCCCTCGGCCAGGAGCGATGCGGCCATGAGTTTCAGCACGCTGTTCTTGGCACCGCCGACGGCTACTTCGCCCGATAACCGGGTACCACCGGTCACCACGAATCGCTCGGTCACGCGGCTCAGTGTAAACAGCGCACGCGACCGAAGTCTGTTTCGCCCGGCCGGCCCGAGTACGGTTTTCCCATGGGAGTCCACCTGACCCGCATCTACACCCGAACCGGCGACGACGGATCGACCGGGCTGAGCGATTTCAGCAGGGTCTCCAAGAATGATCCCCGGCTCGAGGCCTACGCCGACTGCGACGAGTCGAATGCCGCGATCGGGGTCGCCGTCTCGTTGGGCGCCCCCGACGAGCGGGTTCTAGGCGTGCTGCGGCAAATTCAGAACGACCTCTTCGACGCGGGGGCGGACCTGTCCACCCCGGTGGTCGAGAACCCCGAACACCCGCCGCTGCGGATCACCCAGGACTACGTCGACCGACTCGAGAACTGGTGCGATGAGTTCAATGAACCTCTGCCGGCACTGAATTCGTTCGTCCTGCCCGGTGGCACCACATTGTCGGCGCTTCTGCACGTCGCGCGGACGGTGACGCGCCGTGCGGAGCGCTCGGCTTGGCGGGCGATCGAGGCACACGGCGACTCGGTGAGCGTGCTGCCAGCCAAGTACCTCAATCGACTGTCGGACCTGCTGTTCATCCTGTCGCGCGTCGCCAACCCCGACGGTGACGTGCTCTGGCAGCCGGGCGGGCCGGCGCGCTAGTTCATCCGCCGGCGTGCGCGCGGGGATGGCCGCGACTCGAGCCAAGACGTGAAAGCGGTCAAAGCCCCACGGTCGAGGGCGATTTCATAGCCCCTGCGACTTTCGGGATCGGTATCGCGCAGCTCGAGGACGACGATCTCGGCTGTCATGATGTCGAACTCGTCGCCGCGTGGTGAACGCCGCGAGACCACTTCGATGCCGCGGCGGGACAGCCGACGGTCCGGCCACCACCGCAGGCTCGACAGGCGGTAGAAACCCGCTTCACCGCCGCGGTAGCGCACCACTCCGTGGCGCCAACCATGTCCGCCGACGGCGGGCACGTCACGCAGGATCGCGGCGGAGCCGCCCACCTGTCGCAACTTCCACAGCCGATACGTCAGCGCGAGGACGACCAGCAACAGCACGCCGATCAGCGCGACCATGAACAGCATGGACGCGCTCATCGTCAACTCAGTCGAGCTCGCCTAGGGCGCGTAACCGCGCCCTGCCCCACGCTGCGGTGCGCTCGTCGTCCGACTCGGCGTCCTGCTTGGCTTCGTCGGCGTTGATCTCCGATTCCAACTGAGCATTCTCGACCAGGATTCGGACGGCTTCGTCCGTGACGGACAGGAAGCCACCGTCGACGGCGATGCGAAGGTCGTCCTCACCCTCCCGCTCGACGCGCACCATGGCGTCGTCGACCAGTTGGGCCACCAGCGGGATGTGCCGAGGCAGGATGCCGATCTCGCCCGAGGTGGTGCGGGTGAACACGAACGTCGCGTCCCCCGACCACAATTCGCGCTCGACGGCGACGATCTCGACGTGAATCTCAGCCATGGGTCACAGCTTCGCGCCGAAGGTCTCGGCCTTCTTGGCCAGATCGTCGAGACCGCCGATGAGGAAGAACGCCTGCTCGGGCAGGTGGTCGAAGTCGCCCTTGGTGAGCTTGTCGAAGGCCTCGATGGTCTCCTTCAGCGGGACGGTCGAGCCCGGCTGACCGGTGAACTGCTCGGCCGCCATCATGTTCTGACTCAGGAAGCGCTCGATGCGTCGTGCGCGGTTGACCAACTGCTTGTCCTCTTCGGACAATTCGTCGACACCGAGGATGGCGATGATGTCCTGAAGGTCCTTGTAGCGCTGCAGGACTCGGATGACTTCCTGCGCGACGCGGTAGTGCTCGTCGCCGACCACCGCCGGGTCCAGGATCGTCGAGCTCGACGCCAGCGGGTCCACCGCCGGGAAGATGCCCTTCGAGAACACCGCACGGGAAAGCTCCGTGGTGGCATCCAAGTGGGCGAACGTCGTGGCGGGTGCCGGGTCGGTGTAGTCGTCGGCGGGCACGTACACGGCCTGCATGGAGGTGATCGAGTGGCCACGGGTCGAGGTGATGCGCTCCTGCAGCTCACCCATCTCGTCGGCCAAGGTCGGCTGGTAACCCACCGCCGACGGCATGCGGCCGAGCAGCGTCGAGACCTCGGAACCGGCCTGCGTGAACCGGAAGATGTTGTCGATGAACAACAACACGTCCTGCTGGGCCTCGTCGCGGAAGTACTCGGCCATGGTCAGCGCCGACAGGGCGACGCGCATACGGGTGCCTGGCGGCTCGTCCATCTGCCCGAACACCAGCGCGGTGTCCTTGAGGACGTCGGCGTCGGCGAGCTCGACCCACAGGTCGTTGCCCTCGCGGGTGCGCTCCCCAACGCCGGCGAACACCGACGTACCACCGAAGTTGCGGGCGATGCGGTTGATCATCTCCTGGATGAGCACCG
>NZ_JAVRQA010000023.1:0-4771 GCF_032161845.1 Mycobacterium sp.
GAGTTGCCGCAGCTGTGACGAACACAACTTCTACGTGGTTAATGCAGACGATTGGGGCTACCCAAGCCTTAGCGGTCGCATCGGGGTGAGTTGCGCTTCGCGACCGCTAGGTGATGGCTGAGGCAACTGCCGATGACTGTCGGGAGGGCAGGCTAGGGCTCGTCATCACCGCCTACCCGAGGTGGGTTGAACCGTTTCAACCTCACCGGGTATCTTGATCGTGGGTCGTCCGCAATCCCCCCATCGCGGATTTCCAAGCCTTTGGCGGTTCACTCCCCCCTGAGCCGCCAAAGGCGTCCCCAATCACGGCATCCACGGTCATGAACGACGCGTCAACGGCCCACCCGTCGATCGTCGAATCGAGGACGCACGTTTCCCCACCAGTACTGTCGGGTAACCGCTCATTGCTACGGGGAGCATGCGGGTCGATGAGTGAACCGACAGATGGGTGGCCAACGAATGCGCGATCGCGACGCCATAGACGAAGACCTCAGGCTGATCGCCACGTTGCGCCGGACGGCCAGGCATCAAGGCGGTCAAATGCCCCTCACCGAACGCATCGACGCGCTTCTCGACGAACGTCTCGAGGTTGCTGACGAATTGATCATGGCCGGACGCAGCGCCAATTGATCATCCGCTAGAGCTTTCAGAAATTACGTCGCCGTGGCGACAGCCGAATTTGCTTGAGATCGCGCCGGTGGAATGCATGCAGAATGACGCCATTTGATCGCAACTTGGACGTTTGCAGCGTCATTCCGTGGCTAGCAGAAGTCATCGGTGCGCCGCGCCATCAACTCATGCCTCGCCCCCCGATGCCTCCGGGATTGCCCAAATGGGGCGTCGAGATGCGTACGCCGCGGGCTGCCGTAGCCACTCAGCATCGGTTGAAACGCTCTGTGTGGAGCGACTCAATGGGTTTCAGGGTCGGCGAAAGGTGGCATACCAGGAGCACGTTCGGACGAGACAACGGTGCCGAACCCGAATGAGGAGTAGATGTTCATGAGCGCTCTCGACAAGGCGAAGAACAAGATCGACGATCTCGGCGGTCAGGCCAAGGAAGCGGCCGGCAAGGCCTCCAACGACAAGAGCACCGAAAACGAAGGCAAGGTCGACCAGGTCAAGGCGAACTTGAAGGACGCGGGCGAGAAGGTCAAGGACGCCTTCAAGTAATTCCTGCCTCGAATCGCAATTCGGCCCGTCGCCCCAAGGGGCGACGGGCCGAATGTCGTTGGGCCCCGAATTTGATCTTCAAACTGCTGGCGCAACAAATTACGGAATGGTAAATTTGCCCGCAGCGAACTAATTCAGGGGTCCATGTGACAGGTGTACTGCTTTTCGGCTACCTCGGTGGCTGGGTTCTGGCGTCAATCGCGGTCGCGATCGGCGCGGGTCGTCTACAGGACGAGTTGGCGCCCCCGACGCACCCTCGGCTGATGAGCATCCTCGCCGGTGCCGTCTGGCCCGTGCTCATCGTCGCGATCGTCGAAGTAGGGGCGGTCGCGCTCACTGCCGAAGCGCTTCACGAAGACGAGCTCCTGCTCCCCGTCAACGCCTGACGGCGCTACCCCACTCGCGCTCACGGATTCCATTTTCCGAAGACGGTCTAAGCTGTTGGGCATGTGGGTGAAGAAGGCGGCGACCGCAGCAGCGCTTGTCATGGCGGTCGTAGGCGCCGTTCCCGGCGTCGCAGGCGCCGACCCGACCTCGACGGCCCCGGCGCCGCCGGCAGCACCCAAGACCACCATCGACGCCGACGGCACCTTCGCCGTCGGCACGGACATCGCTCCTGGCGTCTACAGCACCGCGGGTCCCGTCGGGGATGGCGCGTGCTTCTGGAAGCGGATCGGAAATCCCGACGGTGCGACGATCGACAACGCGCTCACCAAGAAGCCGCAGACCGTCCAGATCGACGCCACAGATCAGTCGTTCAAGACCAACGGCTGCCAACCCTGGCAGCTGACCGACGGCGCGGTGCCGCCACAGGCATCCCCACTGGCACCGGCACTCGCGGGCCTGCAACTGGGCGCCATGATGGCTCAACTCAATGCCAAGGCAGCGGCGTCGGGGCAAGCTCCCCCACCCTGAATTGGGTGACGCGATTCAGACCCGCCGACTGCCGCGTCTGACACGATCGAACCCATGGCCGACCTCATCGAAGTTCAGCGCACCATCGCCGCACCACCGGCCAACGTCTTCGCCGTCCTCTGCGACCCACAGGGTCATGTCGCCATCGACGCGACCGGCATGCTGCAGGACGCCGACGGCGACCCCGTCAGCGCCAGCGGCGACAGCTTCGTCGTGCACATGGATCGCGAAGCGCTCAACGACTTCCCGATGGGCAAGTACGACGTCACCGTGTCGATCACCGACTTCGAACCGGACAGGCTGATCGCGTGGACGATTCTCGGTCAGATCCGCCCCCAGATCGGGCACGTCTACGGTTACCGCCTCGAACCCGACGGCGACGACGGCCAAGCCACCGTCGTCACGTCGTTCTATGACTGGTCAGGGATCGACCAGAAGTGGCGCGACGCCGGAATCTTTCCGGTCGTCTCCGAAGCCGCACTCCGCGGGACCCTCGGCATTCTGGACCGCACGGTACGCCGGGGTTACCCACGCGGGTAACCACCCCATCGTCAACCCGGGGTTGACGTTTTATGCCCGTCAACCTACGGTTGACGCATGAGCCAGCCCGCCAAGATCACCCACCCCGTCCGACTCGACGACCTCATCAGCGCCATCAAGAACGTGCACGACGAACCGCTCGACCAACTCGAGGACGCCGTGCTCACCGCGGAGGCCCTCGGCGAGATCTCCGACCACCTCATCGGCCACTTCGTCGACCAGGCCCGTCGCTCCGGCGCGTCCTGGACCGACATCGGCAAGTGCATGGGCGTCACGAAGCAGGCGGCTCAGAAACGCTTCGTCCCAAGAACCGAAACCAACCCGCTGAACCCCAATGACGGTTTCAGCAGGTTCACCCCACGGGCCCGCAACGTCGTCGTCGAGTCGCAGAACAAGGCCCACGCGGCGGGCAACGACGAAATCACGCCGGCCCACCTGCTACTCGCGCTGTTCGCCGACCCCGCCTCCCTGGCGGTCCGCCTGCTCGCCGGGCACGCGATCGACGCCGACGCAGCCGCCGGTGCGGTGACACTGCCGCCCCGAGTCGCCGAGATGCCTGCCCTGATCCCCTTCAGCGGCCCGGCAAAGAAGGTGCTCGAACTGACCTTTCGCGAGGCACTTCGCTTGGGACACAACTACATCGGTACCGAACACATGCTGCTCGCCCTGCTGGAGGCCGAGGGCGGAGACGGTCCACTCCACACGCTCGGCGTCGGTAAGGACGCCGTCGAAGCCGAGATCACCGAAGTGCTCCGCTCCCTGACTGACGGCTAATCGGGAATGAATCGCGCTCCCGTGCGGTAGAAGGACCTATGAACCTCGACGACTCTGCCCGCGCCCTCATCGGCTCGGGAGCCGACGCCACCCTGGTCACGATCAACCCCGACGGCAGCCCGCAGGTATCGGTGGTCTGGGTCGCACTGCAATCGACGCCCGACGGCGACGAACTCGTCAGCGCACATCTGAGCGAGTACAAGAAGACCCGCAACATCCGGCGCGACGGGCGGGTCGCCGTCACCATCATCGGCGCCACCCCGCCAGGCCAGCAGGCGCCCTACCTCTCCGTCACGGGCACGGCGCGGATCGTCGAGGGTGGCGCGCCAGAGTTGCTCACCGAACTGGCCGAGGCGATGCTCGGCTCCAGCGAGCACTTCCCACCGCCCAACTCACCCGCGGGTTTGCTGACCCGGATCCGCATCGAGAAGGTCGGCGGCATCGGACCTTGGGCGTCCTGACGTCGGATCGTCCCCTCGGCATCGGGGTGGTGTGCAATCATGCGAGGCATGCGTCGCTGGTTGGTGTTGATGGTCAGTGGAATGGCAGTGCTGGCCGGGGTTCTCGTCGCGCCGGCGCCCAACGCGTCCGCCGTGGCACCCATCGGCAGGATCGGCGAGGTGTTGCACCTCGACTACATGAGCATCGTGGCCGACGTCGCCGTCACCGGGGTGGACCTGGTCGACGTGCCGCCGGGCTTCGGGTATCCGCCGCGCGGGCCGCGCTACCAGGTGTACCGCGCCAACGTCACCGTTCACGTCATCAAGGCACCCAACCCGTTCATCACGTCGATCGTGTTCGACTTTCAGGGCGTGACGCCGATCGCGGACGCCTACAAGCCCCGGCCCACCGACGCGCCCGACGACCTCCGCGTCGCGCTGCAGAACGCCCCGCCGGGGGCGACCGTCAGCGGCGGCGTGTACTGGGACGTCTACCGGGACCTGGTCACCAACGTCGTCCTTCTCGACAAGGTCACGGGCACGCACCTGGCGCAGTGGAACCTCTACTGACGTTTGCATGTCCATCGAGGTAACTCCGGCTGTCGAGGCCGACCTGACCGAGCTTGCCGACGTCGCCGCCCGCACCTTCCCGCTGGCATGTCCCCCATCGGTGACGACTGACGACGTCGCCGCGTTCATCGCCGAGAATCTCTCGCAGCAGTGCTTCCTCGACTACCTCGCAGAGCCCGACCGGGTAATCCTGACCGCGCGCGACGGCGACCGAATATTGGGCTACGCCATGCTCGTTCGCGGTGTCACCACCGACGCCGACGTCCAGCAGGCAGTCCCCATGCGGCCCGCCGTCGAAGTCTCCAAGATGTACGTGCTGCCCGACGCTCACGGCGCGGGCGTCTCGGCGTCCATGATGGCCG
>NZ_JAVRQA010000024.1:0-5816 GCF_032161845.1 Mycobacterium sp.
GAGTTACGGCGGCAACAGCGGCAGGGAAACGCCCGGACCCATCCCGAACCCGGAAGCTAAGCCTACCAGCGCCAATGATACTGCCCATACGGGTGGAAAAGTAGGACACCGCCGAACACCCTTTAAGAATCACCCCCCACAATTGCGTGGGGGGTGATTCTCTTTTAGCGACTTTGTCATTCAATTCGGCATTTCTCGCGAATTGTCGAGTGTCGCCGTATCCTTTGCGAGACGGTGAGTAGAACAGGGAAGGCAGACGTGCCCCAGGACACGCAGCGCGGAGGCGACGACAAACGGCCCCGGCGTACACCCAGTGCCGGCGCGCCACGAAGGGGTTCTGACGCCGGCGTTCGTCGTGGCGCCCCCCGATCGTCGGGCCCCGACCGGGCCCGTCGCGTACAGCCGCGTTCCGACGATTCCCGTTCCGACAAGGACGCACCGCCAATCCCCGCAGACGTCGAGGCCAAGCAGCTGGCTCCGGACGTCCGCGGCGAGCTCATGACCCTCGACAAGCCAACTGCCGACTACGTGGCCAAACACCTCGTCGCGGCAGGCAACCTCCTCGAAGAGAATCCCGAAGTGGCGTTGAAGCACGCGCAGGCCGCGCGCACACGGTCCGGCCGCATCGCCGCCGTCCGTGAGGCCGTCGGCATCGCCGCCTATCACTGTGGTGACTGGGCACAGGCACTCTCGGAACTGCGCGCCGCCCGGCGGATGGGCAGCAAGTCACCGCTGCTGGCGATGATCGCCGACTGCGAACGCGGCGTCGGCCGCCCCCAACGCGCAATCGACCTGTCCCGTACCCCCGAGGCCGAGGAACTCACCGGCGACGACGCCGACGAATTGCGCATCGTCGTCGCGGGAGCCCGTTCGGATCTCGGTCAACACGAACAGGCACTCTCCGCACTCTCCACGCCGCCGCTGGACCCCGAGCAGACGGGGTTGACCGCGACGCGACTCTTCTACGCCTACGCCGACACCCTTCTGGCGCTTGGCCGCAATGACGAAGCACTGCAATGGTTCATCAACGCCGAGGCAGCCGACGTCGACGGCGTGACCGACGCCGACGAGCGGATCGCGGAGCTGAGCTGACGTGACGACACTCGCGCAGGAACACGACTGCCTGCTGCTCGACCTCGACGGCACCGTCTTCCGTGGGCAGCAGCCCACCGAGGGTTCGGTCGAGACCTTGGCCGCCGTCGAGCCCCGCACCCTGTTCGTCACGAACAACGCATCGCGCGGCCCCGACGAGGTCGCGAAGAACCTGGTGGCGATGGGATTTGCCGCCGAGTCCGACGACGTGGTCACCAGCGCGCAGAGCGCCGCACGGTTGTTGGCCGCCCAAATGGCTTCCGGCTCAGCAGTTCTGGTCATCGGCACCGAGTCGCTTGCCGACGAGGTTCGCAAGGTCGGGCTCGAGCCAGTTCGCAAGTTCGCCGACAAGCCGCACGCGGTCGTGCAAGGTCACTCGCCGCAGACCGGCTGGGCGGACCTCGCTGAGGCGGCGCTGGCCATCCGCGGCGGGGCCCTGTGGGTGGCCGCGAACGTCGACCGCACCCTGCCGTCCGAACTCGGTCTGTTGCCTGGCAACGGGTCGATGGTCGCGGCGCTCGAGACCGCGACCGACGAACGGCCGCAGGTGGCGGGCAAGCCTCAGCCACCGCTGCTGCTCGACGCGCTGGCCCGTGGGGACTTCGAGCGCCCGCTGGTGATCGGTGACCGACTCGATACCGACATCTCCGGCGCCAACGCCGCTGGGCTGCCGAGCCTACTGGTGCTCACCGGCGTCAGCACGGTCGCAGACATGGTCTACGCCGACGCCGCCGAGCGACCGAACTACCTGGCCGAGGATCTTCGATCGCTGAATGCGGACAGCAGCACGCTGCGGATCGCGCCGCACGCCGCGTGGCGTGTCGAGGTCGGCCCACAGGACGTCACGGTCTACTCGACCGGTCGCGAGGCCGAGGATCCCTTGAGCATCGTGCGCGCGGTCGCGAGCACTGTCTGGGGTTCGAGTGTGGATGGCGTGCGATTCGCCATTCTCGGCGGCGACCATGCGGCGCAGGAAGCGCTGGAGCGTTGGTCGTTGGCGGGTTCGGCCGATCAGATAGCGTGAGCGTCGAGATGACGACCGATCCCGACCAGATCCGCGCCCAGGTCGCGGCGTTGCTCGCCGAGCTGCCCGACCCGAATGCCGATGACGCTGCGCACGTCGACGTGGAGAACATCGCGGCACGCCTGGAGGAGGCACACGACCTGCTGGTCCGGGCGCTGGAATCCGTCGAGAGGTAAGCACACGTGACTCGGCACGCTCGCGTTGATGCCGAGCTGGTCCGACGCGGTCTCGCGCGGTCCCGCCAGCAGGCCGCAGAGCTGATCGGTGCCGGACGGGTCAGCATCGACGGCATGCCCGCCGCCAAGCCCGCGACGGCCGTCACCGTCGACACGAAGCTCACCGTCGCCGGCGCCGACGAACGCAGCTGGGTCTCGCGTGGCGCCCACAAGCTCATCGGCGCGCTGGATGCGTTCGGTGTCGCAGTCGAGGGTCGCCGCTGTCTGGACGCCGGCGCGTCGACCGGCGGTTTCACCCAGGTGCTGCTGGACCGCGGGGCAGGCCAGGTCGTCGCCGCCGACGTCGGTTACGGGCAGCTGGCGTGGCCGTTGCGGTCCGACTCCCGCGTGGTGGTCATGGAGCGCACCAACGTCCGCGGGCTGACCGCCGAGGCGATCGGTGGCCCGGTCGATCTGGTGGTCGCCGACCTTTCGTTCATCTCGCTGGCGACGGTGTTGCCCGCGCTGGTGTCCTGTGCGTCGGCGGACGCCGATATCGTTCCCATGGTGAAGCCACAGTTCGAAGTGGGCAAGGACCGCGTCGGAGCGGGGGGAGTCGTATCGGATCCCGAAATCAGGGCCGATGCGGTGCTCTCGGTCGCGCGCAGGGCCGCCGAACTCGACTGGCAGACCGTCGATGTGACGTCGAGCCCGCTGCCGGGTCCGTCGGGAAACGTCGAGTTCTTCCTGCGCCTGCGTGCGCAGACCGACCGTCCGCTCCTCGGCGAGTCCCTGGAGAACGCCGTGCGTCGAGCCATCCAAGAGGGGCCTCAATGACCTGCGAACGCCAAGTTCTGCTCGTCGTCCACACCGGTCGCGACGAGGCCACCGACACCGCTCGCCGCGTGGAGAAGGTGCTCCGTGAGAACGGGATCGGTCTCCGAGTGCTGGCCGCCGAACAGGTCGACCACCAGCCCTACTACCTGAGTGTCGAGGAGATCAACGCGCTCGACTCGGACATCGAGGTCGTCGACGCCGACGAACGCGCCGCCGAGGGATGCGAGATGGTGCTCGTCCTCGGCGGCGACGGGACGTTTCTGCGTGCCGCGGAACTCGCTCGCAACGTCGAGATTCCGGTGCTCGGCGTCAACCTCGGCCGCATCGGCTTCCTTGCCGAGGCCGAGGCGTCGGCGATCGACACCGTGCTGGATCAGGTGGTCAACCGCAGCTACAGCGTCGAGAAGCGCATGACGCTCGACATCGTCGTGCGCGTCGACGGGCAGATCAAGCAGCGCGGGTGGGCGCTCAACGAGGCCAGCTTGGAGAAGGGCCCTCGTCTCGGCGTGCTCGGCGTGGTGTTGGAGGTCGACGGTCGCCCGGTCTCCTCCTTCGGGTGCGACGGGGTGCTGGTCTCGACGCCGACCGGTTCCACCGCATATGCGTTCTCCGCGGGCGGTCCCATTCTGTGGCCAGACCTCGAGTCGATCCTGGTGGTGCCCAACAACGCTCATGCCCTCTTCGCGCGGCCGATGGTGACCAGTCCGGACGCGTCCATCGCCATCGAGGTCGAGGCAAGCGGGTACGACGCAATGGTCTTTTGCGACGGCCGCCGCGAGATGGTGGTGCCTGCCGGTGGACGCCTCGAGGTCACCCGGTGCGGCACATCACTGAAGTGGATCCGGCTGGATAGCGCACCGTTCACCGACCGACTGGTACGCAAGTTCCAGTTGCCCGTCACCGGCTGGCGGGGACGCAGTGCTCGCTGAGATACGCATCCAGGAGCTTGGCGCGATCAGGGCCGCTACCGCCGAGTTCGACCGTGGGCTGACCGTGCTGACAGGGGAGACCGGCGCGGGCAAGACGATGGTCGTCACCGGCCTGCACCTGCTCGGCGGCGCCCGCGCGGATGCCAGCCGGGTCAGGTCAGGCTCGGAACGCGCCGTCGTCGAGGGCCGCTTCACCACGACGGAACTCGTCGGCACCGTCGCCGAGCGCATTGACGAGATCCTGGACTCCTCGGGTGCCGACCGCGACGACGACGGCAGCGTCATCGCCGCGCGCTCGGTCAGCCGCGAAGGGCCTTCGAGGGCGTACCTCGGTGGGCGCAGCGTGCCAGCCAAGTCGCTCAGCACCTTCACCACCGAACTCCTTGCGCTGCATGGTCAGAACGACCAGCTGCGGTTGATGCGGTCCGACGAGCAGCGGTCGGCGCTGGACCGGTTCGCCGACGTCGATGCCCCCTTGGCGCGGTATCGCGGGTTGCGCGACGAGTGGCTGACCCGACGGCGCGATCTGGTCGACCGTCGGCAACGGGCGCGCGAGCTTGCGCTGGAGGCCGATCGGCTGCAGTTCGGGCTTGACGAGATCGACACCGTCGCGCCCCAGCTCGGTGAGGACGAGGCGCTGGTGGCCGAGATTCGCAGGCTGTCCGAGCTGGATGCGCTGCGAGACGCGGCACAGACCGCCCGCGTCGCACTGTCCGGCGAGTTGGACGAGCCTGCGCAGGGTGCGGTGTCGGCGGTCGACTTGATCGGCCAAGCCAAGGCGGCGTTGCAGGCGACCGATGACGCAGCCCTGCGATCGTTGGGTGACCGGCTCGGCGAGGCGCTCGCCATCGCCAGCGACGTGGCCGGTGAGCTGGCTGACTACCTCGCTGACTTGCCCAGCGATGCAAGCACTTTGGAAGGCAAGCTGGCCCGCCAGGGCGAGTTGCGAAACCTCACCCGCAAGTACGCGGCCGACGTCGACGGTGTCCTGGCGTGGGCCGAGGATGCCCGGACCCGGCTGGCCCAGCTCGACGTCTCCGAAGAAACTTTGGCAGCGCTCGCGAAACAGGTGGACGAACTCGAGGGCAGGGTCGTCGCGGCGGCCGCCGACGTCACGAAGGTCCGCACCAAGTCCGCCAAGGCGATGGCCAAGGCGGTCACCGCGGAGTTGGCCGGCCTGGCGATGTCGGGTGCCGGGTTCAGCATCGCGGTCGGGCCCTTGTCGGCGCGCGCCGATGATTCGGCGCCATTGAAACTGTCGTCCGGCGAGATCGTCCACGCCGGGCACGACGGGATCGACAGCGTCGAGTTCGGTTTCACGCCGCACTCCGGGTCCGATGTGCTGCCGTTGGCCAAGAGTGCCTCAGGCGGTGAGCTGTCCCGCGTGATGCTGGCCCTGGAGGTGGTGCTGGCCGCGTCGGCGGAGGGCACGACGATGGTGTTCGACGAGGTCGATGCGGGCGTCGGCGGGCGGGCCGCCGTGCAGATCGGGCGGCGGTTGGCG
Organism: Mycobacterium sp.; assembly: GCF_032161845.1. Taxonomy (GTDB): domain Bacteria; phylum Actinomycetota; class Actinomycetes; order Mycobacteriales; family Mycobacteriaceae; genus Mycobacterium. The sequence goes on from NZ_JAVRQA010000024.1 coordinate 5,542, forward strand.
CGCCTGGCCCGCACCCATCAGGTCATCGTCGTGACCCACCTACCGCAGGTCGCCGCGTATGCCGACGTGCACCTCGTCGTCGACAGCAGTACCGGCAAGGGCAAGTCGAGTGAGGTGCGCCGCCTCGATGACGACGACCGCGTCGGCGAGCTGGCACGGATGCTCGCGGGGCTCGGGGAGTCGGACAGTGGGCGGGCGCACGCGAGGGAACTGCTCGACGGGGCTCAAAAGGAAGCGGCGGAGTAGGGATCCGAGGCCGAACCGACGACGTAATC
>NZ_JAVRQA010000025.1:0-3176 GCF_032161845.1 Mycobacterium sp.
CGCTGTAGAACTGCACGGCGAAAAATCCGCTGCCGAAGGCATGAATCAGGTTCGCCGCCGCTGTCGGCACGGTCAACCAGTTGATGATCTTCACCGAACCGGCGAGTGCGGTGAGCCAGCCGAGTCCCACGCCCGCCAGCCACGACACGACGGCGAACACCACGACGAAGATGAGCGCGGAGGCCGCCGTTGCGACGCCGAAGGCGCGCGCTTGCCCGAGACCGCGGTTGTCCCTCAATCGGTGCATCCACATCCACACCATGAAGGGCAGCGCGATACCGGCCGTCGCCTTCACCGCGACAGCGATCGCGATGAGGCCGACACCCCAGGCGGGTCTGTCCTGCAAGGTCATCGCGATGGCCGCCATCATGAGGCCAACCATCAGCATCTCGTTGTGGACGCCGCCCATCAGGTGAATGATCACCAGCGGGTTGAGCACGCAGATCCACAGTGCGGCAGGTCCATTTGCGCCCACGTGGCGCGCGATTCGCGGCGCCGCCCAGATCAGCATGACAAGGCCGGGAAGCATGCACAGCCGGAGCAGCATGGTGCCCTCGATGACGTGGTCGCCGACCACCATCGTGACGAACTTGGCCACCAGAATGAACACGGGGCCATACGGTGCGGTGGTCGTGGTCCAGATCGGACTCACGTCGTCGAGCAGCGGGTTGGGGTTCTCGATCGGACCGACGACGTAGGGGTCGAACCCGTCGCGCAGCAATGCGCCCTGGGCCAGATAGGAATACGTGTCGCGGCTGAAGACCGGCACGCTCAGCAGGAGTGGTGTCAACCAGAATCCGGTCGTCGCCAACATCGTGTACTTCGTGGCGCTGCGGTCGACGACCCGTCGACCGAGCCACAGCCAGGCGACCAGCATCACCGCGACGCCGCCCCACAGCAGCACCGAGGAGACCACCAGACCATGACCGAAGCGCAGCCACGACAGTTGAATGGACTCGAGTACGGGGTCGTGCAGTCGGGTGCTGCCCGCGCCAAGGCCGCCGAGGGTGATCAGTACCGCGCCCAGGCAGCCGAGGAGGGCGGGTCGGCCCTCCTGGGAGGTGGCGAACGAGGTCAAGCGCGAAACATGCTGGCCCAGTCCGGTTCTCGGTTGGCGCGCGGCAGTCGGGGAGGGCGTCGGAGTGGTCATTCGGCTCAGGCGGACCGGTTCGACGCCAATCGGGCGAGCTCGGCAAGCCCGACCTTCGCGTTGGCGTCGATCGGAGCCGCGTCGAGCACGGCCAAGGCCTGCGCCGTGAGCACCTCGATGCGGCCCTCGACTGCGGCGAGTGCCCCCACCGACTCGATGGCCAGACACAGTTCGCCCACCTGCGGATCGGAGAGGTCCGTGCCGATCGACGTGCGCAACAGCTTGGCCGCCAAGGGATCTGACGTGTCGGCGCGTTGAATCGCCTCGGCGAGCAGCACGGTCCGCTTCCCCGACCTCAGGTCGTCGCCGGAGGGTTTGCCGGTGACGGCGGGGTCACCGAACACGCCGAGCACGTCGTCGCGAAGTTGGAACGCAACCCCGAGGTCGGTGCCCACCGAGTGGAAGACGTCCTGCACGTCGGGCCGGTCGGCCGCTGCCGCCGCCCCGAGTTGAAGTGGCCGCGACACCGTGTAGGAAGCGGTCTTGTAGGTATTGACGTTCATCGCCGAGGCCACCGTCTCCGCGCCACTGGCTTCGGCGACGATGTCGAGATACTGGCCTCCGAGGACCTCCGTCCGGATGTCGGCCCACACCTTCTGGACACGACGACGGGCGTCGGGCGGCAGGTCGGCGGAGGTGACGATGTCGTCGGCCCAGACGAGCGAGAGGTCGCCGGCCAGGATCGCCGTCGACATGCCGAACTGTTCGGACGAACCGTGCCAGTTGCGCTCGCGGTGCCGGTCGGTGAACGAGCGGTGCACGGTCGGCAGCCCACGGCGCGTCTCGGATGCGTCGATGATGTCGTCGTGCACCAGCGCGCACGCGTGCAGCAGTTCGAGTGCGGAGAACAGGAGCAGAACGTCGGCGTCGCCAGCCAAATTGGCACCGCGACCGGCGGGCGCCACGGCCCGCCAGCCCCAGTAGGCGAACGCGGGGCGCAGTCGCTTTCCGCCGCGCAGGACGAATTCCTCGAGCGCGGCCGTCATCTCCGCGTAGTCAGCTCCGATGTAGGCGGCGTCGCGTCGACGAACACGGAGGTAGTCCCGCAGTTGCTCGGTGACGGCGCTCACCAACTCCGTCGCCGACGGTGCCGCGGCAGCATCCACCTTCACCGCGCACCCCTTTCACTACCCCAAAGTTTCTTCAGACTAGAGCGTGCGGACCGGTATGTAGCAAGTCAGGGCGCCCGGGTGTCAGCGGGGCTCGTGCGGGTTCGCCAGGACCGGGCTGCGATCGCGGCTCGTCCACGCGACGCCCCCGATGATCCCGGCCACCAGGAACGCGGCGACCGCCAGCCAGATCGCCGCTCCGGTGAACGATCGCGCACTGGGATCGGTATAGCGGGCTTGGGCGTTCATCGTGCTCACCACGCCCGGCTTGAGCGTCCACTGGACGACGTCCGAGGACACCTGGTCGCCATCGGTCGACGTGACGTCACCCGGAAAGGCGACGTTGAGCGATACGTCGGCATCGGGATCGCTGACGGTGGTGAGGTCTGCTCGGCCCTCGAGGATCACCAGGTCACCCGCCCGGCGCAGCGAGATGTCGACGCCGGCAGCGTCGCGGTTCATGTTTGCGAGCTGCGGTAGTTCGGAGAACGTCAAGTCGGAGAACACGGCTTGGGAGCCGACGTAGTCGTCGCGTTCGTAGGACGAGACCGACACCTTGTTGCTGAAGGGCAGGCTGTTGAGCAGCTGGGGTCCCTTGTCGTCGGCGTTCTTGGGCTTGGCCGCCGCGATGATCTGGCCCGACACCCGGTCGTCCGGAGACACCGTGATGGAGGCACGCACCCGCACGCATCCGGCGATCATGGGTGCGATCAGCACCAGCAAGAGCAGGGCGAGCAGGCGCTTGCGGCGGTGTGGCACCCCGATATGGTGCCAGACAGGCGCCGACGCGCGCTCGCGCGAGCGGCATGTCGCCGACGAGCGCTCGCGCGAGGAGCATGTCACGGTCACAGCGGCAGTTCCCGGCCGAGGATGGCGAACGGCCTTGGGTCTCCTGCGAAGTGGTATCCCCGGATCAC
>NZ_JAVRQA010000026.1:0-8205 GCF_032161845.1 Mycobacterium sp.
GCGCCGATCCCGCCGTCGCCGAGCAGACGCAGGTAGGCCACGCCTGCGGCGATTGCACCTGCGAGTTCCCACGACGCACTGGCGCCGAGATCGTGCAGGGTGGATCCGTCGACGGTCACCGCGCGCACGCCGCCGCCGAATCCGACGGTCTTGGCAGCTGTCGCAACGACCTCGTCGGCCGTTGGCGCGGTCCGGTCGGTGAGTGACGCCGTCAACGGATCCGCGCCGAGATCGATCGACAGGGTGCTGCGCTTGTCCTCGGCGAAGTTTGACACCAGCGCCAACAGGGCATCCGCGGCGGCGACGTAGTCCGCGCCCGCCTCGACGATCACGGGGACGAGTTCGAGGAAGACGCCCTCGAGCATGCGGTCCAGGTCGGCCACCGCGGCGCCGCCAGCACCGACCCGCAACACGATCGCACTGACGCCGTCGGCCAATGCGGCGAGCACCGTGTCGTTGCCATCGGAGACGGCAGCGTGCCCTCCGGGGAGCGGGAACGACTCCGCCACCTTCCACCCCGACCTGACATCGCGCAGCGCGTCGCCGCCGCGGACGAAGGGCCACTGACCAGGCAGCGAAGGCTGAGGCAGGGCATCAAACCCGGTATAGAGGGGGCGGATGGGAAAGCCCTCGTACGTCGGCGAATCGAGGAGACGCTCGGGTTCGGGTCCCAGCTCGGAGGGGTCCTTGCGGCTGCTCTTCGCCAGCACGCCTGCGACCGCGGCGCGCCATCCCTCGCGGTCGGATTCCATCGTGCCGGCGCTGGCACTGGACCCCTGTACGGACACCGGCATCTCCCTGTTGTCGCACGTGTGACGAACCACCCGTCCATCAGGCTAAATGATCGGCATCACGCGTCATCCCCGTGGTCGGGGGTCGCACGGCCCCGCCGAGGGGAGGTATCTGCCAACGCCCCGTACCCTTGAAAAGCGTGAAGCCCGTCGTCAGCACGCTGCGCGCAGTCAGCGCCGCCGTCGTCGTGGCCGCCAAACAGGTTCCCCGGCGCCGTGTGCTGGCCATTGCGACCGCAGCTGTGATCCTCGTCGCACTCGTGCTGCTGGTACCCCTGCCCACTGCGCTTCAACTGCGCGATTGGGCCACCTCGGTCGGCCCATGGTTTCCGTTGACGTTCCTCGCCGCCCACGTCGTCGTGACGGTGTTTCCCTTTCCCCGCACCGCCTTCACCCTGGCCGCGGGGCTACTCTTCGGTCCCCTGCTTGGCGTCGGAATTGCGCTGGTGGCCAGCACTTTGAGTGCCGTCATCGCGCTAGTCCTGATCCGGGCCGCCGGCTGGCAGCTCAACCGGCTCGTTCGGCACCCAAGGGTCGACGCGCTGAACAGCCGGCTCCAGCAACGGGGTTGGCTGACGGTTCTTTCGATGCGGATGATCCCGGTAGTGCCGTTCTCGGTGTTCAACTACGCGGCGGGTGCCTCGGCGATCCGCGTGCTGCCCTACACCCTGGCCACCATCGTCGGGCTGCTACCGGGCACGGCTGCCGTGGTGATCTTCGGCGACGCGCTCACCGGCAACGTCAGCCCGCTGCTGTTCCTGATCTCGGTCTCCACCGCCAGCCTGGGCGTCGCTGGGCTGGTCTACGAGATCCGCAGCCACCGCCGTCACGCTCCGGTCGCCGCGACCGCATCGGAAGCCGACGCCGTCGAACCCGTCGTCACGCCCTGACTCTCACGTTGCCCGACTGGGCCCCTTCACCGTCAACGTCCCGTACAGGCCGAGAAACGCCGAAGCCGCGACCAGTGCCGGGCTCCAGTCCCTTGCCTTGACGTGAAAGGCGACGGCCAACGCGAAGTACACCGTGCACATCAACGTCGTTAGCCTGGCCAACGCCGGGAACCGGTAGACCGCCAACAACCCGATCGCCGAGGCACCCTTCGCAATCGGCAACACCGGCCGTAGTTCGTCGGCCAGTCCGACGTGGTCGAGGGCCTTCTTGATGGGTGCGATCTGCAGAGCGCACGCAACGGCATCACCGGCTTGAATCGCCGCCAGCGCCGCATACGTCCGCGGCGACGTCAGCGCGCTCACTACCCCGCGCTGCCGTGCCGGGGCGCCGGCGGTTGCGAATAGTCCACCGCGGGCGGCTGCGCCTGCTGCGACAACGGCGCGTACTGCGGCGGCCCGTCGATGGCACTCGAGCCCGGGGTACGGGCCTCGGCGACCGCCTGCGCGACCGCCTGTGCGATCTCGGGGTCGGACTTCGTGTTGAACCATTCGGCGACCTCGGCGGAGTCGTCCTCGGGCTTCGGCAGGTCCTCCTCCACCGGCGACGGCTGATAGCGGAAGACGCCGTCCTCGCCAGGTGCGCCGAGCATCTTGGTGAAACCCTGTAGCGCCGAACCGAAGTCGCTGGGGACCAGCCACACCTTGTTCGCCTCGCCCTTGGCCATCTGGGGCAGGGTCTGCAGATACTGGTAGGCGAGCATCTCGGGCGTCGGCCGACCGGCCTTGATCGCCGCGAACGTCTTCTCGATCGCCTTGGCCTGGCCTTGAGCCTGCAGGTAGGACGCGGCGCGCTCGCCCTGGGCGCGCAGGATGCGGGATTGACGATCGGCCTCGGCAGCCAGGATCGCCGCCTGCTTGGCACCTTCGGCGGAGAGAATCTGCGCCTGCTTCTGCCCTTCGGCCTGCATGATCGACGCCGCGCGGTTGCCCTCGGCCGTCAGGATCATGGCGCGCTTCTCGCGGTCGGCGCGCATCTGCTTCTCCATCGAATCCTGGATCGACGGCGGCGGGTCGATGCTGCGGAGTTCGACGCGTGCTACGCGTAGCCCCCACCTGCCGGTGGCCTCGTCGAGCACCCCGCGGAGCTGCCCGTTGATCTGGTCGCGCGAGGTCAGCGCCTGCTCCAACGTCATGCCGCCGACCACATTGCGCAGGGTGGTGGTGGTCAGCTGTTCGACACCGACGATGTAGTTGCTGATCGCGTAGACGGCAGCCTGGGGCTCGGTCACCTGGAAGTAGACGACCGTGTCGATGTTGACCGTCAGGTTGTCCTCGGTGATCACCGGCTGCGGCGGAAACGACACGACGCGCTCGCGCAGGTCCACTCTGGCGCGGATCTTGTCGATGAACGGCAGCAGCAGTGTCAGCTGCCCGGAGACGGTCTTGCTGTACCGGCCAAGGCGTTCGATCACCGCGGCCTCGGCCTGCGGAATCACCTTCACCGACTTGACCACGACGATGATCGCGAAGATCACCAACACCGCTGCCAGAATCAGCCCGAAGAAAGCACCATCCATGTTGCCGTTCCCTCCCTAACCTTCAGATGCCCTTGAAGACGACCGCGGTGGCGCCGTCGATGCGCACGACCGTCACGTGGTCGCCTGGTTCGAATACGTCGTCATCGTCGAGCGGTCGGGCCGTCCAGACCTGACCGTCGAGTTTCACCTGGCCTTCGTGGCGCGCCACCCGGTCGAGCACCAGCGCACCCTTGCCCTCGAGAGCCTTCATCGGCTCCGGAAGGCCGGTGCCCGCCGCGAACCGGCGGCGCAGTGCTGGCCGGACCGCGACCAGAAGCAACAGCGATACGGCCGCGAAGACCGCTCCGTCGACCCAGACCGGTCCACCGAACAGCGCGCTGGCACCCGCGGCCGACAACGCGCCGCCGCTGAGCATCAGCAGGAACAGATCACCGGTCAGCGCCTCAGCGCCGGCCAAGGCCAGTGCCGCGACCAGCCAGATCAGTGCACCCATGTCGCCAGCCTAACGTGTATCCCGCTCGCCGAGCCGTCAACAACTACACTGCGTGCATCATGTGGTGCCCCAGTGTTTCTCTGTCGGTGTGGGCCAACGCCTGGCTCGCGGGCGTTGCCGCGCCCGACGACGTCCTCGATGCGCTATCCCTATGGGCACCAAGGCATTCAGTAACCGCCTACGATTCCGTCGCGGCCGGTCGCACCGGGCTTCCGTGGCCCGATCTCACCGACGCAGGTGCGGTGTCGCTGCTGCAGACGCTGCGCACCGCAGCGGGGCCACCGTCCGGTGAGCCCATGATGGCCGTCGCGCTACCGATCTCTGGGGACGTGCGCGGATTGCCTCCCGGCACCCAGTTCACCCTCGACGCCGTCTCGGCGGGCGAGGCCATCACCGTGTGGCACGGGGGAAGCAGCGCGGTCGGTCTGGTCCCCGAGTTCGCCTACGACGAGACCGACCCCGACGTCCTCGATCTCGAAGACCACACCGGCGAGGAATCCACCGACCACTACCCGGAGCCGATCGCGCTGGCATGGACGGTCTACTCGCTGCCTGCGGTACCGATGGGCGGGCAATCGGACCTCGGGCACGAAGAATACGAACTGCGCGCCGCCGTGCGTTCCGCGGCAGACGCCCTCGGCACGCTTCGGGCCGGGATGACGTCGGCCGACGTCGCCGACCCTCGCGGCCTCGTCGAACAGATCCTCGAATCGGCGCGCCTGCACAGGGCACCCGACCATGCGCCGGAGCGTGCGCTGCGGGTCCTCGAGAACGCCGCCCACGTCGATGCCATCATCACGGTCAGCTCCGGGCTGATGCCGATCGGGCTTCAGTCGTCGTCGGAGATGCAGATCGCCAACGACGCGTTGCGCCCACTGGTAGGCGTCGTGCGTTCGGCGCGATTGGCTGCCGTCAGCGCGATCCTGCAGTCGGCGTGGCGTAGGTAGCCACGCACCGCGGGGACGACGAGCACGGCACGCCGTCGACGTCATACCCGCAGCCGCCCACCGCGTCGGGGTCGTCGGCACCCGGCGGCATCCGCGCCTCGGTTCGACCGTCCCGCAATTCGTCGATCAGGTCCATTACGAGTTGGGCAAAGCGCGGATCGGCGTTGGGCGTCGACGAGCGCGCAAGCGCGATACCCGCCCGGTCCGCCTGTTCGCGCAACTCGTTGTCGAGATCCCACACGACCTCGATGTGATCGGCGACGAAGCCGATCGGGCAGACCACCACGGCTTTGGTGCCCGCATCGGCAAGCGCCGAAAGGTGATCGCCCACATCGGGTTCCAACCACGGCACCTGCGGAGGTCCCGATCGCGATTGCCATACCTGGTCGTAGTCGCCGCATCCCGCCGCCTCGGCGACCAGCCGCGTCGCACGGGCGACCTGTCTGCTGTAGAGCCGGGGACCCTGGCGTTCGTCGGCGGCCACGGGCACCGAGTGGGCGGTGAACACCATTCGCGCGTCGGGCCGCAGGTCCTCTGGCAGGGCTGCGCGCGCCGCCTCGATGCCGTCGGCGAACATCTCCACGAAGAGAGGGTGGTCGAAGTACTGGCGGAGCTTGACCAGCTGGGGCGCCCCCTCCCCGACCGCGGCCCTCGCCCGAGCGATGTCCTCGTTGTACTGGGTACAACCCGAGTAGCCACCCCAGGCGGACGTCGCGAACACCGCGGCCCGGCGAACGCCGTCGTCGCGCATCTGCGCGACGGTGTCCTCCACGAACGGGTCCCAGTTGCGGTTTCCGAAGTAGACCGGCAGGTGCTCCCCGCGGCGGCCGATCTCGGCGCGCAACTGCTCGATCAGCGCACGGTTGATCCCGTTGATCGGTGAGACCCCACCGAAGTGCTGGTAGTGCTCGGCGACGCCGTCGAGGCGTTCCGGCGGGATGTTGCGACCACGGGTGACGTTCTCCAGGAAGGGCCGTACCTGCTCGGGTCCCTCGGGGCCACCGAAGGACAGCACCAGAAGGGCGTCGAAGGTCACCGCGGTCGATCCTCTACAGCAACTGAGTGCTGGCGCCGCCGTCGGCGTAGACGATCGTGCCGGTGGTGGCGGGTAGCCAGTCGGACATCAAGGCGCACACCGTCTTTGCGACCGGGGTCGGATCCTTCATGTTCCATCCCAGCGGCGCGCGCTGATCCCAGCCCTCCTCGAGCAGCTTGATCTGATCGCCTGCGGCGTCGCCGAGCGCGCCGCCGACGATGGCGCTCATGGCCAGCGTCCGGATAGGTCCTGCGGCAACCAGATTCGAGCGAACCCCGTACTGTCCCGCCTCACGGGCGACGAAGCGGTTCACCGACTCGAGTGCGCTCTTGGCGACGGTCATCCAGTTGTAGGCGGGCATGGCACGAGTTGGGTCGAAGTCCATTCCCACGATCCCGCCGCCGGAGTTCATGATCGGCAGGAGGGCCTTGGCCAGCGACGCGTACGAGTACGCCGAGATGTGAATGCCCTTCGCGACGTCCTCGTAGGGCGCGTCGAAGAACGGGTTGATGCCCATCCCGGTCTGTGGCATGAAGCCGATCGAGTGCACGACGCCGTCGAGCTTGTTGCCCTCACCGATCACCTCGGTGACGCGCTGCGCGAGGGTCGAGAGGTGCTCGGAGTTCTGCACGTCGAGTTCCAACAGCGGAGCCGGATTCGGTAGACGATCGATGATCCGCTGGATCAGCTTCATCCGGTCGAACCCCGTCAGCACCAGCTCTGCGCCGGCCTCCTGGGCGACCTTCGCGATGTGGAACGCGATCGACGAATCGGTGATGATGCCGGTGACGAGGATCCGTTTGCCCTCGAGAAACCCTGCCATGTGAAAGTCCTTCTCTCTCTTAGTGGCCCATGCCCATGCCGCCGTCGACGGGGATCACCGCGCCGGCGATGTAGCTGGCGTCCTCGGACGCCAGGAAGCTGACGGCCCCGGCGACCTCTTCTGCGGTGCCGATCCGCTTCGCGGGGATGAACTCGAGCGCACCCGCTTGAATGCGCTCGTCCAGCGCCTGGGTCATCTCGGTGTCGATGTACCCGGGCGCCACCACGTTTGCGGTGACCCCGGCCTTGGATAGTTCCCTGGAGATCGAGCGGGCCATGCCGATCAGGCCGGCCTTGGAGGCCGCGTAGTTGGCCTGGTTGCCGATCCCCCAGCTGGCGGAGACCGAACCGACGAAGATGATCCGGCCGAACCGCTTGCGCTGCATGCTGCGCGAGGCCCGCTGGGCCACCCGGAACGCGCCGGTGAGGTTGGCGTCGATGACCTTCTCGAACCTCTCCTCGGTCATCCGGATCAGGAAGGCGTCGGCGGAGATGCCCGCGTTGGACACCAGCACCTCGACCGCGCCCTGATGCTCCTCGACTTCGGTGAAGGCGCGATCGACGGCGGCGTTGTCCGTGACGTCACACACGACCCCGAAGAGCCCGTCGGGCGCCCCGGAGCCACGGTGTGTGACGGCGACCTTGTGACCGTCCGCCGCCAGCCGCTGCGCGATCGCGAGGCCGATGCCGCGATTGCCACCGGTGACCAGAACAGAGCGTGAAACGAAGTCCGGCATGACCGTCAACCTATCGTCTCGCGTAGGCCCGGCCGAAATCGGCCGGGCTCGTCAGCCGGGTAGCCGGCGGTTGATCAGCAGTGCGGCCAGGGCCGCGAGCGCAAGCACCAGCGAGCCGAGTCGGAGCCATCCCACACTCGCGTCGCCCTTGATGGTCTCGTAGCCGATCTGCTCCTGCAGTGAGGTGAACACGGCCTTGAGCTGCTCCAGGCTCGACGCCGTGTAGGCGTTGCCGCCGGACAGTTCGGCGATCTTCTGCAGCATCTCGTCATCGACCGGCACGGGCTGGCGTTGGCCGTTGATCTCGACGTAGCCGTACTTCGTGCCGAAGGACACCGTGGAGATGGGCACGCCCTGGTCGTCGGCGGTGCGGGCGGCGGTATAGGCGCCCTTCGGATTGTCCGGGTTCGACGGCACCGTCTCCTTGCCGTCGGACATCAGGACGATGCGCGCGGGCGGCGGGGCGTCGCCACCGCCGATGACCGCGCCAACCGTCGCGATGGCTTGCAGCGCGGTGAAGATGCCCTCACCCGTCGCCGTGCGGTCGGCCAGTTGCAGCTTGTCGATGGCGGCCTTGGTGGCGTCGCGGTTGGTCGTCGGCGACACCAGCACCGTCGCGGTGCCCGCGTAGGCGATCAGCCCGAGGTTGATGCCTGCCGTCAACTGGTCGGCGAACTGCTTGGCAGCCTCCTGGGCGGCGGCCAGTCGGCTTGGCGCGACGTCGGTGGCCCGCATCGACTGCGACACGTCGATCACCAGCATCACCACGGCGCGGTTGCGCGGTGTCCTGACGTCGTTCTGCGGGCCGGCCATGGCGATGGTGAAGAGCACCAGCGACAGCACCAGCAGGATCGCGGACAGGTGCCGCCAGCGGGCGGGCCGCTTGGGGGCCACGCTCTCCAGCAGTTCCATGTTGGCGAAGCGCAGCATCCGCTTCTGCCTGGCCGCCTG
>NZ_JAVRQA010000027.1:0-16757 GCF_032161845.1 Mycobacterium sp.
TGCCAAACGGGTTCTACTCAACGGCTGGGAGCAGTTCCAAGAGCCGGTCGATCGGATCGTCTCGATCGGGGCGTTCGAACACTTCGGCGCCAACCGCTACGGCGACTTCTTCACCTTCGCCCATGACAGGCTGCCACCGGATGGGGTCATGTTGCTGCACACCATCCTCGCGGTCGACGCCGAAACCGCGCGGCAACGCGGACTGCACATCACGATGACGTTGTTGCGGTTCATCAAGTTCATCCTCGACGAGATCTTTCCCGGCGGGCAGCTGCCTTGCACCGACATCGTCACCGAACATGCCGCAAGGGCGGGTTTCTCGGTCGATCAGGTGCAGTCGCTGCAACCGCACTACGCCCGGACGCTCGATCTGTGGGCCGCCGCATTGGAATCGCACCGTGACGAGGCCTTGGCCATCCAGTCCCCGCAGGTTTATGAGCGCTACGTCAGATACCTGACCGGCTGCGCCGACCTGTTCCGGGACGGCTACACCGACGTCTGTCAATTCACCCTCGCCAAACACTGACGGGCCTATCGCCGGCCAAGGTCCGCAGCTGCGGACCGCACCGCGTTGGTGACGGCGTCGATCGTCGGGCTGTCCAACTTCCAACACTGCCAGAACAATGGCACGTCGAGATGCGCGTCGGCGATCCGGACGAACGAGCCGTCGTGCAACGCCGTCTCGGCCGCCCGCTCCGGGTACATGGCCCACCCCAACCCGGCCACCGCTGCTGCCCGAAACCCCTCCGCAGTGGGCACGTAGTGCACCGGGCGGTCGATCGGCCGACGGAAAACCTTGCGCAACAACATGTCCTGCAAGGCGTCATCACGATTCCACGCAAGCGACGGGGCCGCCGCCATCGAAACCGCCGTGACGCCTTCGGGCAGTTCCCGCTCGACGAATCCAGGGCTCGCCACCGGCACATACCGCATCACACCGATCGATTGAGTGCGACAACCGGGCACCGGCGTGCGCTCGGTGGTGACGGCACCCATCACCGCGCCCTCCCGCAGCAACCGCGCAGAGTGGTCTTGGTCCTCGATCCGAACGTCGAACAACACATGCGGCAGTCGGCCGAAGACTGCGGTGAACCAGGTGGACATCGAGTCGGCATTGACCGCGAGCGCCACCCGGGTGCGTTCCACTGGACCGCCCCCCATCTCGGCAAGCGCCTCGGCTTCCAGCAATGCAGTCTGTGCCGCCAACCGGAGCAGCGGAATGCCCGCTGCCGTTGCCGTACAAGGCTTCTCCCGCTTCACCAACACCTGGCCGACACCGTGCTCGAGTGCCTTGATCCGCTGACTGATGGCCGATGGCGTCACGTGCAGCTTCGCGGCCGCCGCATCGAAGGAACCCAACCCGACGACTGCCGCGAAGGCCGCCATCTGCTGGGCATCCAGAGTCACATTAGTGATTCTAATGTAAATGGATGATATTAAGCCCACTGCAGGTGGACTAGTTGCACGCCGTGCGGCTGGCCGAAGAGCGACCGGGCTCTTAGGACCGCAGGATGTCGGCCGGGGACACGGTTTCGACGAATGCCCGCGCCGCGGCGGCCAGTTCCCCGTCCGCGGTGGCCAGCGCGTCCGCCTGCAGCTGGGTCAGTGCGATGTACTCGGCCCGGTAGGTGTCCGGCCAGTTGAGCTTGGCGGCTACTCGCCACGCTTGGTCCTGCAGTGCTCGGTCGCCGAGGAGCCGGATTCGCAGCCCACGGATGTCGTCGAGAACCTTGCGGCCGGTCCGTTCGTCGATCTCGCCGCGGTGCACCGATTCGTACACGAGGGCGAGCGCCTGCGAGCGCAGTAGCGTGGGAGCCGCCAGGCTGTGCTCCGGTGGGATGGTCGCACCGTTGGCGGCGAGGTCGATGGCCACCTGTGCATCGACGACGAAGGTTGTCACACCAGCACTTTCGCACGAGGAGCAGGACATGACGAAGGCGGGAGACCACGACGACGTCTCCCGCCTTTGCCAGAAGTACTACCCGGTGATCGCCTTGACCTTGGCGGCGACGTCAAGGAGAGACGCGTTCGCCTGGATCACGGCGTTGGTGTTGGGATCGACTATGTCGATGCGGGTGCGGGTCAGCTTGGAGTCCTTGACTACCCACTGACCGTTGACCTTTTCGTAGTGATCGTTGTAATGGCCGTAGCCGTGCACCCCGAGGACGCCGCCGAAGACGAGGACGTCCTCCAACGTCCACAGGCCGGCGGCAGTCGTCGCGGACGTCAGCTTGATGTGCGGGTCGGTGCCCTGATGGTGGGTAGTGGCGCCACCGAGCGTGAGCTTCAGGAAGGCGATGAACGGGTCCCTGCCGTAGAAGATGGGGCCGGCGCTGCACAAGGTGTCCTCCACGACGTTCGGGGAGAGGAGTGTGCTCAGGCCGGTCCAGTTCTTCGCGTCGATGTTCGAGAAGTAGGTCGCCTTGAGCGTCTTGATCGCATCGACCTCGGTACCGGTGTCGTCCCCGGGCGACGTAAAGCCGCAGAGCGCCGGCAGCGGCAGCACCGGGTCAGCGCTAGCGGTCGGGACGCCGACGCCACCCAGCATCATGGCCGCCGCGCCGAACGCCACGGCGGCGCGCAGCATGCGTCGCTCGCCTGATCTCGCTGGGAACCGGCGGTGAATTCGTACTGGCATATCTGTTCTCCTCTTTGATTGGGATCTTTCGAACTCGTGGTCACCGGCGGACGATCGGCAGGTGGCCGGTTGACACGGGTCGTGTGCCACGCCAATCCGCCTCTCCGACCGCTTCGCCGTGGTCACGGGCCGAATCCCTTCTGGTTACGCGCGTAAGTTACGCGCGTAACCAGGAGTGTAGCGGACGTCACATCAGCGAACGGCAATCAATTGAGGTGCGTTGATCGGTCGCGACACGGGCAGGCAGGTCGTATCGCGTCGGCTCTTCAGCAGCGCTGCGTAGTGAAGAACTGAGCCGCCTTGCGGATTGACTCTTCTGCCGGCCGGGGTATCCAGCCGAGTTCACGTACCGCCTTGCCGTGGTCCAGTGGTGACATCAGTTCGGCCATCCGCAAGCCAACGACTGCGAATGGCAAGTCGCGCCGAAGTAGTTGCGCTGCAAGGTCGTTGACGTACGCCGCGGCATATAGAAGTTTGAGCGGTATCCCGACGCGCGGCGACTTCACACCGGCGGCTTCGGCTGCGATCGAATGCACATCGCGCGTGCTCATGTAGCGGTCGGAGATGATGTAGCGCTGCCCGTTCTTGCCGCGGATGGCCGCAAGAAGCATTGCGCGCGCTGCATCTTCAATCCCGACGACCTCTGAGGAGAAGCCGAGATAGAACGGGAACTTGCCCGATGCCACGCGCGCAATCAGGGATCCGTGCGGTGTCGGCTGCCAATCGCACGGACCGTACGTGGTGGAGATGCATAGCGCGACGGCGGGCAGGCCCTTGTCGCGGACGTACTGCATCACGAGGTCTTCGGCGGCCACGCGGGACTGGATGTAGGCGCCGCCCTGATCCCAGTTGTGCGGATCGTCCTCGGTGACCGGCCCTGCGTCACTGATCGCCAATGTGCCCGTGGTGCTGGTGAATACGAACTTGCGGAGATCGTGCTCGACGGCGACGTCGAGCACATTGCGAAGTCCATCGACGTTGGTGCGGAACAGCGGCGCAGGGTCGCGCAGCCACATCCGTGCGTCGACCACGCAGTAGTAGACGACGTCGCATCCGCTCATCGCGGTTCGCAGTGCGGAGGTCTCGAAGATGTCTCCGTAGCAGCGTTCGACGTCGAGGTCGTCGATTCCCTTGGTGGGGCTGGTCTTTCGGATCATGGCGCGGACGTCTTCGCCTGCCGCGACGAGCTGGCGAGTCACATGGGAGCCGAGAAATCCACTCGCGCCGATGACCAAGTTCTTACGGCGGCCATTCACCGACATTTCTTCCTCGTCTCATCTAGCGTCCCCCACGAGGACGCGCTTCAAGTTACGCGCGTAACCGGCAAATGTCTAGCTCCGCTAAGGATGAAGCCCGGACCGACAGGCGGTCAGGTTGATGCGCGGCAAATGAGGGTCGCGATATCGGCGGCCGTCGACTCAACTTCTTCCTCGGGGTAGCCCAGCTCGGCCATCATCACCGCGACGCCGAGTTCGACGATCGCATGAGCGTCGAACGCCACCGTGGTCAGCGGTGGCGCACTGACCTCGCCAGCCGTGTTCGCATCGACTCCCATGACCGCGAGGTCCTCCGGGCAGCGCAAGCCGGCCTGCCGAATGCCGTGCAAGACCACCAACGCCGTGTCGTCGCTCTGCGCACAGACCGCCGTCACACCGCCTTTCACCCAGCCCGACACCACATCGGCCGCGTCTCCTGCGGTGACCGCGTCAACGGCCACCTCCGGGAGACCTCGACTGCCAACCGCAGCACGTATCCCCGGCAGCCAATAATCGCCGAGGGGCCGCCATTTCGTGACGCCGGAGTACGCGAACGCGAGCGCACTGTGACCCCGTGACACCAAATGGTCTACCCGCATCTCGCCGACCGACAAGTGGAGCGTGCCGATCTCCTGCAACTGCCCGCTACCGAGATGGATTTGGGGGACACCCGCGGCTTCGACGGCCGCTGCGGCGGTGCCGGTGAGTGGAAACAGACTCGTCACTGCGATGGGATTCAGGTCGGCGATGGCTTCGACGATGTTCTGATCATCCTCGGTTTCGAACTGCACGGCGTGCACGATGCCGCGGCGGGCGAGTGCCGTGGTGAGCCGGCTGCCGACCTCGATGGGCAATTCACCCGGCGCCATCCGCGGCATGACGTAGAGCACCACGCCACTGCCGCCCCGCGCCAGGTTGCGGGCCGCCAAGTTGGGGCGGTATCCGAGCTGCTTGGCGGCGCGGTGAACTGTCTCCCTGGTCCGGGGTGAGATGGACCGGCCCGCGGCGTTGTTGAGCACGTAACTGACAGTGGCAGTCGAAACGTTGGCGAGACGCGCTACATCGGCCTTGGTCGGCCGGGGCGTTCCATCGACGCTCACCATCTCACCCTTCAGCTCCGATTCCGGACATTGCCGTCCATCGTGGCACGGGCGTCGGCCAAACACCCGGGTCCGCAGCCCAACTGGCTGATCGGCAGCTCATCCTGCGATGCGTTCTTTGAATGTGTTGCGATAGGTTTGCGGCGCTACTCCAGTGAGTCGGCGAAACTGTTCGCGAAAGTTGGCCGATGACGTGAAGCCGACTTCGCGGCCGATCCGTTCCACGCCGTATGAGGTGGTCTCGAGAAATTGCTGTGCGTGGCGGATCCGTACCCCGGTGACCCACTGCATTGGAGTCTGGCCGGTTTCGGCCTGAAACCTGCGGTTGAGGGTGCGGATACTCATGGCGGCGCGGTGTGCGACATCCGTCAGTGTCAAGTCGCGGTGCGCGTGCGTCTCGATCCACGCCAGCACCCGATCCAGCTCGGTTGCCTCTCCGATGTTGTTGACGGGCAGCTGGTTTCGGACGATGAACTGCGCTTGGCCGCCGCTGCGGTGGAGGGGCGCCACTGCGAGCCTTGCGGCGGCGGCCGCAACCGCTGCACCGTAGTCGCATTGCACCATGTGTAGACACAGATCGAGGCCGGCCGAGGCACCGGCGGAGGTCAGTATTTGGCCCTCGTCGACGTAGAGGACGTCGGGGTCAAGGTGAACCGCTGGAAAAGCAGCGCGAAAGAGGTCGGCCGCAATCCAGTGCGTGGTGGCACGCTTACCGTCGAGCAGGCCGGCGGTGGCCAGTGTGAAGGCGCCCGTGCAGATCGATGCGATGCGGGCGCCACCGGCGAACGCGGAGCGTAGTGCAGCGATCACCTCGGCCGATGTTTCAGCGGTGACGTCGTTGCGGCCAGGCACGATGATCGTGTCTGCGTCGGCCAAGGCCTCGAGACCGTGGTCGGTGCCGATGCGGAGCGGTCCGGCCGTGACATTCGGCTCCGTTCCGCACACTTGCACGTGGTAACCACTCGAGCCGTCGGGCAGCGGGACTCGTCCGAACACTTCGACGGCGGTGCTGAGGTCGAAGGCGATGACGTCCGATAAGGCGAGGACAGCCACGGTGCGCATCCCAGCACCATACCACCGGCGTTGGCAATATTAAGGCCAGCTGCCGAGATATTGCCAGCTCAGCCTTCGCGGGCTTTCCCAGCGCTCGGGTGAATCAATCCCATTCTCGCCCAACGTGATAGGTGGCACCCTCCGTCAGGGGCTGATCGCCCCAGCCCGAATTCTTCACCACGTCGAGGAACGAAATCGAGTTTCCGTTGATGAGTTCGTTCAGGTGGGCAGGAAACGTGAAGGGCGGGCTCTTCGTCGGGTTGGATCGTATGTCGCGCGCGATGAGTTCGGCGATCGCATGTCCGAGATCGTGACGGGGCCACGCCGCGTGGACCCGTTCGGCGAAGCCCGTTGAGAGAAGGTCCTTCTCGCTGCCGCTGATGTCAAGTGAGATCCCGAAATGAGATACGGCCTGTTCCGGGCCAAACCGGTGCGCCAGGCCGAGACTGGTGTGCAGGGCAATCGACTGCCATACCGTGACAACGCGTTCGTCGGATATCCCGTGTTCGCGAAGGAAGCGCGCTGCTGCATCTGCTCCATCGACCTCGAATCGCTGATCGCCGCCACCGTGGTCGGTGATGCCGAGGTCATGGAGGATGCACGCCAGGAAGACGAGTTCGTCGTCGTAATCGACGTCGCCACGCAGCCCCTTGGCGGCAGCGAGTTCGCGCGCGAAGAGATAACTGCGGACACTGTGGTTGGTGATGAGCGCCGGCGAGACGTCGAACGTCAATTGCAAAGCTGCTGAACAGATGTCGGAATCGGGGAGGCTCCATTGGGCCGCATTGCTGATGTCGACGGGTGTTGGGGCCTGTTCCTTGGTCGTCATGCCATCACAGTGCCGAACCGCGGTGGGGCACCGCCAGTGGCTGGCTGGCCAACAATCGTCGGGATTTGGACACGACGTTCCTAGACCCCCGTCGACGATCCGGGCCGCACGATCATCAGAATCGTCACGGCCACCCACAACAAGTTGAATACCCCCGTGGTCATCGCGAGCCGAGCCGGGGGCCCGCCGGCCAGAACCGCGCGTTGCGCGGGCAGGATGCTCGCCATCAGGATCACCGCCGCGACGGCAGTTAGCGCGATGGACACCAGCACCCACACGTCGGTGAGCACGCCCATCGCCGCTGCCGTCGCGATCCCCAGCAGCGGCACCGCCACGCCGACCGCCGCGTAGGTAACGCAGATCCGGTGCAGAACGCCCGCCACGGGCGCCACTGCCGCATATCGCGGAAAGATGCTTGCCGACACCGCGATCGGGCCGATCGCGAGGATGGCGACGATGACGTGGATGCTGAGCAGGATCGCGGACATCGCCTTCGACATTAGGGCCGCGTGCGGGTCGTCGAAGCCACGGATTGCGCCATACACCGACGAGATCCGGCCAGGATGGCGCGAGAGTCGCCGACTGTTGGCCATCAAAGTCGCATTAGCTGTTCTAATGTTGCGTAAGAATCATTAGCTGGACTGGCGAGTGCCAGCATCTTACGTTCGAGGCATGAACTCCCCGCTCGTCATCGGATTCCTGGCCTCCTTCGCGCTGATCGCCGCCATCGGCGCCCAGAACGCGTTCGTCCTGCGCCAAGGCATCCGACGCGAGCACGTACTGCCCGTGGTGGCCATGTGCACCCTGTCGGACATCGTGCTGATCGCCGCGGGCATCGCGGGCGTCGGCGCGCTGATCGGCGCCCACCCAAGTGCGTTGAACGTCGCCAAGTTCGGCGGCGCCGCCTTCCTCGTCGGCTACGGCTTGTGGGCAGCCAAGCGCGCATGGCGTCCCGCGTCGTTGACGCCTTCGGACGTGATGCCGGCCCGGCTGGCCGAGGTACTCGTCACGTGTGCCGCGCTGACGTTTCTGAACCCGCACGTGTACCTCGACACGGTCGTACTTCTCGGTGCCCTGGCGAACGAACACCGCGAGGAGCGCTGGCTGTTCGGCGCCGGAGCGGTGGCCGCCAGCGCGGTCTGGTTCACCGGACTCGGCTTGGGCGCACGCCAGCTTTCCGGCCTGTTCGCCAGGCCCGTCACGTGGCGGGTTCTCGACTCCCTGATCGCCGTGACCATGATCGGCCTCGGCGTCCTCCTCGCGATCGGTTAGCAGCGGCTGCGGCGCGCGGTCATGGCCCGACCACGATCCCGAGCCCACCACCGCTGAAGCACACCGAGTCGTTGCACCAGGTACCCCAGGCGCCGAGGTCGGATCGGGCCGGGGCCGGACCATGCGTTCCGCGGATGTCCCCCTGGGCGCAGACGACCGTTCCGCTGGAGTCGTTGCAGCCTGCCGCAGCGACGGGTGCGCCGACGAGACCGGCCACGCCCACCACGAACGGGCCCACCGCCAGCAGAGCCGAACGAATCAAACGCTGTTGTGTACTCATGGTCACTCCCAGGGACGCCTATCAAGCATGCACCCACGGAGGCGTGATTGGCCGCGGGTCAACTCTTCTTGCTGGGAATCACGATCACGACGATCAGCGTGAGGATGCTGAAGAAGAGCCCGAGAATCCCCCACCCGATCGCACTCCGGCCCTTCGTTCCGGCGATCACCGCGCAGACGATGGCGGCGATGATGCTGCCGATCGCGACGAAGATGCCCTTGATGCCGCGGAGGATGAACCCTGCCGCCATGATGTTGTCTGAAGCCGCAAGAACGACGCTGTGCAGCATGGGCCGCCACCTCCGCAATGAGGACTGATCCGGCGACGTTCGCCGTTGACGGCGAATACCCCGGTCGCGAAGCTCGAATCGGGCTACGACACTTTCACAGTTCACTCCAAGGTCGCCGATCGTTCGCCGTTGCGCCAGTCTGTGTTTGACCGCCACCCGACAGGGACGTCATGCGCAGACCGACGTCGACACCATCAACGTCGAGCTGCCCTTCCCGTGTGTGTGGGTCTCCGGTTGGTCCAGGGATGACGGCCTGGCTCCGTTGCGGAGCTCGCCAGCGTCTACCGCGGCGGCCGTCCCACCCAGTTCGCCAAACCCCACATCCCGCACGACGGCTTCCTCGCGGACTTCCTGATGCGCAACAAGGGATTCATCAGGACGTAGTCCGCCCGCCGGCTGCGAGTCGGGTTGTCGGTGTGGACTGGCGATCGTCCGATGACCCGCGCCGGAAGGAACCGCCATGACCGATCACGACACCCCGCTCGAACTAGAAGCCAGCGAGGTGACCATCGAGGTCGTCGAGCCGGCGGCGACCCGCGGAATCGTGATCCGCCACGTCCTGGAGCGCCAGCTCGGTGCGGGCCAGAGCCTGGGCGCCCAGCTCGTCGGCGCCTCAACGGACGTGTCGGCGGCCCTCGTCCACGCCCCTGCCAGCGTGGTCGACGAGATCCGTGGTGGCGCAACGCTGCCCGCCGCACTTGCCAACACGCGCACCGAGGTGCAAGCAGTGGTCTCGAGCACCGGAACCCGAGTGCGGACCGCGATCGGTGAGTACGTGGGCAACCAGGCCACCCTGCCCAACGCGGTGGTAGTCGGCGCCGCCGACGTCGCCGAAACCGTCCTCCGCGCTCAAGGCGACGTGGCCGCGTCGGCGATCGACTCCGCGTTCACCGTCGCGACCATTGCCGCCCGCGGTGGCAACGTCAGGGACGCCGTGGGCCGTGAGCGTCGCGACGTCGCCGCTCGAGCAGATGCGGCACGCGCCGACATCACCGAGTCCTGGGAACGCGCCGCAGAGGAGATCCGCGGTGCCGTCAAGGATTACGACGAGTACCTCGAGGCCTTCACCGACGAGGATTAAATCGTGTCCGGCGGTCACCTCGCCGGATGGGAGATTACGCTCGGCCACGTGCCATCTATCTGGTCCCGACGGAGTTTCCTGGCCATGTCCGCAGGCCTCGCCTTGACGACCGTGGCCTGCGGCTCGAACAAACCCGGCACGGTTGCCGGCGACGGGTCGGTCACCGTCAAACACGTCTTTGGCGAGACCAAGATCAAGGCGGCGCCGAGCCGGGTCGTCAGCGCGGGATTCACCGAGCAGGACGACCTACTTGCGCTTGGGGTCGTGCCGATTGCCATCACCGACTGGTTCGGCGGTGAACCGTTCGGCGTATGGCCTTGGGCCCAACCGAAACTCGGTTCCGCACAGCCGGTCGTGCTGAACCTGAACGATGGCATCCATGTCGATCAGATCGCCGCGCTCAAACCCGATCTCATCGTCGCGACCAATGCAGGTCTCGACCAGGACACCTATACGAAGCTGTCCGCCATCGCGCCGACCGTCGCGCAGTCCGGTCAGAGCGCGTTCTTCGAACCGTGGAAGGACCAGGCGAACACCATCGGTCAGGCGGTGTTCAAGTTCGACGACATGACCAAGCTCGTCGCCGACGTCGATGCCAAGTTCACCGACGTCGGAAAGAACAACCCGACGTTCAACGGCAAGAAGGTCGTGGTGGTCAGCGCGACGGCCTACCAGGACGAATACGACGTCACCCCGCCTGGCTGGCGCACCGAGTTCCTGGCGCAGATGGGCTTCGCGGTGCCGGACGGACTCAACGCCTTCGTGAAGGACGACCGGGCTCAGGTGCCGCGCGACAAGCTGGCGTCGGTGCTCGACACCGCCGACGTCGTCGTGTGGAAGACCGAGAGCGACGAGGAGCAGGCGGCACTGATCGCCGACCCCACGTTCGCCACCCTGAAGTCGACCAAGACGAACCGGAACGTCTTCACGGGCAAGGACCTCGCAGGCGCGCTGGCGTTCACATCGGTGTTGTCCTACCCCGTGGTGGCCGATCGGCTACCGCCGATGATCGCAAGAGTGCTCACCTGACAAGATGACCGGGTGACCAGCCAGACACCCGAGAAGTCAGCGCACCCCACAGGATTCGCACAGGTGGGCTCGACCTACTATCCAATTCTCGTCGCGGTGTTCACGGCGCTCGTCATCATCTCGAACGTCACCGCCACCAAGGGTGTGGCGTTCGGTCCGATCATCACCGACGGCGGCTTCATCGTCTTCCCCCTGACCTACGTCATCGGCGACGTGCTATCCGAGGTGTACGGCTTCAAGGCAGCACGCCGCGCAATCGTCCTCGGCTTCTCGATGAATGTGCTGGCCGCACTGGCGTTCTGGGTGACGATCTATCTGCCAGCCGCCGATTTCTACGAGAACCAGGCGGCGCTGGAGAACGTCGTGCACGCGTACACCCAACTGATCATCGCCGGACTCGCCGGCTTCATCGTCGGGCAGACCATCAATGCGTGGGTCGTCGTCGCCATCAAGGAGCGCACCAAGGAGAAGCACCTCTGGGCGCGCCTCGTCGGGTCGACGTTCGCCGGCCAGCTCGGTGACACGTTGGTGTTCTGCAGCATTGCGGCAAGCGCTATCGGCATCACCAGCTTCCGCGACTTCGCCGTTTACACCGCGCTCGGTTGGCTCTACAAGACCGGCGTCGAAGTGGTCATGCTGCCCATCACCTACCGCGTGATCGCGTCCATCAAGCGCAGAGAGCCGACGTACGAGCCCGCGGTCTGAAGCATCTCTGAGGCTCCTCTGGCGAGGTCCTAAGACTTACCGTAAACGTAGCTACTCATGGGTAGCTTGAACAGATGACGGTCTCGGCTGAAGTGTTGAACGTGGCGTCCCTCGGCACGGTTCACGACTACGGGGATCAGGCCCTGCTGCTCGACTTCGACAGCACGGCCGAGGTGCTGGCCTGGTACGACGCGCTGCGCGACGCCGGTCTGCCCGGCGTCCTCGACATCGTCCCTGCCTCGCGAACGGTGCTGCTCAAACTTGCCGGCCACCGCTACCAGGCATCGACGCGAGCCCGCCTCGAAAAACTTTGCGTGGAGGCGGCCGGGAGCACCGTCGACAGCCCTCGCGCCGACGTCACCATCGACGTCACCATCGACGTCGTCTACGACGGTGAAGACCTCGACGAGGTGGCACGCCTCACCGGACTCTCCCCCGACCAGGTCGTCGCCGCCCATACCGCTGCACCGCTGCGGGTGGGTTTCGGCGGGTTCGCTCCCGGCTTCGCCTATCTGGTCGGCGGTGACGAACGGCTGCACGTCCCGCGCCGAGCCGAACCCCGCACCAAGGTGCCCGTCGGCTCCGTTGGGCTGGCAGGCGAATTCAGCGGCATCTACCCCAGGGAGACGCCGGGCGGCTGGCAGTTGATCGGACGCACCGATGCGGCCCTCTGGGACATCGAACGCGACCCACCCGCGCTCCTGACCCCGGGCACGTGGGTGCAGTTCCGGGCGATCGGATAGGAGCGGACGATGACCACTCTCGAAATCCTGAAGACCGGCCCGCTGGCGCTGTTGGAAGACCTTGGCAGACCAGGGCTTGCCCACATGGGTGTCACCCGCTCCGGCGCCGCCGACCGTCGCTCCCACTCGCTGGCCAACAGACTGGTGGCCAACCCGCACGACCGCGCCACCATCGAGGTCACGTTCGGTGGGTTGTCGGCACGCGTCCGCGGCGGTGACGTCGCGATCGCCGTCACCGGCGCCGACGCCGATCCGTCGCTGAATGGACTTCCCTTCGGCACCAACAGCATTCACTACGCCCACGACGGGCAGGTGATCTCGCTCGGCGCACCGCGCTCGGGCCTGCGGAGCTACCTCGCCGTCCGTGGCGGCATCGACGCCGAACCGATGCTGGGCTCCCGCAGCTACGACGTGATGTCGGCGATCGGCCCGCAGCCGCTCAGGCCAGGCGACGTGCTGTCCATCGGCGAGCACACCGCCGAGTTTCCCGAACTCGACCAGGCGCCCGTCGCCCCCATCGTGACGGACCTGATCGAGCTCTTGGTCGTGCCTGGCCCACGCGACGACTGGTTCATGAATCCGCACGCGCTGGTGCACACCGACTGGGTGGCCTCGGATCGCAGCGATCGCGTCGGGATGCGACTGGTGGGCCGCCCCATGGAGCTTCGCTGGCCCGACCGCCAACTCCCCAGCGAAGGCGCTTGCCGTGGAGCGATTCAGGTGCCGCCCAACGGTTTACCCGTGATCCTTGGCCCCGACCATCCGGTGACCGGCGGCTATCCGGTCGTCGGCGTGGTGGCCGATCAGGACATCGACAGGGTCGCCCAGGTGCGACCGGGTCAACACGTGCGGATGCACTGGTCGCGTCCACGCGGGCGGTAGTTTTAGTCGTCAGCCCCTGGTAGGAACGAGGTGTGCTCCACACCGCGCGCCTGGTTCACACGTCCGATCTCGATGGCGAGACGCGTGAGGACGCCCGCCAGATGCTCCTCGATGCCTTCGCCGATGGCGAGATCGACTTCACCGACGCCGACTGGGAGCACGCATTGGGCGGCATGCACGCGCTGATCTGCGTTCGCGGTGCGCTGGTCGCGCACGGCGCGGTGGTGCAACGCCGGATGATCCATCAGGGCGCAGCACTGCGCTGCGGCTATCTCGAGGCCGTCGCGGTGCGGGAGGACTGGCGCGGCCAAGGCCTCGCGATGGCCGTGATGGATGCCCTCGAACAGGTGTTACGCGGCGCCTACCAGCTGGGCGCCCTCAGCTCGTCGGAGGCGGGCAGGCACATCTACGCCTCCCGCGGCTGGCTCCCCTGGCAGGGTCCGACCTCGGTGCTGGCGCCGTCCGGGCTGACCCCGACCCCCGACGACGACGACGCGGTCTTCGTGTTGCCGCTGAACGCCGACCTGGACACCACCGGCGAGATCACCTGCGACTACCGCGACGGCGACCCGTGGTGACCATCGGATATGCACCTCACGGCGGGGTTCCGCGGTTCGTGAGACGAAGTTCACGGACACTACCTCCGTTCCCCTGTTAAGACATGCGCAGGCAACGGCGAGGAAACCAAACCGCAACACGCAGTGCCTTCACTGGGTGGCATGCCTGACCCTGATTGGGCACCACTGACCGGGTTCCGGGTGGCGGTGACCGCAGCCCGACGTGCCGACGAGTTGAGCACGTTGCTGCGCCGCCGCGGTGCGATCGTCACCAGCGCCGCCGCCATCGAGATGGTGCCGCTACCCGACGACGACGAACTGCACGGCCACACCGAGGCGTTGATCGCCGCGCCGCCCGACGTAGTAGTCGCGACGACGGGCATCGGGCTGCGCGGCTGGATCGCCGCCGCCGACGGCTGGGGGCTGGCCGGCGACCTCACCACGGCGCTGAGCAAGGCCCGCATCGTTTCCCGCGGACCCAAGGCCACCGGCGCACTGCGGGCAGCCGCACTGCCCGAGGAGTGGTCGCCGGAATCGGAGTCCTCCCGCGAAGTACTGCAATACCTGGTCGAGGGCGGCATCGCAGGCCTGCGGATCGCCGTCCAACTGCACGGCGCCACCGCGGAGTGGGATCCGTTCCCCGAGTTCCTCGACGAGCTCCGCGCCGCGGGAGCCGAGGTCGTGCCGATTCGCGTGTACCGCTGGCACGCCGTACCACGCGACGGTGCTTTCGACGCGCTCGTCGGCGGCATCGCCGATCGCAAGTTCGACGCGGTCAGCTTCACCTCGGCGCCCGCCGTGGCGGCCATGCTGATGAGGGCCGTCGAAATGGGTATCGAGGACAAGGTACTTGCGGCGTTGCGGACCGACGTCCACGCGATGTGCGTCGGCCCGGTGACCGCCCGCCCCCTGGTCCGACTCGGGGTGCCGACGTCGGCACCCGAGCGGATGCGACTCGGCGCACTGGCCCGTCACATCACCGACGAACTGCCACTTCTGCAGTCAAGGACCGTCACCGTGGCAGGTCACGTCCTGGAGATCCGCGGCACGTGCGTCCTCGTCGACGGCGTCGTCAAGGAACTACCGCCGGCGGGCATGGCGACCATCCGCGCACTGGCCGCCCGCCCTGGCAACGTGGTGTCGCGCGGCGACCTGCTCAACGTGCTGCCCGGTGGCGGCACCGACACCCACGCCGTCGAGACCGCGGTGCTGCGATTGCGAACGGCGCTGGGCGACAAGCACATCGTCACGACGGTGGTGAAGCGTGGCTATCGCCTGGCGGTCGACGAGCACCCGGTCGGTGCCGCGTGAACCCGCTTCTCGTCGCCCACGGCACCCGCAAGGCCGACGGAGTCGCGATGATCGCCGACCTCGCCGAGCGGGTGGGCAGAGAGCTGGGGCAACGGGTACGCACGGCGTTCGTCGACGTCCTCGGCCCGACGCCTTCCGACGTGCTCTCCGCGCTCCCCGACGGCCCCGCCGTCGTGGTGCCCGCATTCCTCGCCAGCGGCCACCACGTGCGCGTCGACATCCCTGCGTTCGTTGCGGCCAGCGGGCACCCCGACGTGACCGTCACCGATGCACTCGGCCCGTCGCCCCACATCGTACGGGTCATTACCGACCGCCTTCTCGAATCCGGTTGGCGCCCTAGCGATTCGGTGATCCTCGCCGCCGCCGGAACATCCGACGATCGCGCGAAACGCGATCTTCGGATCACGGCCACCTTGCTGTCGGCCGCCATCGGTGCGCGGGTCGAGCTCGCATACGCGGCGACCGGTGAACCACGTGTCGCCGACGCCGTCACCACCATGCGCTCCCGTGGGGCGCAGCGAATCGTCGTGGCGTCATACCTGTTGGCGGACGGGCTGTTTCAAGACAGGCTGTACCAGTCCGGTGCCGACGTCGTGACGGCTTCGCTCGTCACTCATCCCGGGGTGGCGCGGTTGATCGCGAGTCGGTTCCGGCGGGCGCGACTGCCGATTGCCGCCTAGGCGGCCGGTAGCGCTCGGCGACAGGCTATGACCCGATCTCGACGCATCCGTCGTCGGCGATCCTGGTCCGGTAGACCGGCAGCGTCACGTCGGGGACGTCCAGGCAGGTGCCGTCATCGAGGGCGAACGCCTGCTTCTTGATTGGCGACTGCACACACACGCGCCCGGCCCGGTCCCCGACGATCCCCCGCGACATCACCGCCGCACCCGAGAACGGGTCGACGTTTCCGATCGCCCACAGTGACCCGTCGTCGAGGCGGAACAGGGCGACCTGGACCCCGTCGGGCAGCAACACGCCCGCACCGCGGCCCGGCAGCAAGCGGGCATAGTCACACGCCGCGGTCCAGACCTGAACGTCATTGGCATCGTCGAGAAGTGTCACGGTTACTCCTATCGTCGGACCGTCGGCATGCCGATCGGCACCTTGCGGCCCGAGCGTTCGGTGAATTCCACTGTCGGATCGGCAACTTCGGGGGCGTTGACGAACGACACGAACCGCGAGAGCTTGTCGGGATCGTCCAGCACCCCCTTCCATTCGCAGGCATAGCCGTCGATGTGCCTGGCGACGGCGTCCTCGAACTCCGCTGCCAAGCCGAGCGAGTCGTTGCAGACCACGTCGCGCAAGTGGTCGAGGCCGCCTTCGAGGCTCTCCACCCACGGCGCGGTGCGCTGAAGTCGGTCTGCCGTGCGGATGTAGAACATCAGGAAGCGGTCGATGTAGCGGATCAGCGTCTCGTCGTCGAGCTCACCGGCCAGCAACTGCGCGTGTTTCGGTGTCGCGCCGCCATTTCCACCGACGTAGAGATTCCAGCCGGTCTCCGTCGCGATGACGCCGACGTCCTTGCCGCGCGCCTCGGCGCACTCCCGCGCACAACCGGAGACGCCCATCTTGATCTTGTGCGGGGCGCGCAGTCCGCGGTACCGGAGCTCGAGACCGATGGCCATCTGCACCGAATCCTGTTGCCCGTAACGGCACCAGTCGCTGCCGACGCAGCTCTTCACCGTGCGCAACGACTTGCCGTAGGCGTGTCCGGACTCCATGCCCCCGTCGA